>NZ_SMKZ01000020.1 GCF_004349065.1 Jiangella asiatica
GGCGTAGATGTCGGCCTTGTCGCCGACCTCGACCACCTTGCCGAGGTACATGACCGCGACCCGGTCGGAGATGTGGCGCACCACCGACAGGTCGTGGGCGATGAACAGGTAGGCCAGCCCCAGCTCGTCCTGGAGGTCCTCGAGCAGGTTGACCACGCCGGCTTGGACCGAGACGTCCAGCGCGGACACGGGCTCGTCGAGCACCAGCAGCTTGGGCTCCAGCGCCAGTGCCCTGGCGATGCCGACCCGCTGCCGCTGCCCGCCGGAGAACTCGTGCGGGTACCGGTTGCCGTGCTCGGGGTTGAGGCCGACGAGCTCCAGCAGCTCCGCGACCCGCTTCGGCCCGCCGCCGTTCCATTTCCGGTGCACCTTCAGCGGTTCGGCGATGATGTCGTTGACCGGCATCTTCGGGTTGAGCGAGGCGAACGGGTCCTGGAAGACGATCTGCATCTCGCGGCGCAACTCGCGCAGCTGTTTCATCGTCAGCGAGGTCAGCTCGCGGCCCTCGAACCTGACCGACCCGCTGGTGGGCCGGTGCAGCTGCAGGATCGCCCGGCCGGTGGTGGACTTGCCGCAGCCGGACTCGCCGACCACGCCGAGGGTCTCGCCGGCGTCGAGGTGCAGCGAGACGCCGCTCACCGCGTGCACCTGCCCAACGACGCGGCGCAGCAAGCCTTCGCTGCGGACCGGGAACTCCATGACGAGGTCGTCGACCTCGAGCAGGTGGCCGCCGGAGCCGCTGCTCGGTGCGGCACCCTGGCGCTCGTCGGTGACCGTCATCGCGAAGCCTCACTCTCGGAGCGGAAGAACGCCGTCGGGTCGTCCACGCCGGCCAGCTCGTCCCAGTGGTGGCAGGCGGCGACATGGCCCATGGAGTCCGTCGGCAGCAGTGCCGGCTCCTGCTCGCGGCAGATGTCCGTCGCCAGTGGGCAGCGCGGCGAGAACGGGCACCCCGTCGGAAGGTTGATCAGCGACGGCGGCGCACCCTTGATCGGCCGCAGCCGGCTGGCGTCCTGGGCCTCCAGCGACGGGATGGACCCGAGCAGGCCGGCGGTGTAGGGCATCCGCGCGTTGTAGAACACCTCGTCGGTCTCGCCGATCTCGACCGCCCGGCCGGCGTACATGACCAGCACCCGGTGCGCCATCCCGGCGACAACGCCGAGGTCGTGGGTGATGAGGACGATGGCTGCGCCGACCGCGTCCTTGACTTCGATCAGCTTCTCCAGGATCTGCGCCTGGACGGTGACGTCCAGCGCCGTCGTCGGCTCGTCGGCGATGATGACGTCCGGGCTGTTGATGATGGCCATCGCGATCATCGCGCGCTGACGCATGCCGCCGGAGAACTCGTGCGGGTAGCTGCGCAGCCGCGTCTTCGGCTGCGGGATGCCCACCAGCGCCAGCGCCTCCTCGGCGCGGGCCATGGCCTTCCTGCGCGGCATCAGCTCGTGCGACAGCACCGCCTCGGCAAGCTGGTCGCCGATCGTGTGCACCGGGTTCATTGCCGTCATCGGGTCCTGGAAGATCATCGCGATGCGGCGGCCGCGCAGGCTCCGCTGCGCCGGCTGCGACATGCCGAGCACGTCGTCGCCGCGGAACCGGATGGAGCCGCGGATGCGTGCGGACTTCGGCAGCAGCCCGAGGACTGCCATGGACGACACCGACTTGCCGGAGCCGGACTCCCCCACGATGCCCAGCACCTCGCCGGCGTTCAGGCTGTAGGAGACCCCGCGGACCGCGCGCACGACGCCGTCGTCGGTGGGGAAGTCGACATGCAGGTCCTCGACCCGCAGCAGTTCCTCGGCGCCGACCCGGGACAGGCCGAGGTGGCCCAGGTGGGCGCGCTCGTCCGGGCCGATCTCCTCGGTGGGCGCGGCCGCCGGGACATCGAGCGGGTCGGAGCCCGCGGCGCCCATCGAGCGTGGGTCGCGGAACGGGTCGTCAGGTGTAGGCGTCGTCATGTCAGCTCCGCACCTTGTTCTGTCGAGGATCGAACGCGTCGCGCAGGCCGTCACCGATGAAGTTCACGGTGAGCGCGATGAGCACGATGAACAGGCCCGGCCAGAAGAACAGCCACGGCCGGCTGGCGAACGCCGACTGGTAGTCGCTGATGAGGCGGCCGAGCGAGGTGTCCGGCGGCTTGACGCCGAAGCCGAGGAACGACAGCGCGGTCTCCAGCAGCACCGCACCGGCGATGCTGAGCGTCGCGCTGACGACGATGACGCCGATCGTGTTGGGCAGGATGTGCTTGCGGATGATGCGCCAGGCGGGGGTGCCCACGGCGCGGGCGGCTTCGATGAACTCCTTCTCCCGCAGTGACAGAAACTCACCGCGGACGATGCGCGCCAGCCCGGTCCAGGTGAACAGCGCGATGACGACGGCCAGCCAGAACGGTCCGGCGTTGCCGACCCGGTTCGCCAGCACGGACACGATGGCCAGCAGCGGCATCACGATGATGATGTCGGTGAAGCGCATCAGGATGGTCTCGGTCCAGCCGCGGAAGAAGCCCGCCGCCGCACCGATCAGCACGCCGAGCAGGGTCCCGAGCGCGCCGACGATGAACGCGATCATGATCGAGACCTGGGTGCCGCGCATGGTCAGCGCGAAGTAGTCGATGCCCTTGTTGTCCTGGCCGAACGGGTGGTCGCCGAGGTGCATGCCGTCGCCGCCGAGGAACGTCGGCACCACCGAGAGCGTCGGGCTGCCGCCTTCGACGACGGAACCCACGGTCGTGTAGTCGTGCTTCCACCAGCCGGGGATCGGGCCGATACCGGTGGCGCTGAACGACAGGATCAGCAACAGCGCGAACACCACCAGCGAGATCATCGCGGCACGGTGCCGGAAGAACCGCCGCCGCACCAGCTGTGCCTGGGTGCGCGCGACGACCGTCATGCCCTGCGCGTCAGCGGCCGGGGCCGCCGGGTCGCCCGGTGTGATCACGGGACCTCCTCCTCCGATCGCGCTCACGACAGCCGGATCCTCGGGTCGAGGTAGGCGTAGGCGATGTCGGCCAGCATGTTGAACACGACCGCCGCCAAGCCGGTGACCAAGAAGAACGCCATGGCCGGGTTCGGATCGACGTCGCGGAGTGCGGTCACGAACATGAAGCCCATGCCTTGCCAGGCGAACACCGTCTCTGTGATCACCGCGCCGCCCATCAGCCCGGCGACGTCGAAGGCCATCAGCGTAGTGATCGGGATGAGGCCGTTGCGGAACGCGTGCCGGACGATGACCGTCCGCTCGGTCAGGCCCTTCGAGCGGGCCGTGCGGACGTAGTCCTGGTTCATCACCTCGAGCATGCTCGCCCGCGTGTAGCGGCTGTAGGTGGCAACGGAGACGAGGATCAGCGCGATGGTCGGCAGCAGCAGGTGAGTGGCGGTGTCGAGCAGGTTGCCCCAGGTGCCGCCGTCGTAGTTGGGCGTGCGCGAGCCGAACGTGGCCACCACCCGGCCGTCGACCGCGTCGAAGTAGTTGCCCCACGCGCTGAGCATGCGGTCGATGAAGATGGTGACCGACATGATGACGGCGACGCCGATGGACGTCTGGATCGCCTGCTTGCGCTGCAGCCCGCCCAGCGCGTACCCGACGCCGCCGGCGATCGCGACGGCCAGCAGCAGCAGCCCGATCAGAGTGAGGTAGCTCGGGTCGCTCAGGACCTGGTCGAGCGCGAGGTTGAGGATGGCGCCGACGGCGGCCGTGGCGAGCGCCGCGTAGAGCACGTGGCGGTAGCGGAAGCCGGCCAGCAACGCCGTCAGGCCGAGGGCCGCGGCACCACCGACGACGGTGACCACGACCGGGCCGAGGCCGGGGCTGGCAAACCACCCGCTGGCCGAGAGGATCAACAGTGCGCCGGCGGTGGCCGCGAACGCGATGCCGAAGGAGATCCAGACCCGCCGCCGATCACCCCCTATGGCCGACGCCCAGATGAGTCCGCTGATCACGCCGACGATGGCCGCGGCCGGCAGGGACACCGTCGGGTCGGCCAGCCAGTCGTTGAGGTCGATGGCGACGTACTGCTTCAGCAGCACGGCGAACCAGAACAGCGGGAGGGAGACGAAGAAGAAGGACGCCAGTGTGGTGGCGTAGTCGAGGCGGGAGTACTGGCGCAGCGCGGTGACGATGCCGACGATGACACCGACGATCATGGCCGTGAAGGTGGCGACCGTGATGAGCTGCAGCGTCGACGACACCGCGTTGCCGAGCAGGAAGGTGACGTCCTGCCCGCGCACCGACTGGCCGAGGTCGCACTCGGCCGCGAACGGCACCAGGCACTTGGACGCCGACCCGAGCCACTGCAGGTACCGCAGCGGCACCGGGGTGTCGAGGTTGAGCCGATCGGTCATCTCGGCGATGCGGTCCTCGACGCCGGGGGTGTTGTCCTGGCGCAGCCGGGCCAGCGGGTCGCCGGACAACGCGACGAGGCAGTAGGCCAGGAAGGTGCCGGCCAGGAGCACTCCCGCGGAGACGACCAACCTGCGCACGATGAAGGCGAGCACGTCGTACCTGCTCCTTTGCAAAAGCTCGCTGCACACCGTACCCGACGCCGGCCGATCGGGCCGTCGAGCGGGTACTGGGCAGCGGACGAGGGGCCGGCCGGGCTACTCCTGCCGACCCCTCGTCCCCCTGGGTCATGGATTCCGGACGATCAGGACGATGCCGGGATCCACTCGTCCATGTTGAACGTCACACCGGTCTGGGCGGCGTTCACCTCGACGCCTTCGATGCCCTGAGCGACAGCGACAACGTTGGCGTTCGTGTACAGCGGGATGTTGAACACGTCGTTCCAGAGCTCGGCCTCGGCCTCGACCAGGAGCTCGCGCGCGGCCTCCCGGTCGGCGCTGGTGACCACCTGGTCCCAGATCTCGTCGACCGTCGTGTTGGAGTAGCCGTACGGGTTCTGGTCGCCGCCGGTGACATAGAGCGACTGGCCGGAGGCGATGTTGCCCGAGCCCGCCCAGCCGAACATGGCGGCGTCGTACGACCCGGGGTCGGCGGTGAGGCGCTCGCCCCAGTCCGGCGGGGTGAAGTCGACGACGTTGAAGCCGACCTGGTCGCACGCGTCCTTGATCAGAGCGGCGAGGTCGTTGCGGACCGGGTCGTCGGCGTGCATGAACACGATCTCGACCGGCTGCGTCACACCGGCCTGGTCCATCAGCTCCTGAGCGCCCTGGAGGTCCTGCTCGCCGTACATGTCGGCCGGGAAGGCCGTCTCACGGGCGGCGTCGTAGTCCTCGTCGACCGGGAAGAACTCGCGCAGGTCCTGGGTCACCGCGTCCGGGTTGGCCGGGCGGACCAGGTTCTCGACGATCAGCTCCCGCGGCACGCACTTGGCGAACGCCTGCCGGACCTCGAGCGGCTCGAACGCCCGGCCCGGGCCCATCTGGAAGTCGATGTGGCTCCAGGTCAGGTTGCCGCCGGTCATGGTCTCGACCTGGTCGCCGAGCCCCTCGAGCTGCGAGATCGTGTCGACCGTCGGGTTGCTCGGGTTGATGATGTCGACCTCGCCGTTCTGCAGCGCGGCGACCTGCTGGTCACCGTCGAGGACGCGCAGGACGATGGTCTCGGTGGGCGGCGGGGTGCCGTAGAAGTCCGGGTTCGCGGTCAGGGTGATGGACTGACCGGCCTGCCAGTCGGTGAGCAGGTAGGGGCCGGACGACGGGATCATCTCGGCCGGCGGGAGCTCACCGGGGTTGAACTGCCAGCCGGTGTTCCAGAACTCCGCCACCGGCGTCAGCGCGGCGATGTCGTCGTTCTGGATCGCGGTGACCAGCTCCTCAGGCGTCAGACCGCCCTGTTGAGCCGCGATGTGGGCCGGGACGTCGCCGCCCTCGACGATCAGCTCCCAGTCGATGTACGGCTGGCTGTAGACGACGGTGAACTGCTTGTCGCCGGGCTGGCAGTCGGGCTTCTCGATCAGCTCGAAGCCGTTGGTGGACGAGGCGTCGAAGATGTTCTCGCCGTCAGGACCGACCATGGTGCCGGACAGCGCGGCCCACTCCAGCAGGAGGTCGTCACAGTCGATCGGCGTGCCGTCGGACCAGGAGGTCTCGTCGTTCACCGTGTACTCGACGGTCAGCGGGTCGTCGCTGACCTTCTCGTAGGTGCCGAACTCCTCCTCGCGCACCGGGTTGCCATCGGCACCGTACGACCAGAAGGTCAGCTTGGTGCCGTTGTGGATGTAGCTGTTCCACGTGCCGTTGCCGATCGCGGTGGTGTCGTTGTAGGCCGTGTAGTCCTCGTTGACCGCGACGGTGATGGTGCTGCCGGGAATGGTGCCTTCGGATTGCGTCGGCTCCTCGGTCCCGGAACGGTTGGCCCCGGGCTCCTCGCCGTCGTCGTCACTGCCACAGGCGGTCAGCGCCAGTGCGCCTGCCGCGAGGACAGCGAAGAACGCCGTACCCCTGCGCTTGGTGGTCAAGGTCTGACTCCTTGTGTGTCGGATCGCAAGGATCGCAGAATGAGAGTGTGGACAAGACCACCATCGCTACTTACGAACACACAAGGTTGCCAGGCGCGCTGTTACTGACCTGAAACCCAACTCCGGTCTCAGGCTACGAAATCACAACGGAACGGGCACGAGGGTCTCGGGAAATCCTCCGGTTCAATCGCTTCTCGGCAGGACGAGTAAGGAACGGCGGAAGACCACTCCCGCGAGCGCGATTCCGATTGCTCCGACAATCATCGGCAACCGCAGATCGATCCGCCCGAGCAGGCCGCCGGCCAGCGTTCCCAGCGGCATGAGACCCCACCCGAGCGACCTCCAGGCACCGTGCACCCGGCCGAGCAGGTGTCCTGGCACCAGCTCCTGCCGCAATGTGACCGCCACGACGTTCCACGCCGCCACGCCGAGGCCCACCAGCAGGAACCCGACGCCGGCGACGACGACGTGCGGCGCCAGGCCGCAGATCGCGAAGCCGGCCGAGGTGACGCCGACCGAGCCGATCAGCATCCAGCCCCGGCCGAGATGCCCGACAAGCCGCGGCGCGGCGAGCGCGCCGGCGACCGCTCCGACCGCGGCGGTCATCACGAACACGCCGTAGAGCGCCTCCGGCAGGTCCAGCACGTCCAGGACGAACAGCACCAGAACCGCCTGCGCCACCATGACGAACACGCCCAGGACGATGTTGACGATCCACAGGTCGCGCAGCAGCCGGTGCGCGACCAGGAACCGGACGCCCTCGGCGAGACCCGCAAGCCGCCGGGCGGACCCCGGCTCCACCTCGCCACCAGCGGCGTCACCGCCCTCGGCGTAGCGATCGGCGGCACGGGCAGCCGACAGAGGCAGGGTGATGACCAGGACGGCGGCCAGCGCGAAGCTCGCGGAATGGATCAGGAACGGCAGCGCCGCCGCGACCGCGAACAGCACACCGGCCAGCGGCGCGGCGACGAAGGTCTGTGCCACCACCTCGGTGCTCTGGATGCGGCTGTTCGCCCGGACCAGCCTCGACCGCTCGACCACCGACGGCACCATCGCCTGAACCGACCCGTCGGCCACGGTCTCCAGGACACCGAACACGAACATCATCGCGATGAGCATCGCGATGATCATGTGGTCGGTGGCCACCAGCAGGCACACGGCGCCGGCGACCACGGCGCGCACGCCGCACGCGACGGCGGCAACCCTGCGGCGGTCGAACCCGTCGACGACGGAGCCGGACAGCACCCCGAACAGCAGCCACGGGAGGTACTGGGCGACGCCGAGCAGCGACACCAGCAGCGGATCGCGGGTCAGCGTGGCGGCCAGCAGCGGCGCGGCAGTGGCGCCGAACCCGTCGGCGAGGTTGCTGCCCAGGCTCACGCCCCAGAGCCGGCCGAACGCGGGACCCAGCCGCCGCCCGGGCGGTGCCCCGACCGTCACGGCGTGCCCAGCGCCGGCACGGGGAACGTCCTGACCTGCACTTCGATGATCTCAGTGTTGGGTGTCTGCTCGCCCATGCGGTGGTCGACCTGGTCCTTCCAGGCCTCGACGACGGCGGTCAGCTGCTCACTCAGCTCGGCCAACTCGTCCGGCCGCAGCCGCAGGTGGGCGGTGGAGTTGACGGTGGCCGCACCCCATTCGCGCGGCACTTCGCGATGCCCGACGGTGAGCCAGTGGTCGAGGCGGCTGGCCTGGGCGCGCTGAAACTCGCCGACCACCAACCGGGCCGCCTCGTCGGACGTGGTGCCGGACATCTCCGCGCTGTCGAGCTGTGCGCCGCCCGGGTAGGCCCGCCAGTAGCGCTCCCGCCCGACGCCGCGGTCCAGGTCTTCCTCGATGAAGCCGTGCCGGGCCAGCTGCCGCAGGTGGTAGCTGGTGGACGCGGTGCTCTCACCGAACCGCGCGGCCAGCATCGTCGCCGTCGCCGGACCGTAGGTGACGAGCGCGTCCATCAGCCGCACCCGCAGCGGGTGGGCCAGGCCGCGCAGCGTGGTCGCGTCGATCTGCCGCCGCGGCGGCCGGCGGGACTGTAGACCAGGCTCATCCGGCGGCGAACCGGACCCGTCCCCAGGCGTCATGACCAGCACGGTAACTCTTCCCAAGGTTTCTTTGCAACCGTTCCTTTGCACGCACGTTCGTGATCGTCGACGATTCCCCGCGCGGCAGGCCCCGGGATCGCCGATGATCAAGGGCGGCCAGGGGCAGCCGAATTACGGAACATGATCGTTCGAAAAATCAAGTTCTGCACCGTGTGATGTACATCCCATCGCCCACAACCTCTGGATTCGGCGGGCGAGGCGTGCCAGGCTGCGGCCTATCGCGACCGCCGATGCTCGCGGGAGGCAGCAGATGGGAGTGCCCGAGAGCCGGGCAGCAGTGGCCGACGCCGTGTCCGCACTGGAGACAGCGGTGGCAGCCCTGCGCCGGCACTACGGTGACACCCTCGGCGTTCGGCGGCTGCTCAGTGACGTGGCCAGGCTCGGCGACGATCTCGCGGAGCTCGGCGACCCGCTGCCCGGGCATCGGCCAGAACCGGTCCGGCAGCTCGAGGTCGTTCCCGACGAGCCGTACGACCGGAGCATGTGGGCCGGCGCCGACGACGAAGGGCTCGGCGCCCCGGACCGGCGGGCACCATGATCGCCGTCCGCACCGCCCGAGCCACGCTCCCCGCTCGCGCACGTTCAGCGCCCACCTGAGCGCCCCGCACGACGCCCGGCCGCGGGTCCGCCCGCACGAGCCCACCGCACGCCCTCCCCGTCCACCGTCCTTCTGAAAGAGCGCACAAGATGGCCGCCCCCACCGGAACGCAATCTCCGACCCGGGCCCGCATCACCGCACGCAGCCTGCGCACCGACCGCTGGTGGGTCTACCCCAGCTTCACCGCGCTGGTGCTGCTCGCCTTCGTCGTCTATGCGACGTACCGGGCCTTCGTCGGCGAGCACTACTTCATCGAGCCGTACCTGACGCCGCTCTACTCGCCGTGCGTCACCACCGAATGCGTCGAGGGCTCGGCCCACCTGGGCACCTGGGTGGGTGACTGGTGGCCGCTGTCGCCGGCCGTGCTCATCCTGATCATCCCGCTGAGCCTGAGGCTGACCTGCTACTACTACCGCAAGGCCTACTACCGCTCGTTCTGGATGTCGCCGCCGGCATGCGCCGTCGCCGAGCCACACCGCCGCTACACCGGCGAGACGCGGTTCCCGTTGATCCTGCAGAACATCCACCGGTACGCGCTGTACCTCGCGCTCGCCTACAACGTGCTGCTGACGTACGACGCGGTGATGAGCTTCAAGTCACCAGAGGGCGAGTGGGGCCACATGGGCCTGGGCTCGCTGATCCTGGTGGTCAACGCGGTGCTGCTGGGTCTGTACAGCCTGTCGTGCCACTCGTGCCGGCACATCATCGGCGGCCGGCTGCGCAGCTTCTCCAAGCACCCGGTGCGCTATCGCGCCTGGGGCATGGTGTCCGTGCTCAACGGCAGACACGCCCAGCTCGCCTGGGCATCCCTGGTGTGGGTCGCGTTCACCGACTTCTACATCTGGATGGTTGCTTCCGGCACCTGGTCCGACCCGCGGTTCTTCTGAGGAGCACGAGCAACACCATGACTGAGATCGAACGGCACAGCTTCGACGTCCTCGTCGTCGGTGCGGGCGGGGCCGGGCTGCGCGCGGCCATCGCCGCTCACGACGCCGGCGCGCGGGTCGGCATCGTCTGCAAGTCCCTGCTGGGCAAAGCGCACACCGTCATGGCCGAGGGCGGCATCGCCGCGGCCATGGGCAACGTCTGGCAGGAGGACAACTGGAAGGTGCACTTCCGCGACACCATGCGTGGCGGGAAGATGCTCAACCACTGGCGGATGGCGCAGTTGCACGCGCAGGAGGCGCCGGACCGCGTCCGCGAGCTCGAGGAGTGGGGGGCGCTGTTCGACCGCACCCCCGACGGGCTCATCTCGCAGCGCGACTTCGGCGGCCACCGCTACGCGCGCCTCGCGCACGTGGGCGACCGCACCGGCCTGGAGCTCATCCGCACCCTGCAGCAGCGCGCCGTCGCCCTCGGCATCGACGTGTTCATGGAGTGCACGGTCACCGAGCTGGTCAAGGACGGCGACACTGCGACCTCGACCGACAAGCGTGTCTCGGCCGGTGGCCGCATCGCCGGCGCGTTCGGGTACTGGCGCGAGTCCGGCCGGTTCGTGCTGTTCGAGGCCCCGTCGGTCGTGCTGGCAACCGGCGGCATCGGCAAGTCGTACAAGGTGACGTCGAACTCGTGGGAGTACACCGGCGACGGTCACGCTCTGGCCCTGCAGTCAGGCGCCAGCCTGGTGAACATGGAGTTCGTGCAGTTTCACCCGACCGGCATGGTCTGGCCGCCGTCGGTGAAGGGCATCCTGGTCACCGAGTCGGTCCGCGGCGACGGCGGCGTGCTGCGCAACAGCGAGGGCCGCCGGTTCATGTTCGACTACATCCCCGAGTTCTTCAAGGCCGAGACGGCGGACTCCGAGGACGAGGCCGACCGCTGGTACGAGGACAAGACGAACAACCGCCGCCCGCCGGAGCTGCTGCCCCGCGACGAGGTCGCCCGGGCCATCAACGCCGAGGTCAAAGCAGGCCGCGGGTCACCGCACGGCGGGGTCTTCCTCGACATCGCCTCCCGACGCACACCGGAGTACATCCGGCGCCGGCTGCCGTCCATGTACCACCAGTTCAAGGAGCTGGCCGACGTCGACATCACGGCCGAGCCGATGGAGGTGGGCCCGACCTGCCACTACGTCATGGGTGGTGTCGCGGTCGACCCCGACACCGGCGAGTCGGCCGTCCCCGGCCTCTACGCCGCGGGCGAGGTGGCCGGCGGCATGCACGGCGCGAACCGGCTCGGCGGCAACTCGCTGTCCGACCTGCTGGTGTTCGGCCGGCGCACCGGCCTCAACGCGGCCTACGCCGCGGCCCGGCTGGCAACCCGTCCGTCAATCGACGACGACGTGGTGCGCGCGGCGTCGGAGCGGGCGCTGGCGCCGTTCGGCATCGAGGGCGGCGAGAACCCGTACGGCGTCCAGCAGGATCTGCAGGAGGTCATGCACAACCTCGTCGGCATCATCCGGCGCGAGGACGAGATGCGGCAGGCGCTGGACGACCTGACGAAGTTCAAGGAACGCATCGGCCGGCTCAGCGTGGAGGGCCACCGGCAGTACAACCCGGGCTGGCACCTGGCCATCGACCTGCACAACATGCTGCTGGTCAGCGAATGCATCGCGCGTGCGGCGCTGGAGCGGACCGAGAGCCGCGGCGGTCACACCCGCGACGACTTCCCGGCCACCGACGACGCCTGGGGCAGGCTCAACCTGCACTGCCGGCTCGACGGCGACGATGTCGCCGTCACCCGGGAACCGCTGCCGGAGATGCCCGACGAGCTGCGCGAGCTGTTCGGCTGACCCGCGCCGGACGACACGACAGATCACCGCCGAGGAGGCGTTAATGGGATACGACCTTGACATGAAGGTCTGGCGCGGCGACGCCAGCGGCGGTGAGCTGGTGGACTTCACCGTCGAGGTGGAGGAAGGCGAGGTGGTCCTCGACGCCCTCCACCGCATCCAGGCCACCCAGGCCGGCGACCTCGCCGTCCGCTGGAACTGCAAGGCCGGCAAGTGTGGCTCGTGCAGCACCGAGATCAACGGCAAGCCGCGGCTGGCCTGCATGACCAGGCTGTCCACGTTCGAGGAGGGCGAGACGGTGACGGTGACGCCGCTGCGCGCCTTCCCCGTCGTCCGCGACCTCGTCACCGACGTGTCGTACAACTACAAGGTCGCCGAGAAGGTGCCGCCGTTCGCGCCGGAGCCGCGGCCGGCCGACGGCGCCTACCGGATGCAACAGGTCGACGTGGAGCGGGGCCAGGAGTTCCGCAAGTGCATCGAATGCTTCCTGTGCCAGACGGTGTGCCACGTCATCCGCGACCACGAGGAGAACAAGCCGTCCTTCGCCGGCCCGCGGTTCTTCCTGCGCTACGCCGAGCTCGAGATGCACCCGCTGGACACCAACGACCGTCGTGAGCTGGCTCGCGAACAGGCCGGAATCGGCCTGTGCAACATCACCAAGTGCTGCACGGAGGTCTGCCCTGAGGGCATCAAGATCACCGACAACGCGATCATCCCGATGAAGGAGCGCGTCGCCGACCGCTCCTACGACCCGGTGACCTGGCTCGGCCGCAAGATCTTCCGCCGCGACCAGCTCCCGGACGCTCAAGTCCCTCGGACCCCCGGGGATTGATCACGTTCAGCACGAAATCTCGTGTCTCACCAGGCTTGCGATCCTGGTGAGACACGCAGAATCCTGGTGATGGAATGGAGGCGCAGGCACACATGGCACTGCTCGACGACGACGGCGTCCGGGTCGCGCTCGCTGGCCTGCCGCATTGGTCCGGTGACACGTCGGCCATCACGCGCACCGTCAAGGCGCCGGACTTCATGACCGGAATCCGCATCGTAGACGACGTGGCGGCGGCGGCCGAGGCGGCCGATCATCACCCGGACATCGACATCCGGTGGCGCAACCTCAGGTTCACGCTGGCCACCCACTCCGAGGGCGGCGTGACCCAGCGGGACGTGGACCTGGCCGGCACCATCGACGAGATCGTCACCCGCCATCACGCCGCATGATCACGGGGTGGCGTGGCGCAGGACGGTGACCGCGAAGTCGGCGTCGTCGTGCCAGGCCCGCAGATCCCAGGTGGCGAACCGGTGCTCGATCCGCAGGCCTGCGTCGGTGGCGTAGCGGTCGAACTCAGCCAACGCGAGGTGCCGATTGACGTGGAACC
Source organism: Jiangella asiatica (assembly GCF_004349065.1). Classification (GTDB taxonomy): domain Bacteria; phylum Actinomycetota; class Actinomycetes; order Jiangellales; family Jiangellaceae; genus Jiangella; species Jiangella asiatica. Next base: position 13,223 of record NZ_SMKZ01000020.1, read on the forward strand.
CGACGACGACGAACCCGTCGGGCCGCACGTGGCCGGCCACCTGCCGTAGCGCCTCGGTCTCGGTGCCCTGCGCCAGAAACACCATGACGTTGCCGGCCAGCACGGCTGCGTCGAAGGTCTCGCCGAGGTCCAGCTCGGCCAGGTCGGCGACGACGAACCGCGGGCCGTCGTGGTCGTGCCTGGCCGCGGCTATCAGCTCCGCGTCCGCATCGACGCCGACGACTTCGTGCCCGCGCTCGTGCAGGACCGCCGACACCCGGCCGGTGCCGCAGCCGGCGTCGAGGACGCGCGACCGCGGCGCGACCATCGCGTCGACGAGCCTCGCCTCGCCGCCGAGGTCGGCGCCCTCGGCGGCCATGGTGCGGAAGCGGTCGATGTACCACTGCGAGTGGCCCGGCTTCGTCTCGGTCACCCAGCGGGTCGGTTTCGCCACGCGACCCACTCTACGGACACGCCGGCGGTCACCGTCCACCACCAGGATTGTCCGCGCAGCACCAGGCTCACAAGCATGGTGCGACACGGGATTTCGTGCTGAACGTGATCATTCCGGGGTGGTGGCGAGAGAGATGAGGTCGGGGCTGAAGCGGACACCGGCGGAGTCGACGTGCTTGTCCACGACGGTGAACCGGACGGTGTGCAGGCCGCGGCCGAGGCGACACCGGCCCAGCAGCTCGGTCTTGAACGACCGCACCGACACCGTCGACGTGTCCACCGGGCCGCCCAGCCGCGCCCCGTCTACGTCGACGGTGACGACGCCGGCGTTGGGCAGGTGCCGGAACCGCGCGTACACGTCGTAGGTGGCGGCGCGGGTGACCTCGATGGTCGCCTCCAGGTACTGGCCGTAGTCGGTGGCCGCGACCTCGACCCGACGGCCGCCGCTGGCCGCGGGGTCGGCCACCGTGGAGACACCGACGCCGGAGGTGGCGGTCGCCGGCAGCTCCTCCACCTCGTAGCCGAACCGGGTCTGCGGGCCACGCCGTCCGGTGTCCACGCCGGAGGTCAGCCACGCCAGGTCGAACGCGGCGAAGACCACGTCACGCGAGAAGCTCCTGGTCACGCCCGGCGCGTGCTCGCGCCCGTACAGGACGCCGATGCGCCCGTCCGGCAGCGCGACCGCGTCGGAGTACGACGCCGGCCCTTCGGTCAGCACTCGGCTGTACGGCCAGGTCATGCCCTCGTCGTAGGAGATCGAGACGGTCATGTTGCGCCGCGTCGGCGAGTCGACCCGGGAGAACACGATCCGGCTGGTGTCATCCGAGCCCTGGGGCGGCACCCGGACCACCCCGGTGTCGATCGCGTTCACCGGCCGGGCCGAGGCGTCCAGCACCGGCGGCGACCACGTCTGCCCGCGGTCGGCGCTCACCGACACGATGCGCGGATGGGTGCCGCCGGAGGCGTACCGGCCGAGCACCGCCAGCGACCCGTCCGGCCGCTCGATCAGCCGGGCCTCGTTCAGCGGGTAGGCACCGTCCAAGGGCACGCCGCCGCCGGCCTGCCAGGTCGCGCCGCCGTCGTCGCTGACGATCACCGTCACGCCGTAGCGCCGCTCCGCCACCGGGAAGGCGATGGCCCGCCGGTGCCACACCTGCAGCATCAGCCGCCCGTCGGCCAGCTGGATGCCGTGGCCCGGGCCCGGCATGTGCAGGGTCTGCTCGTTCGGGTCGCCGTCGAACAGGTGCGTCAGCTCGGTCGGGTCCGACCACGTCTCGCCGTCGTCGTCACTGGTCACGACGGAGAGGCGGGAGCTGTCCGGCGAGCCGCCGGTGTTGCCGGGGTCGCGGAAGCACTCCGCGTGGAACAGGAAGATGCGCCCGGACTCGCGGTCGACGACCGGCGTGGGGTTGATGAACGACTGGACGCCGTCGGAGCGGCGCACGTACCGCAGAGGCTCCCACGTCCGACCGCCGTCGCGGCTGCGGCGGATCGCGAGGTGGTGCGGGTCGGCGTCGTGCTGGGTGATCCTGGCCTCGGCGAACGCCAGCACCGAGCCGGCCACCGTCGTCGTCAGGCCGAAGACGTGGAACACCTCCAAGTCGTCGTCGCCGGCCTGGAAGACCAGCGACTCGTGGCACTCGCCGGCCGTCGTGGCGGCGGAGCGCGTCGAGCCTTCGGCGGACGGCGCCGACGCGAGGGCACCGACGGCGGCTGCGCTCGCGGCGGTTCCAAGGACCAGGGTGCGGCGACTGATCTGGGTGCGTTCCATGGCTCTCTCTCCTTCGAGGACGCCCCATGATCATCAACGGTTGGCGACGTCATGGCGTCGCCAACCGTTGATGATCATGGGAGCGGGGCGGTGGGCAGAGCTTGCGTGAGTCCAGGACGGCCTTGACCGCGGGCGCTCCGGGCCGGACGGAGTGCAGCCTCGATCCCGTCCGCGCCGCCCTCCAGGCCGGCTACCAGCTGCGTCTCCGACCCCTGGCTGACGCCGACGCCCGGGCGGCGGCGGGCCGCGGCGACGACGTGCCCGAACAGCGCCAGGTCGCCGGAGCTGTCCTTCACGCCGACCACGTGCGGCATCGCCAGCACCTCGTCGAACAGCTCCGGGGTCAGCGGGTTGCTGTAGCGGGGCATGTTGTAGGCGACCACGGGCGTCGGCTGTTCGGCGAACGCGGCGCTGCCGAACAGCATCAGGCTGCGCACCCCGGCGCGGGCCAGCGCCTCGAGCAGTGCCGAGGCAGCGGCGGCGGACGGCACGCCCGGCCGCTCCATCGGCGTCACCAGCGGCGCCATCACGCCGCTGAGCAGCGCCCGACCATCGACACCGGCCGCCATCAGTACCCCTTGATCTCGGGCCACGCCAGCTCGACGCCGTCGGCGGCCAGCTCGTCCTGGAAGGCCGCCAGCCGCGCGCCGTCCTCGTACACCTGCTGCGGCTCCAGCCCGCCGTCCAGGCAGTGCGCGGCCAGCGCGCCGGCCACCTCCCCCACGTTCCACTCGACCGGGTGCAGGCGGTAGGAGCCGTTGGTGATGTGGGTGGTGCCGATGTTCTTCGCCGCGGGCAGCAGGTTGCGCAGTCGCACCGGCACCAGCGCGCCGAGCGGGATCTGGAACGGGCAGCTGGCCACGTCGATGTAGGTGTCGCCGCCGGTGGACGGGTGCAGGTCGATGCGGTACATGCCGACGCCGACGGAGTCCGGGTACCGCTCGGCGCCCCGGGTGCCGCGCACCGCGAGCGACAGGTCCTGCTCGACGACCTGCCGGCGGGCGACGATGCGCCGCGACTCGCGGATGTACGGCGCCATCGCCAGGCCGTCCGCGGTGCCCATGACGTCGCCGCGCAGGCGCAGCCCGGGCCAGCCGGTGCCGCCGTCGGGGCGCGGAGCCTCGGTCTGCAGCCAGTACAGCATCGACATGCTGAGCTCGCGGGCGCCGGCCAGGTGCTTGTCGCGCTCCTCGTCGCTGACGCCGATGAGCGGCCCCGGCAGGTAGTCGATCATCGGCCAGTTGACGACGGTGACGTCGCTTCGCGCGAACCCGCGGCGGAACACCGACCGGGCGACGATGCGACGGAACGCCCACAGCTCACGGTCGCCGGGATCCTTGCTCTGGTCGGCCACGACGGGGCCGGAGTCGCCGTTGGGGATGAACGCTCGCTCGAACGGCTCCAGCGTGCGCGGATCCGGCGCGCGGAGGCTGATCAGCGGGTTCGGCCACTTCGGCGGCTGGTAGGAACGCCACGCGGCGTAGCCGGCCGGCCGGTCGATGGTGTGGTCCTCACCCGCGCGGTGGTCGACGGCGAACACCCACGAGAACGCCTGCATGTTGTCCGGCTGGGCTTCGTCCGGGGCGCTGGGCTCGCCGGTGTCGTGCCGCGACTCGAAGCCGGTGACGTGCTCAGCGCCGGTCAGCGGGAGCAGGTCGCCCAGCTCGGTCGCGTCCAGGACGTACCGGGCGCCGACGCCGGTGCGGACGCCGTCGGGGCCTTCGACGACGACGGAGCGCACGCGCTCGCCGTCGACGGAGGCGGCCACTGGGCGGTGCCGGTAGAGGATGCGAAGCCGCCCGGCCGCGACCCATGGCGCGACCATCGCGTCGAGCACCGCGGCGCCGATCCGGGGCTCGTGGCACAGCCGGCTGACCCGGCCCTGGCCCGGGTTGAGGTCGCGGGCGGCGCGGGCCTCGTCGGTGAGCGGGTACCACGTGCGGTAGTAGGCGCGGATGTTCTCGCGCAGCTCCCGGTAGGTGCGGGTGCAGCCGAACCGTTCGATCCAGGCGTGCTCGTCCGGGGGGACGCCCTGGCTGGTCAGCTGGCCGCCGATCCAGTCGGACTCCTCGGTGAGCAGGACGGACCTGCCTCTCCGCAGTGCGGCGAGGGCCGCGGCGACACCGCCGAGCCCACCGCCCACCACGAGGATGTCGGTCGAAGTTGCCGTCTCACTGCTCACGCGATGGTTCCCTCTCTGTCGATCCGCACGCGCCGGGTCCCGCCGTCGACGGTGACGGCGATCAGTTCGCCCCCGGGCGCTCCGACCGAGACGTCTCCGCTGCCGCTGAGGCTCACCCGGACGGCGTCGCCAGTGCGCTCGTAGCCGCTGACGACGACGCCGGGCGCGGCGTCGAGGAGGACCGCGTCGTCGAGCGTCACGACGAGCCGGTCGCTCGCCCGGACGCCCAGCCGGCCCTCGCCCAGCGGGAGGTTCGCCAGCTGCGCCGCCCGGCCCGGGTGCGCGAAGCGCCAGCCGTCGGCTCGGGCCTCGGCAAGCTCGCCGAAGGCCAGGTGGGCCAGCAGCCCACCCCAGGCCATCAGCCCGTCGGAACGCTGCCGGAACCCGGTCAGGTCCTCGCCGGAGTGCGCCGGGTAGTTCTCGCGGACGTGGCTGTGCGTCTCCCACTCGGCGAGGAACAGCTCGAGCAGGGCGGCGCTCACCGCACGGCTGTGCTCCGTGAGGCCGTAGCGGCGCAGCCCTTGGACCGCGAGGTAGGCCATCGGCGCCCAGATCCGGCCGCGCCAGTAGGTGGCGGCGAACCCGGGATCGTCGCGGGACACGCTGGGCAGCGGCCGGTCGCCGCCGAGCACCTCGGGGTGCAGCATGGCCTCGGCGACGGCCCGCGCCGTCGCGGCGTCGGGGAACCCGGCCAGCAGCGGGTAGAGCAGCGTCGGCGAGACGTGCGGGTCGTGGCTGCCGTCGGCGCGCAGGTTGCGGTAGCCGCCGTGCTCGGCCGACCAGAACTGCTTCGCGGCGCTCTCCCGAGCGGCGGCGGTCTCGGCCCGCAGCCTGGCCGCCGTCTGGTCCGCACCCAGCCGGGACGCGATGGCCGCCAGGGCCTCACCGTCGGCGACGTGCAGGGCGTTCAAGCCGGCGTCGGCGAGGTCCATGGTGTGCGTCGCCGCGTCGTAGGTGGCCTCGTCGTACATCGGGGAGTCGTCCAGCCCGGACTCGCGCTTGGTGCGGTCGAGGGTGGCCGACTCCGGGTCGCCGTCGACCGGGTCGGAGCCCCATGCGAGCAGGCCGTGCGGACCGGTGCGGTGCGCCGGCCACCAGTCGTGCCACGCCAGCAGCGCCGGGAAGGTCTCCTCCAGGAGCCGCCGGTCGCGGGTGGCGTCGGTCAGCCCGCCTGCCAGGTAGACGTTGAGTACCGTCAGGGCCCCGACCGGTGGCTGCGACCGGTCGTCGGTCCGCCCGCGCTCGTCGCTGACCCGGTTCGGGACCATGCCGGCGGCGTCGGCGAACGGCAGGATCTGGCCGAGGATTCCCCGCGCGTAGTCGCGGTCGACCACGCCGGCGACCAGCCCGGTGAAGAACGTGTCCCAGGCGTGCAGCGCCCAGCTGCGGTAAAACCCCTGCCGTTCGACGCAGACGAAGTCGCGCGAGGTCGGCGTGAGCACCGGGCCCAGGTCGGGCGCGTGGATCGTGTTCCACGTGACGGCGCGGGTCAGCGCGTCGGCGGCGTCGCGGAACCAGCCGCCGGAACGTGGCCGTGTCGCCTCGGCCGCGGCCCGCCGGGTCTCCACGACGACGGCGGCGTCGGCCGCCGTGGCGCTCGACCCGGCCGGGGCGACCAGGAAGTCGTCGCCGGAACGGTCCAGCCGCCACTCCCACGGTGTCGCGTCCGGCCACGGCTGCGGGTCGGCGTCCCACCCAGCGGCGACGTCGGCGACGACCGTCCCCGCGGACTGCGCGCGCACGTACAGCTCGTCGCCCGGCCCGCCGGCCAGGACCAGCCGCAGCTCCACCCCGTCGACCTCGACCGTCACCTCCGCGAAGGAGCCGTCGACGGTGTGATGCCCGAGCCGCACCAGCCCGTGCCGCCAGGTGAAGCCGTCGATCACGGGGTTCGCGGCCGCATCGAGCAGCCCGAACCGCACCCGCAGCCCGGACGGCAGGTGCGCCATGCCGGTGTGGGTGCGCACGTCCCAGGTGTTCCAGCCCGTGGGCGCCGGCACGCTCATGCGCACTGTGACATCGGTCGGTCGGCCCATGCGGCGGTGCCTCCTTCACACCACTCGGCGCACGGTCTGGAACCACGACTCGACGGGACCTGCGGCCCTGCGTCGCCGTCGATGCCGCATCGGCCTCCCTGGGTGGGCCGGCGTCGTCGAGGGCGGCGTCGAGCAGCGCCCTGCTCCGGGTCGGCGTCGGGGCCCAGCAGGACGGTGGCCGGGTCGCCGGGTGCCACCCGGACGATGCCGAAGATCCGCGACGCGGCTCCCCAGCTGACGAAGAGTCCGATGAGCAGCCGGCGCGGGATGACGCGGATCACGGTGCCTCCTCCCGGCCGGTAGCCGATGCCGGTGCCGGTCCGACGGAGTCACCCGGCACGGACGTGCACGGGATGGTGAGCTGCCGCGATGCGTGCTGCGCCTGGCCCAGCAGGTCGACCAGCATGCGCACCGCCTCGCGCGCCATCTCCGCGCGCGGTAGGGAGAACCGCGTCCAGTCGCGCTGCTCGGGCGTCCACGACGGCGGGTCACCGAGCAGCGCGATCGAGCAGTCCTCGGGGAAGCGCACCCGGGTGGCCGACCCGCCGTCGGTCATCGCCGTCAGGGCGTCGACCAGCCGGTTGTCCTCAGTGGGCTCGACGAGCACCGCGGTGACGCCGTAGGCGGCGATCCAGTGCTGGACGTGCTCGACGGACAGGTCGGCCGGGTCGGCGAGACCGTGGATCAGCGCCTCGTCGACCTCGATGCCGGCCGCCGCGAGACCGTCGCGGTAGCCCCGCTCGCGGTCGCGGGTCGGCTCGGTGTCCTCGATGGCGCGCAGGTAGAGGATGCGGCGGTGGCCGAGGCGGGCCAGCTCGGCGACCATCGCGCTGGTGGCGGTCACGTAGTCGGCGCCGACGTAGGACAGCTCACCCTCGTCGACCTCGCGGCGACCGATGAACACGAACGGGAAGTCCTCCTGCACCAGCGCGGCCAGCTCGTCGCGGCAGACGTTGCGACCGAGCAGGACGCAGCCGTCGGCGATCTTGAGCCGGTTGCCGCCGCCGGCGTAGATGGACCGGTCGGCCGACGACGTCACCGAGCTGAACAGCAGCAGGTCGTAGCCCTGCGCCGCGGCCTCCTCCTCGACGCCGAGCAGGAAGGGGTAGTAGAAGTCGCGCTGGTCGGTCGGGAAGACCGGCTCGAACGTATACAGGCCGAGCAGGTGGTTGCGGCCGCCTTTGAGGCTGCGCGCGGCCACGTTCGCGGCATACCCGAGCTCGGCCGCCGCGGCCAGCACCGCCTGGTGGGTGGGCTCGTCGATCTGGTCCGCGGCCGCGCCGCCGCTGATGACCAACGAGACCGTGGCCTGGGAGACGCCGGCGCGCCGCGCGATGTCGACCTGCGTGGGCCGGCGGCGTCGTCCGGTACTGCTCACGGGCGCTCTCCTGCGACGTCTAATACGTATAAATTCCTGGCGAAGCTCGACTGTAACGGCGACGTTTCCGGGACGTCAAGGGGGCCCGCCCGCGCCGCGACCCGGTCCGCCCGCCCCGTTGATCTTGGATCAACCGAAGGTTATGGGCGGTCTTCAGCGTGGGGTGACGGACCAGCCGATCACGGTGGTGACGTCGTCCTGCGTCGTGTCGCTGCCCAGCACCACGACCTGGTCGCCCAGCGCGGCGGCGGCGTCGGCGCTCTGGTCGCCGTCGGCGATCAGGGCGGCGTCCGCGGCCACCAGCTCGCCCTCGCGTTCCACCGCGATCAGCGCGTCGGTGCCTGCGGAGAGCCGGTACCACTGACCGGCGAGGACGGTCCCGGCCGGCGACTCGGCCGCCGCAAGGATCCGCGGCTGATGCCGGAAGCGCTGGTCGGAGACGTCCCACCCGTCATCGGTCTGGCGGGCGACTCCGGACGGCAGCATCGGAGCGTCGAGGTTCGGCAGGTCCATCGACTCGCTGGCGGCGCCGAGCGCGAGGAGCCCGTCGGCCGCGGGCGTCACGACATAGAGATCGCCGAACTCCATGCCCTCGAACGGCGCGGGCAGGACCGACCATGCCTGCCCGTCGGCGGACTCGATGACGTACGGGACCGGAGGGTACTGAAAGCCGCCGTTCTCGGTGTCCTCCGGCACTCCGGTGTGCCCGACGGCGACCAGGGTGTCGTCCTCGCGCACGGCGATGTCGGCCAGCACCTCGACGTCATGCTCCCGGAACGGCGCTTCGGCCGTAGGCACGACCTCCCAGCTCGCGCCGGCGTCCGCGGAGCGCCAGATGCCGACGTCGCGGTAGTCACGCCCTTCCGGCTCACTCACGCCGACGGCGATCACGGTGTCGCCGGCCAGGGTGATTCCGTACCCGATGGCGCCGGTGTACGCCGCGTCGGTGAGGTCGACACGCTCCCAGGCGGCACCGTCCGGTGACCTCCACACGCCGAGCCGGTCGTCGTCGTCGGACTCCTGATCCTCACCCCTGAGCTCGCCGACGGCGACGACGCCACCGTCGGCGGTGGCGGTCGCCGCGTGGATCTCGCCGGGGGCCTCCGCGAGGGCGGGCGCCTCGACCGGCGTCCACGTCGCACCGTCCGGCGACGCCCAGGCTGCGGGCACCTTTTCCGCGTCGGAACCGGCCGACCCCACGGCCAGCAGGCCGTCGGCAACCGGCACCAGCGCGCTGACCGACGACTCGCCGGTGAAGCCGGACACCTCGAGCGGGGTGACCTCGACCGGCGGCTCGGTGACGTCGGAGGCCTCGACCGAGACGATCCAACTGGCGCCGTGTGTGGCCAGCGACGCGCCCGCCTCCTCGGCCTCATCCTCTGTGGGCGAGCGCTGGTCGGTGCCGATGACGACCGCCTGCTCGCCCAGCCCCACCAGGCCGACCGGCCGCTGGTAGCCCACGCCGGTCAACGCGGGGTCGGCGAGGTCGCGCTGCCACGTCTCCAGGTCCGACGTCAGCCACAGCTCCAGCTGGCCGGGACGCCGCCCGTTGCGCACCTCACCTTCGGTGACGCCGGCGACCATGAGAGCACCCGACTCCAGCGTCACGGCGGTGTCCACGGACTGACGCCCGCCGCCGCCGAACGTCCACGGCTCGGTCTCGACCCGGCTGAACGTCGCGCCGCCGTCGTCGCTGCGCCATGCCGCCGCGTCCGTGCCGGCACGGGTGAAGGCCAGCAGGGTGTCGTCATGGCTGTGCAGCAGGTCCAGCGACTGGTCCTCGAACAGTTCCGCCGCCGTGCCCAGAACGGTCCATTCCGCGCCGGACTCGTCCGCGGTCCACAGCGTGGTGGTGACGCCGTCGGTGCCGGGCACACCCACCGAGACCACCGGGACCCCGGCGTGCGTGATCAGATCGATCTGGCCAGGCGTCCCCTGCTCGATCACCGCCGGCCCGCTGTCCACGACGCGCAACTCGTCCGGGAGCTCCAGCGGCGTCCACGAGGCGCCGTCGTCGTCGGAGACCAGGACGGTGAGCGCGGCGACGGCATCTTGCGGGTTCTCGACACCCTCGATGCTGACGCCTGCGACGTAGACCCGGCCGTCCGCCGCTGCGACGGCTCGGACCCAGGCCGGCTGCCCGGCCGCACCGGGGTCGGGGAACGGCAGCTCGACCGCTTCGGCCGTGCCGCCCTGGTACCGGACGGCTGCCGGCTGGCCGCTCTCGGCGTTGCCGACCGCGAGGACGGCGTCGCCGACCGCGGCCGCGGCGGTCAGCGTGCCGGCGCCGATCTCGGCCGGCAGCTCGACGTCGGCCCACTCACGCCCGTCGGTGGAGCGCACCAGCGCCGACCCGTCCCGGGAGCCGTCGGCACCGCGGCGCGTACCCACGGCGACGATGTCGCCGTCCGCGGCCGCCGCCGAGACCAGCTCCAGCCGCTCGTCGCCGGTGCCGGGGATCAGCGGGCTGCCCTCGGCCGGAATCACGCGCTCGACCGTGGCGGTGAGCGCGGCCGGAACCGGCGACTCGGTGGACTCCCCGGAGTCCTCCTCGTCGGCGCTGCCGCCTCCGGAACAGGCGGCGAGGGTGATGACAAGACCGACGACCAAGGGTCGCGCGAGGGGACGCATGGCTCCGAATCCTCTCAGGACCGTCAGCCCCCGGAGTGGCGTCCTCCGCCACATGACATGATTCGCCAAGGACGTGCACGGTGGAGCCATGGTGGCGACGACTGCCGCGGACGCACCATCGTCGGGGAGACCACATCCCGCGCCGCACCGCACGAGAGGGGCCGACCGTGACCCTGGGAACCGCTGAGCCGCACCTGACCGCGTCGTCGCACCCAACCCTCGCCGACCGCTACGACCAGGACGGATACGTCATCCTTGAGGGCGTCTTCGACCGCAACGCACTGACCGCGCTGCTCGCCGAGACCGTCCGCATCTGCCGCGGTGAGTTGGGCGAGATCGACGGCGCCATCGCTTCGTCGCCGGACGAGAGCGACAACGAGGTGATCCGCCGGTTCCTGTGCATCCACTACCCGCACAAGCTGTCGAGCCTGATGCTCGATACGATGCGCCATCCCGTCATCGTCGACGCACTCACCCAGGTGATCGGGCCGAACGTCAAGGCCATGCAGTCCATGCTCTTCGTGAAGGCCGAGGGCAAGCCCGGCCAGGCCTGGCACCAGGACGAGATGTTCATCCCGACCCGCGACCGGTCGCTGACCGCCACCTGGATCGCGCTGGACGACGCCACGGTCGAGAACGGCTGCCTGTGGGTGCTGCCCGGCTCGCACCGCCCCGGCATCATCTACCCCAACCGCGAGCACGACGACCCCCGCTACGACTGCACCGTGGAGTCCTTCGACTTCCCGTACGCCGACGCCGACGCGGTGCCGGTGGAGCTCAGCGCCGGGTCCGTGCTGCTGTTCAACGGCTACCTGCTGCACAAGTCGCTGCCCAACACCGGGCGCCACGGCTACCGGCGGGCGCTGGCCAACCACTACATGAGCGCGGAGTCGCTGCTGCCGTGGACACTGCCCGAGGACGGCACGACCATGGCGCAGGCCGACTTCCGCGACGTCGTCCTCGTGGCCGGCCGCGACCCGTACGCCTACAAGGGCATCGAGGACCACCGCCGGCCGCGCATCCGGCCCGACCGCGAAGGCGGCTGCGACCGATGACGGAGGCGCGGTGACGGGTGGTCCGGCACTCGACGGCGATGAGCCGGCGGACGGGCTGCGGGTGCGGCTCGTCCCCCGGCTCGGCCCGACGGTCGCTGACTACCCGCCCGGCTCCACGTTCGGCCCGCGGCTCGCGCGGACCTACGAGTTCGTCTGGATCCTCAGCGGCAGCGCGACCTGGCTCTGGGACGGCATGACCGTGCCGCTGGCGCCCGGCACGCTGCTGCTGGTCCGCCCGGGCATGCGCGACACCTTCCGCTGGGACCGGCGCCGCCCGACCCGCCACGCCTACGTTCACTTCCGGCTGTCCGGCCCGGCCGCCAGTGCCGTCGAGTGGCCGATCGTACGCGACCTCACCGCCAGGCCGGACCCCATGGGCGCACTGTGCCAGTACCTGCTCTGGCTGGGCTCGGCGTGCCCGCCGGCGTGGCGCGAGCACGTGCGCGAGACCCTCCGCCTGCTGGTGCTGACGTTCGCCGCCGCGCCGCCGCGGTCGGAACGCCGCGACGGGCCCGCCATGCTGCCGGAGCCGATCGTCGCCGCGATCAGCAGTGTGCGTCTGGCCTGGGCCGACGGCGTAGCACGTCCGGTCACGCTGGCCGACCTCGCCGACGCCGCCGGCGTCTCCATCAGCACGCTGTGCCGGGTGTTCCGCCGCCAGTTCGGCATCGGGCCGGTGGCCGCCCTTGAACGGCTGCGACTGGCCCGAGCCGAGCCGCTGCTGTGGATGAGCAACCTGTCGCTGAACGCGGTCGCGCTGCAGTGCGGCTTCGCCGACGCCTACCACTTCTCGCGCCGCTTCCGGGCCATCTACGGCGTCGCACCGAGCGCGTTCCGGTCCGCCGCGCCCGAGACGGCACCGCCGTCGCCCCTGGACGCCAGCGGCCTCGCTGCCCTGGAACCCCTCCTCTGACGCTGTCCTCCCCCGCTCCGGGCGGTCGGAGGTTGCAGGGGGGTCGCGCCCGATGATCATCAACGATCGCTGACATCACGAGGATCGTGTGTGCTTCACCATGGTTGTAACCCTGTTGAGGCGCAGGAACGCCTGGTGACGTCGCGGATCGTTGATCGCAGCCGACAACCCTCAGCGCCGCCGACGAAAGCGCGGCGGGGCTAAGGGGTCGACGTGGACGTAGTCGTAGTTGGGCTTGATCTCCTCGTTGAGGTAAGCGCCCATGCTGTCGGCGGCCAGCAGCGCATCGACGTCCAGCGGCTCGACGTCGAAGTAGCGGTAGACCTCGCCGGAGACGAACTCGACCTCGAGCGTCCACGACCGGAGGTCGTACCCCACCGACCGTAGTGCCGACGACGAGACCGGCCAACGCCTGATGTCGTCCATCATTCTGATCGTCCTGGGGCCTTCGCGGACCGTCAAGACCAGGCCGTAAACCAGTTGTCACGCGACGACGCCAAAGCTAGGCTGCTCGGTTTTGTGCGGCCCTTTCCCGATCCGGATCCCGGCCGGCCCGATCGTCTCACCCCCGGCCGCTACCTGTTCTGGCTGACCCGCCTGGAGATCGGCGTCGTCCTGCTCGGCGCGTTCTATGGGTGCCTGTGGCCGGTCGCGCAGGCGCTGGTGCCGTACGCCGTCGGGCGGGCCATCGACGACGGGCTGGCCGCCCGGGACCGCTCCGACCTGCTGCTGTGGGGCGGGATTGTCCTGGCACTCGGCCTGGTCCAGGCCGCGTCGGGCATTCTGCAGGACCGCTGCGCGCTGGCCAACGCCCTCGGTGCGAGGTACCGGACGCTGCAGCTGGTGACCCGGCAGGCGGCGCGCCTCGGGGCGACGCTGCCACGGCGGGTGTCCGCCGGCGAGGTCATGAGCGTGGGAGTGTCCGACGTGACGCAGATCGGCCGGGCGCTGGAGATCAGCTCGCGCGGCATCGGGTCGGCCGTCACGATCGTGGTCATCGCCACCATCATGCTCGAGGCGTCCTGGCAGCTCGGGCTCGTCGTGCTGGCTGGTGTCCCGGTCATGGTGTGGGCGCTGTCGCTCCTGCTCCGCCCACTGATCGACCGCCAGTCCCGGCTGCGCGACCAGCAGTCGGAGCTGACCTCGCGCGCCGTCGACATCGTCGGAGGGCTGCGGGTGCTGCGCGGCATCGGCGGTGAGGAGATGTTCGCCGGCCGCTACCGCGAGGAGTCCCAGCGGGTCCGCCACGCGGGCGTCCAGGTCGCCCGGGTCGAGTCGTTGCTGGAGAGCACGCGGATGCTGCTGCCGGGCCTGCTGGTGGCGCTCGTCGTGTTCCTGGGCGCGCGGTACGTGCTCGACGGCGACCTCACCGGCGGGCAGCTCGTCGCGTTCTACGGCTACGCGGTGTTCCTCGCCGTCCCGGTGCGGCGCATCTCCATCGCCGCCGGGGTGGTCATGAAAGCGCACGTCGCCGCGCGACGGGTCGTCGACCTGCTGGCGCTGGAACCGGAGCTGGCCTCAGGGCCGAAACGGCTCGAGGCGGCGGCATCGGACCTGCACGACCCCGCGTCCGGACTCGTCGTCGACGGCGGCAGGTTCACCGCCGTGGCTTGTTCGCGGCCGGCCGATGCCGACGCCGTCGCCGACCGGCTCGGCCGCTACACCGACTCCGACGTCACCTACGGCGAGCAGCCAATTCGCGACCTGGACCTCGACGACGTGCGCAGACACGTTCTCGTGGTGAGCAACGACGCGCGGCTGTTCGCCGGCGCCCTGCGCGACGAGCTCGACCCGGCCGGGCGCGCCGACGACCACCGGCTGGACCGCACCGTCGACGTCGCCTCCGGCGCCGACATCCTCGAGGCGCTGCCCGACGGCCTCGACACCGAGATCGCGCCGGACGGGCGGGAGTTCTCCGGCGGCCAGCGGCAGCGGCTACGGCTGGCCCGGGCCCTCACGGTCGATCCCGAGGTGCTCGTGCTGGTGGAGCCCACCAGTGCCGTCGACGCCCATACCGAAGCGCGGATCGCCGAGCGGCTGGCCGCAGAGCGCACCGGACGCACGACCGTCGTCTTCAGCACCAGCCCGATCCTGCTCGACCACGCCGACCGGGTCGTCCTCGTCGACGCGGGGAAGGCCGTGGCCACGGGCACCCACGCGGAGCTGATGGGCGACGAGCGCTACCGGGCGCTGGTCGCCCGCGAGGAGGGTGAGGCATGAGCGAGCTGCCGGTCGCCTCGATGCGGACGGTGCGTGCCCGCGCCCGACGCCTCGCCCTGGCCCATCCGCGTGAGCTGGCGGTCGTCGTCGCGTTGTACGCGCTGGGCGCCGCCTCCGGCCTGGCCGGCCCGTGGTTGATCGGCCGGCTGGTCGAGGACGTCACGCGCGGCGTGGACGACGTCAGTCTGGTCACCGCGCTGATCTGCGGGTTCATCGTGGCGCAGGCGCTGCTGACCGGCCTTGGGATGTACGCGGCGGCGCGGCTGGGCGAGAAGGTGCTGGCGCGGCTGCGCGAGGAGTTCGTGACCGACGTGCTCGCGCTGCCGCTGGGCACGGTGGAGCGGGCCGGCACCGGCGACCTGATCACCCGCACCACCCGCGACGTCGACCTGCTGGCCCGCGCCGTCCGGTACGCGATCCCGGAGACGCTGATCAGCACGCTGACGATCGCCCTCACGCTGGGCGGCCTCGTGATCATCGGCCCACTGCTGGCGCTGCCGTGCCTGGTGGCGGTGCCGACCCTGTGGGCGGCCACGCGGTGGTACCTGGCCCGGGCCCACGCCGGCTACCTGCGCGAGAACGCCTCGTACTCGCAGATCGCCGAGGGCCTGTCCGAGACCGTCGACGGCGCCCGGACGGTGGAAGCGCTGCGGCTGGGCGATCGGCGGTTCGAGCGGGTCAACCGCGACATCGCCGCCTCCTACGCTGCCGAGCGCTACACGTTGCGGCTGCGGACGGTGTACCTGCCGACCATCGACACCTCGTTCGTCCTCCCAGTGGTGGCCACACTGGTCATCGGCGGCCTGTTCTACCTGGAGGGCATGGTCTCGCTGGCCGCGGTCACCACGGCCACGCTGTACACCCAGCAGCTGCTCGTGCCGATCGACATGCTGCTGTTCTGGATGAACGAGCTGCAGATCGGTGGCGCGGCGCTGGCCCGGCTGCTCGGCGTCCGGCGGGACGGTGGCGGTGCGGGTGATGACGGGAGTGACCGGCCGCGACCGCGAGCCGACGCCGTCGTCGGCGCCGATCCGGGACGCGGCGTCCAGGTCCACGGCGTGAGCTACGCCTACCGCGACGGGCGCGACGTGCTGCGCGGCGTGGACCTCGCGATCGCACCGGGCGAGCGGCTGGCGATCGTCGGCCCGTCCGGCGCCGGGAAGTCGACGCTCGGCAAGCTGCTGGCGGGCGTGCACCCGCCGCGGGCCGGCACCGTCACCGTCGACGGCGTCGCGGTCGGCGATCTGCCGCTCGATCGGCTGCGCTCGTCGGTCGCGCTGGTCACCCAGGAGCACCACGTGTTCCGCGGCACGGTGCGCGACAACGTGGTGCTCGGCCGGCCCGCCGCCGACGACGACGCCGTCGAGCAGGCGCTGCGTGCGGTGGACGCTTGGGGGTGGGCGTCGGCGCTCGGCCTGGGAACGGCGGTCGGCTCCGGCGGGGTGGAGCTGTCGCCGGCGCAGGCGCAGCAGCTCGCGCTGGCCCGGCTGGTCCTCGTCGACCCGCACACGCTGGTGCTGGACGAGGCGACGTCGCTGCTGGACCCCAGGGCGGCTCGGCACCTGGAGCGTTCCTTGGCCGCGGTCCTGGCCGGGCGTACCGTCATCGCGATCGCGCACCGGCTGCACACCGCGCACGACGCGGACCGGGTCGCGGTCATGGACGACGGCCGGATCGTGGAGCTCGGCTCACACGACGAGCTGGTCGCGGCCGGCGGCGCCTACGCCGCGCTGTGGCGGTCGTGGCACGGCGACCACTCCGGGTGATCCGACGCCCGTGCCGCCGTCGACCGCCGCAGGCAGGAACGCCAGGGACTTCGCGAGGACCGGCATCGACGTCGTCGATCCATGGGGAACTTCGGCGACCTGACCCGCGCGGCCAGGGCCGTCAGCTGCCGGCTGCCTCGGCGGTGCGCTTGAGCTTCTCGATGTAGTCGGCCCACCAGCGGGCGTCGTGGTCAGGCAGGTTGGTGTTGCCGTTGCGCATGCCGATGCGTCCGTCGATCGTCTCGCGGACGATGTCGGCGTGCCCGGCGTGCCGGGACGTCTCGACGATCATGTGGACCATGACGGTGTGCAGCGTGACCTGCCGGCGCTCCGGCGCCCACCAGGGCACCGTGCCCGGCGCGTCCAGCTCGAGCTCGTCGATCGTGGCGTCGGCATGTGCGCAGGCCCGCCGGTAGAAGTCGACGACCCATTCGCGTGACTGCTCGGCAGTCGCCCACATGTCGGCGTTGTCCTCGGCGTCGTCGTCCAGCCATGGCATCGGCTCCGGCTTTGGCCGGCCGAACACGAGGCCGAAGTAGTCGTACTCCATGCTGCCGACGTGCTTGACCAGGCCGAGCAGGTTGGTACCCGTCGGCGTCATGGGCCAGCGCGCGTCGCGCTCCCCCAAGCCGTCCAGCTTCCACAGCAGCGCGTCACGGCCGGCCTGCAGGTATCTCTTCAGCACATCCTTCTCGTCCGACATGGGACCAGGCTAGACGTGGTGCGGGTCGCCGGATCGGGCGGCTGGTTCAGCGTCAGGCTGCCGGGACCGCCGCGACTGCCTCGATCTCGACCAGCGCGCCCGGCACGGCGAGACCGGACACGAAGGCGGCGGTGATGGCCGGTGGGTTCGGCCGCTGCCCCCAGGTCTCGACGAACGCTGCGAAACCCTCCTCCAGCGACTCGCCCTCACGGATCAGGATGGTCCACTTCACGACATGCTCGGGACCGGCGCCGGCCGCGGTCAGGCAGGTGCGCAGGTTCTTCATGGCCTGCCGCGTCTGGCTCGCGAGGTCCGGCCCGACGACCGTGCCGGTCGCGTCGACGCCGTTCTGGCCGCCGACGTAGACGAGGTCGGCCGCCGAGGCCACCCGGACCACCTGGGTGAACGCGGGGTTCACGTGCATCGTCTCTGGGTTGATGTGCGTGGTGACTGTCATAGGAGCTATGTAACCAGTTAAACTAGTTTCATGCAACGACGTACGGACCTCCCTCTCGACCTGCGGCGCCGATTCCTCACCGGCCGGGTGTCGCTGGACTTCACCCACACCGGCGGCGAGGGCGAGCATGCGGTGTGGGAGATCCTCCACACCCAGGCCGATCTCGAACGGTGGCTCGACGTGATCCTCGAGGCCGAGGGCATAGTGGTCGGCTCGGCGGCGGACCTGGACGCGGCGCGCACCCTGCGGGCAGCGATCACCCGTGCCGCGCGCGGGCTGGCGGCCGGAAGCTCGCTGGACCCGGCCGACGTTGCCGTCATCAACACCGCGGCGGCGGCACCACCCCTGGTGCCGGAGCTGCGAGCGGACGGCGCCCGAGGTTACGCGGCGCCGAGCGCCGTCGGCGCCCTGTCCACCCTTGCCCGCGACGCGATCGACCTCTTCGCCGGCCACCTGGCCACGCGCATCCGGGTCTGCGCGGCGCCGGACTGCGGCCTGCTGCTCGTCGACACCTCGCGGCCGGGCAAGCGACGCTGGTGCTCGATGCAGCGGTGCGGCAACCTCGCCAAGGTCCGCGGCCACCGCCAGCGGTCCACATCACCCGCGCCAATCCATTGATCATGTTCTCTCGCGGTCGCCCAGGAAGCCGTCGGATGAGTCGGGGACCCGACCTGTCGGCGCTTCGCCGTGCTGCGCCTCGGCACGGTGACAGCTCATCGATCGTCCGCGACACCGCATCGCTGACCAGGGGCGGCCTCGAAGTCGCGCTCGCTGGCGTCGAAGTGCGTGCACGTGAGCAGTTGGGCAGGTGCTGCCCGCGACCACCACGGTGCCGCACTCCCGCGCACGGAGCCAGCCCTCCAGGCCGGTGCGGTGGAATCAGACCCACCGGGCTCGTTCAGGCCGACGACGTGCGCCACCGGCCGCACGGAGACGGCAGCCGGCGCGGAGTCGCGACTCTCAGACGTTGAAGCGGAACTCGACGACGTCGCCGTCGGCCATGACGTAGTCCTTGCCCTCCATGCGGACCAGGCCCTTGGACCGGGCGTCGGCCATGGAGCCGCAGGCCACGAGGTCGTCGAACGACACGACCTCGGCCTTGATGAACCCCTTCTGGAAGTCGGTGTGGATGACGCCGGCCGCCTCGGGCGCGGTGGCGCCCTTGGCGATGGTCCACGCCCGGGCCTCCTTCGGCCCGGCCGTCAGGTAGGTCTGCAGGCCGAGGGTGTCGAAGCCGACCCGGGCCAGCATGTCCAGGCCGGACTCCTCCTGCCCCATGGACCGCAGCAACTCCAGCGCCTCCGCGTCGTCCAGCTCGGCCAGCTCGGTCTCGATCTGGGCGTCCAGGAAGATCGCCTCGGCCGGCGCCACCAGCCCACGCAGCTCGGCCTTGAGACCGTCGTCGGACAGCTCCTCGTCGTCCATGTTGAACACGTAGAGGAACGGCTTGGCGGTGAGCAGGTGCAGCTCGCGAAGCGGCTCGGGGTCGAGGCCCGCCGCGAACACCGTCTGCCCGCCATCGAGGACCTCCTTGGCCCGCTCGACGGCGACGACGGTCTCCTGCTTGTCCTTGGCCATCCGCGCCTCCTTGACCATGCGCGGCAGGGCGTTCTCGATGGTCTGCAGGTCCGCGAGGATCAGCTCGGTGTTGATGGTCTCGATGTCGGACTTGGGCTCGATGCGACCGTCGACGTGGACGACGTCAGGGTCGTTGAAGACCCGGATGACCTGGCAGATGGCGTCGGCCTCGCGGATGTTGGCGAGGAACTTGTTGCCCAGACCCTGCCCCTCGGACGCGCCCTTCACGATGCCGGCGATGTCGACGAAGCTCACGGTGGCCGGGACCTGCCGGGCTGAGTCGAAGATCTCGGCGAGCCGGCCGAGCCGGGAGTCGGGGACGCCGACGACGCCGACGTTGGGCTCGATGGTGGCGAACGGGTAGTTCGCGGCGAGGACGTCGTTCTTCGTCAGCGCGTTGAAGAGCGTGGACTTGCCGACGTTGGGCAAGCCGACGATCCCGATGGTGAGGGACAAAGCCGATGATCCTTCGTTGTCAGAGCCGACTGCGCGGGCACCGTCCGGAGTCGAACGGTGAGCCAACCGAGTGTATGCCGCGCGGCGCGGTGGACGACAATCACGGCGACGGGTGCGGCCCGGGGGCCATCCGGTGATCTCGAAACGGGACGAATCGGCCGATCCGGCCCGGCGGCCGCCGCGCCTTCCCGACTTTGTCGGACCCACCCGGCAAGCTGATCCTCATGAACGGCACCAGCATCCTCGTGGCCCTCCTCGCCCTGCTGCTCGGGGCGGTGGTGGGCGGGTTGCTCGTCCGCGTCCGTTCCGCCGTCCAGGTGGCGACGGTGGTGGCCGAGCGCGACGCGGCCCGGGCCGAGCGCGACGCCGTCCGGCACGAGCGGCAGCAGCTGGTCGCCGAGCGCGAGGGCGACCGCGAGCGCCTGCTCGACGCGCAGGCCGACCAGACCCGGCTCGAGACCGAGCTGGCGCACGCGCGGGCGAGCGGTGAGGAGAAGCTGGAGCTGTTGCGGGCGGAGCAAGAGCGGCTGACGCAAGAGTTCCAGCGGCTGTCCAACGACGCGCTCAAGCAGAACCGCGCCGAGTTCCTCGAGCTGGCCGCCGAGCGGTTCAAGGGCTCCGAGGACCGCGTCAAGACCGAGCTGGAGCACCGCAGGCAGGCGGTGGAGGCACTGGTCAAGCCGCTGAACGACCAACTCGCCAAGGTCACCGACCACGCCAACCACCTCGAGAAGGCGCGTGCCGCCGCCTACGGCGAGCTGCGCGCCCAGCTCGAGACCATGGGCAAGAGCTCGGACCTGCTGCGGCAGGAGACCCAGCAGCTGGTTACGGCGCTGCGCGCGCCCCAGGTCCGCGGCCGCTGGGGTGAGTTGCAGCTTCGCCGGGTCGTCGAGGCCGCCGGCATGCTGGAGCACGTCGACTTCGTCGAGCAGGCATCCGTCGACACCCCGGACGGCAAGCTCCGTCCCGACCTGCTGGTCCACCTCGCCGGCGACAAGAAGGTCGTCGTCGACGCGAAGGTCGCCTTCAACGGCTACCTCGAGGCGCAGGAGGCCCGCGACGAGGCCACCCGCGACACCCGGCTGGCCGCCCACGCCCGCCACCTCAAGACGCACATCGATTCCCTGGCCGCCAAACAGTACTGGGAGCAGTTCACGCCCACGCCGGAGTTCGTGGTCATGTTCGTGCCCTCCGACGTGTTCCTCAACGCGGCGCTGGAGCAGGACCCGACGCTCTTCGAGCACGCCTTCGAGCGCAACGTCGTCCTGGCCACCCCGGCCACCCTGGTCGCGCTGCTGCGCACGGTCGGCTACACCTGGCGTCAGGAGGCGCTGGCCGAGAACGCCCAGCAGGTGCTGTCGCTCGGCCGCGAGTTGCACTCCCGGTTGGCCACCATGGGCACCCACATCAGCAAGCTCGGCCGCCAGCTCGACGGCGCCGTCCGCGCCTACAACGACAGCGTCAGTTCGTTGGAGAGCCGGGTCCTCGTGAGCGCCCGCAAGCTGTCCGACCTCAAGGTGGTCGACACCGACCTTGAGGCGCCGCCGCAGATCGAGCGGGCTGCACGCCAAGTCCAGGCGCCCGAGTTGGTCGACCACGCGCTCATCGCCCTCGACGAGATCCAGATCGACCCGCGCTTCGGGCTCGCGGCGGCACCCGAGCCGAAGCCCGCCAAGCCCCGCCGCCGCCGCAACGGCACCGACGGCTGACGTCGGCACGAGGGACCGAACGATCGGTGGCCCGGGCGTTGTCGGCGCGACCGACGCTGCCCGCCCGACCGCATCGACCGCCGCACCGGCGGAAGGGCACCGTGAGCTCGGTGCCGGGTGCCGACGGCGTGAGCCGCCGGCACCCGGCCACCTCATCCCCGCCGGTTCGGTTCAGCCAGTGCCCAGGTAGGCACCCAGGGTGTTGGCGAACTGGTATCCGTTCGTGGCGTCCCAGTTGACCGACCACGTCATGGCCCCGCCGATCGGCCCCCACGGCTGCGCCGGTACGAAGCTGCCGCAGTCGTTCGCCGTCGCCAGACAGTCCAGCGCGGCCGTGACGTTGGACGGCGGCTGATATCCGCCTCCGGCCGCCGAGGTGGTCGCCGGCAGCCCCAGTCCGACCTGATCCGGGTCCAGGCCGGCCATGAGCTGGATGCACGCCTGCGCGGTGAGGAAGTCGACCGTCCCCTGGGCGTAGACCT
The DNA here is from genome assembly GCF_004349065.1 of Jiangella asiatica. Taxonomy (GTDB): domain Bacteria; phylum Actinomycetota; class Actinomycetes; order Jiangellales; family Jiangellaceae; genus Jiangella; species Jiangella asiatica. The sequence goes on from NZ_SMKZ01000020.1 coordinate 34,992, forward strand.
GCTGGTCGCAGCCGAGCATGGTGCCGGAGTTGTAGTACTGCATGTTGACGATCGTCAGGATGTCCTGAATCGCCAGCGCCAGCTGATAGTACGCGTAGGTCGGCGCCTGGAAGTCGATGGTCTGTGGCGCCATCGTGATGATCAGGCTCGGCCCGGCGAGGTCACGCAGCTGCCGCAGCGCCTGCTCCATGTAGGCGGCGTTGATCCCGTGCTCGAGATCGATGTCGACGCCGTCGAAGCCGTACTCCCGCATCAGAGCGTGGGTGCTCTGTGCGAAGTTCGCGGCCTCGGTGGCGTTGGTGACGTTGACGTGCCCGTTCTGGCCGCCGACGGAGATGACGACGGTGCCGCCCGCGGCCCGGCGAGCGGCCACATCGGCCTTGAACTCGGCCACGGTGTACCCGCCGAGCCCGGCGCTGTCCAGGTTGAACGTGATGCCGCCGGGGCTGCCGGACAGGTTGTCGGCGAAGGCGATCGCCAGCAGGTTGTAGGCCGTCGGGACCTCCGAGACCCGCAGCACCGTCGAGCCGTTGTCGAAGTTGTGCCAATAGCCGGTCAGCCAGCGGTCGCCGTCCGATCCGCCGCCGGGGTCACCGTCACCGTCCTCGTCGCCGCTCTCCGATCCCGACTCCGATCCGGCATCGGTGCCGCCGTCCGCCCCGGTGTCGGAGCACGGCCCGTCGTCGCGCCACGGCCCCCACTCGCTCGGTGCGGGCACGTCGCCTTGGGTCCAGTGCCGCGCCGTCCAGGTGTGGCCCGCATAGGAGACCTGGTCCCCGCCGACGTAGACGGCGGACGGGTCCCAGGCCGGCGCCGTGCACGTCGCCGGCCCACCGTCGTCGCCGCCGGACTCGTCACCACCGGACACGTCACCACCCGACACGTCACCACCGGACTCGTCGCCGCCACCCGGGCCGCCGGTGGCCAGCCGTTCGCCCATGAGACCGACGAGCTCGTTCGAATGGTCGCCGGCCAGGTCCCACCACATGGCGCCGCCGAACCCGCCGGCGGTGATGTAGTCGGCCTTCTTGTCGACCAGCCAGGGGTCGTCGAAGGACCAGAACTCCGTGCCGTCGTACGACCACGAGGCCAGGACCTCCTCGTCGTGGAAGATCGGCTTGTCGCGCAGGTTCCGGTACCTGTCGGTGCCGGGTTCCTCTGGGAACTCCCCCGGCGCGGCCCCGCCGGCGGATTGCCAGGCGCCGTGGGTTCCGCCGTCGGCAACGCCGGTCCAGCCGCGGCCGTACAGCGGGATGCCGGCGGTGAGCTGAGACGGCGCGACCCCGCGGTCGACGTAGTAGCTCATCGCCGCGTCGAGGCTGAACCGCTGGGACTCCTCGAGCGGGTTGGCTGGGTCGTCGTAGGTGTTGGACTGATGCCCGGCGACGTCCGGCCGCCACGTGCCGTGCAGGTCGTAGCCCTGGACGTTGCCGAAGTCGAGATGGTCGAAGATCCGGGTGACGTCCCAGCCGGCGTCGATCAGGACCGGATTCGCCGGCAGGAACGCGCTGAGCTCGTAGGTCTCGCCGGTCTGCCCGGCCAGCTCGTCGAGCTGGCGGCGGAACTCGGCCAGCAGTGCGACGAGGTTCTCCTTGTCGTCCGGGGACCAGTGGTTGCCGGGGTGTTGGAACTCCTCGGGCACACCGGGCCATTCCCAGTCGATGTCGAAGCCGTCGAAGACACCGGCGGCCGAGCCAGGGCCACCGCGACCGTCGATGATGGGGAGATCGCCCTTGATGTACAGGTCGATGCACGACGAGACGAACCGCTCGCGCGACTCCGGGGTGGCGGCCGCTCGCGAGAAGTGCCGTGACCAGGTCCAGCCGCCGATCGAGACCATCGCCTTCAGGTGTGGATGCTTGGCCTTCAGCTCTCTGAGCTGGTTGAAGTTCCCCGCCAGCGGCTGGTCCCAGGTGTCGGCAACGCCGTCGACAGAGTTGCCGGCGGCGAAGCCGCGCCCATAGTCCGCCCACGCGTCGCCGGCATAGTCACCCTCGGTCGGCGAGTCCTTCGCGCCATTGGGCCGGTTCGCTTCGAAGCACGTGAGCGTGTCGGGGTGGATGTTGGCGAAGGCGTAGTTGACGTGCGTGAGGTCGGCCGCGGCACCGGACGTGTCAAGGTCCTGGACCAGGAAATCGCGGGCGTAGATGCCCCACTGGGTGAAGTAGCCGACGTTGCGATATCCGTTCTCGGCCACGGCGGTGGCCGGCGCCTGCGGCGCCGACGTCGCCGGCAGGTCTTGGTCCGGACCTGACGTCCCGGCGAAGGTCGCCGCGGCGCTCGTGACCAGCAGGCCGGCAGCGACGCCATAGGCCGCTGTCGTGCGCCATCGAGTCCTCATAGGGTCGCTCCTTGCGATGAAAGCGGTGCTGACAGGCCCGAACCCGGGTTCGCCGGTGCGCATCACCTCCGCGGAACGGTCGTAGAGCAGGCTGACGCCATGACTAAGCACATGACTCGTCGATGTGCGCGGACGATCGGCACATTGCGTGACAATCGGCCATAGCGGCCGAATGTCCTGAATCCGAATTGGAAAGAAAGTTAGCAGAGGCCGTCGTATCTGCCAAGGGGCTCGTGACTATCCGTCAGCGAACCGCTCACGACGGCGCCGGAACCGGCGGCCGATCTGCCGGTCCGCGCTCACCGGCTGCCAGCGACGACGCGGTCGTATCCTTGCTCGAAGCGACGCCGCCCGCTTGCTCGCCAGTCAGGGCTGTGAGCGCCGAAGCAGCACGGTGCGGATGGCCTGGCCGCCGAGACCCGGCTCCGACGTGGGGCGGTGCGGATGGTTCCACAACGGCTCGAACCAGCGAGGAGGGCGGATGACCGACCGGCCCGCGCGCCGCGACGACCAACGCGCCAGCGATGCCGACCGCGACCTTGTCGCCGGTGACCTGCGCGACGCGTTCGGGGAAGGTCGCCTCGACGCCGACGAGTACGAGCGCCGCCTCGACGCCGTCTGGGAGTCACGCACCTACCGCGAGCTGGACCGGCTGACCGCCGACCTGCCTCAGCCGTTGCACCGCGAGCGCGCCCGCGCGGAGGAGGAGCGACAGAAGGCGATCGCCGATCGCAAGAAGGCCGAGATGCGCGAGTACCTCGGCGAATGGCGGGCCTGGCTGGGTGGCGCCGTCATCATGATCGGCATCTGGCTCGTGACCGGCCTGGCCGACGGTGACTTCTCCAACTTCTGGCCGGCCATCCCGCTGGGCATCTGGGCGGTCATCCTGCTCGCCAACGCTATCGGCGGCGGGGACGGCAAGCACAAGTAGACCGGCGCGAGGGCCGAGCCCTCACTCCGACGCGGCGGTCTTGAGGTCGCGGCGCAGCTCACGCGGCAGGGAGAAGATCAGCGACTCCTCGGTGGTGCGGTGCTCCTCGACGGTCGGGAAGCCGCGCTCCCCCAGCCACGACACCACGCCGGCCACGAGGTCCTCCGGCACCGACGCGCCGCTGGTGACACCGACCGTCGTGACGCCCTCGAGCCACGCCTCGTCGATCTCGGAGGCGTTGTCGATGCGATACGAGGCGTCGGCGCCGGCGTCGAGCGCGACCTCGACCAGGCGCACCGAGTTGGACGAGTTGGCCGAGCCGACCACCAGCACCAGCTCCGACTCCGCCGCGATCTCTTTCACCGCGACCTGGCGGTTCTGCGTCGCATAGCAGATGTCGTCGCTGGGCGGGCTGATCAGGGCCGGGAACCGCTCGCGCAGCCGCGTCACCGTCTCGTAGGTCTCGTCGACCGACAGCGTGGTCTGCGACAACCACACCACCCGAGACGGGTCGCGGACATCGACCTTGTCGACGTCGGACGGGTTCTCGACCAGCTGGATGTGCTCTGGCGCCTCACCCGAGGTGCCTTCGACCTCCTCGTGCCCGGCGTGGCCGATCAGCACGATGTCGAGGTCGTCCTTGGCGAACCGGCGTGCCTCGTTGTGAACCTTGGTGACCAGCGGGCAGGTGGCATCGATGGTCCGCAGGCCGCGGTCCTCCGCCTCGCTGTGCACCGCCGGCGACACGCCGTGTGCGGAGAAGACCACCAGTGCACCCTCGGGGACCTCGGACAGCTCCTCGACGAAGATGGCCCCGCGCTGCTCCAGCGTCTCCACCACGTGCTTGTTGTGGACGATCTGCTTGCGGACGTACACCGGCGGGCCGTAGTGGTCCAGCGCCTTCTCGACGGTGACGACGGCACGGTCGACCCCAGCGCAGTAGCCCCGCGGCGCGGCCAGCAGTACCCGTCCCTCAGCAGTCATGCCCCCATGGTAGGTGCCGTCGCCGTCGGCCCCAGCAGGTACGGTGCCCATCGTGGCCTTGGACACATCCCCGGAGCAGCCGGCACCCGTGCGGGTCGTCACGCAGCTGATCGGCCAGTGGATCGGACGGCTCGGCCCGGTCTGGGTGGAGGGCCAGGTCGCGCAGTACTCCCGCCGTCCGGGCACCCAGACGGCGTTCCTCACGCTGCGCGACCCGCACGCCGAGGTGTCGCTGACCGTCACCTGCCCGGTCGGGCTGCTCGACGCGCTCGAGGCACCGCTGACCGACGGCGCCCGCATCGTCGTGCACGCCAAGCCGTCCTGGTACTTCACCCGCGGCACGCTCTCGCTGGCCGCCGACGACCTGCGACCCGTCGGCCTGGGTGATCTGCTGGCCCGCATCGAGCGGCTACGCAAGATCCTGGCCGCCGAGGGCGTGTTCGCCGCCGAGCGGAAGCGCCCGCTGCCGTTCCTCCCGCACGTCGTCGGGCTGATCTGCGGGCGCGACTCCAAGGCCGAGCACGATGTGCTGGAGAACGCACGACGGCGCTGGCCCGGCGTCCGCTTCCGGATCGAGCCGGTGGCGGTGCAGGGCTCCAACGCCGTCGGCCAGATCATGGACGCGCTGCGGGTGCTCGACCGCGACCCCGAGGTCGACGTCGTCGTCATCGCCCGCGGCGGCGGGTCGGTCGAGGACCTCCTGCCGTTCTCCGACGAGGCGCTCATCCGGGCCGTCGCGGCCGCCACCACCCCCGTCGTGAGCGCGATCGGGCACGAGGCGGACACCCCGCTGCTCGACCTGGTGGCCGACGTCCGCGCGTCCACCCCGACCGACGCCGCCAAACGGGTGGTGCCCGACGTCGCCGAGGAGGTCGAGCGGGTGGCCCGGGCCCGCGAGCGCATCCGCTCCGCCGTCCGGCACCGGCTCGAGCGGGAGCGGCACGGCCTGACGTCGCTGCGGTCCAGGCCGGTCCTCGCCGATCCGCATCACGGCCTGCGGCTGCGCGCCCACGACGTCGAGGCGCTGGTCCACCGTGCCCGGCGCAGCGTCCGGCACCTGCTCGACCGGGCCGCCGTCGACGTCGACCACACCCGGGCCCGCATCCGGGCGCTGTCGCCGGCCGCCACGCTGGAGCGTGGGTACGCCGTCGTTCAGAAGGACGACTCCACCGTCGTGCGCGGCCCGGACGACGTCAGCCCTGGCGAGCACGTGCGCCTCCTGGTGGCCGGCGGACAGATCGACGCCACCATCGCACCGGCACCGGACGAGGCGAAGCCCGACCGCTGAGCGCAGTGCGTCGCCCCAGGGCCGCGGTTCGGGCTGGTAGGTTGGCTGCTCATGCAGGCCGCCGAACCCACCTACGAAGAGGCCCGCGACGAGCTGGTGCAGATCGTCGCGAAGCTCGAGGCCGGCGGCACCACGCTGGAAGAGTCGCTGGCGCTGTGGCAGCGCGGCGAGGAGCTGGCGAAGCTCTGCGAGGCGTACCTGGACGGTGCCCGCAAGCGCCTCGACGCCGCCGAGAATCCCGACGACGCCAAGTGATCGACAGGGGGTTGCTACCCGCCCGGGGGTGGTTGGGCACTGTCGATCACGACGGTTCGGACCACCGCTCGGACGGGACGGCCTGGCGCGCGCCCTCTCGGGTGAGCCGTTCGAGCCGCTCCTGGTAGTCCTCGGGTTGTGGGCGCGTCGACGCGCCGGGCCGGAGGTCGCCGTGGGTCAGACCGCGCGCGGCGAGCCATGCCCGCTCCGGTTCGGTGCCGTCCTCGGCGCGGTCGCTGACGCCGTACTCCATGTACGGGGTATAGCGACGACGGCCCCAATCGTCCGGCGGGACGGGGTACGGGTCGCCCGGCGCGGGCTCCGGCCCGAACAGGTCGTACCAGAGATTGCGCAGCCACTCGTCGTTACGCCACTGCGACTCACGCCGGCCAAGCGGCCGGTCCGACGAGTCGCGTATGTGGGCGGCCAGCTCGTCCCGGAACGCTGCGAAACGGTCCTTCGACTCCGAGTCGTTCTCCCACCGCTCAACCGACTCGCATCCCTCGACGTAGAAGTCAGGCTCCGCGTCCGTGGTGCTGAAGGAGCTCATGACGCGGTCATAGTCGCGCGTCGCTTCCATCACGAATCCGTTCCTCCCATCTGGATGAACTCGGCCGTGGTTCGGCTTCCGGATAGCACGTAATCATGACCCATGTGCGATCGATTTTCCGGAAGATCATCGTCACTCCTGGGTCCATCCCGCGGGCGATTGGGTCGGTTCGAACGATGGGAACCGGCTCGCCGCCAAGCTCCATCGCGTCGCGCCTTTGCATTCTCCACTGCTCCGCCGTTTCCTCCGCCTGCGTTCCCTCGCCGCGGTACGCCGTGGTGTCGCCGGGTACCAAGTTGGCGTCCTCGGCGGGAACGAAGATCATTGCATCACGGAGGCCGCGGTTCCGCTCCAGATAGTCGTGCAGGTCGGCGATCGTGCCGCCGCAGTGGTCCAGTAGCGTCCTGAGCGGCTTGGCCAGCGCCTCCAGCGACGTGAACTTCCCCGCGACATGGCCCACACCATGTTTGGAGTGCACGGAGCCGTCCGGGTCGCGGCGCCAGTCGTTCTTCGGGTCGGTCCGGCCCATGGGGTCCTTCTTCCAGCTCACCCGGGCCTTCAATGCCTCGTCCGACACGTCTGGACCGTGCAGCTGGATCGCATGCCCGGCATCGTTGGTCACGACCATCGCCATGATGTCGTCCCGGATCGCGGCATCGAACAGCGCTCCGTACGCCTCGCGCACATGGTCCGGCACGGTGCTGCTGGTCGGAGCGCGCTCGGCGTCGGCCGAGGACTGGCGCTCGAGGAGCTCCTCGTCAGCCAGCGCGTCGTCGACCGCCTCGTCCTCGGCCTGACCGGCGTCCTCGCCCGAAGTCGTGGCTTGGGCCGGAACGGGCCCGGGCGAAGCGCCACTTGCCGGCGGTTCGGCCAGGAGGTCGCTCAATGCACCGGTCTCGCTGGCGAACGCCTCGGTTGCCACGGCGAGCTCTTCTCCCGCCGCCGCCACACCGGCCGCGACCAACTCCATGACCTGGTCGGCGAGCGCGGCACCGTCTGGCCCGGCAGCACTGAGGGCCTTGGCGACCCGCTCCGCGTCGCGGCGGGTCGTGGCCAGCACGTCCGCGCTCGCCCGGTCGTAGGCCAGCAGCGCGTCCAGCAGCCCGTCCAGCGACCTGCGGATGGGCCCGCCGGTCTCGTCCGTCGCCATGCCCACGAAGGTGGGCCGCGACCACCGGCTGTGACATCGCGCCGTCAGCGCAGCAGCGTGACGAAGTCCTCGAGCTCCTCGTACGGGACGGTGCCCCGCACGATGGTGATGGCGCCACCGTCCACCCGCACCAGCGCCCGGTCCGGTGCGTCGTCGCGCTCGACCAGCCGCTCCCAGGTGACGCCGTCGATGGAGCTCTCGCCATCGGGGTCGAAGTCGGCGAGACGCTCGTCGCGGTAGCTCTCGATCTCGCCGTCGGTCTGCTCGATGCCGATGAACGTGTCGCCGTCGATCAGGAACCCCAGCTGCCAGCGGTCGCCGCCGTCGTCCTGCGAGAAGTCCATGCTGGTGGCCCGCCAGCCCGCGGGCACCGGCTCCGGCGCCAGCACGTCGTAGGCGTACTCGGCCCGGGCGACCTCCAGTGCGCCCTGGTAGTCGACGGGGTCGGGCAGCCGCGGCTCCTGGTCGTTGAGGGCGTTGAACAGCACCGCCACCAGCGCCAGCACGCCGGCCAGCACGACGACGCTGCGCACGATGTCGCCCAGCGACGGGTTACCGCGAGTCGAGGTTGCCACGACAACATCGTCGCACTCTCCCCATGATCATCAACGGTTGGCTACGCCATAGCGTCGCCAACCGTTGATGATCATGGGGAGGTCAGGCTGGGTAGACGTTGATCTCGGTCGCCTTCACCGACGCCCACACCGTGCTGCCCGGCTCCAACCGCAGGTCGGCGACGGCGAGCGGCGTCACGTCCGCGAGCACCGACACCGGGCCGTCGGTAGTGACACGGACGAGGTCGCCGTGCGCTTCGAGGTCAGTGATCACCAGCTCCCACGCGTTGCGCGCCGACCCTTCCGGCCGGCGCGGGCTCAGCGTCACCGCGACGGGCGCGAACGCCACGTGCACCGGGCCGAACGCGTCGTGCGCCAGCGCCACCGTGGCGCCGGTCGGCAGTTCCGCGACCCGTCCGTCCGCCACGCCGCGGAGCAGGTTCAGCCCGACCAGACGCGCGACGTAGTCAGTCCGGGGGCGACGGGCCACCTCCGCCGGCTGGCCCTCCTGCACGACGGTGCCGCGTTCCAGCACGACGACTCGGTCGCCCAGCACCATGGCCTCCAGCGGATCGTGCGTGACGACGACCGTGCAGCCGCCGTACCCCGCGAGGTGCCGGCGAAGCTCAGCCCGGACCGCCGGACGGGTACCGGCGTCGAGGGCGGCCAGCGGTTCGTCCAGCAGCAGCAGCCGCGGCTCGACGATGAGCGCCCGGGCCAGCGCGACCCGCTGGGCCTGACCACCGGAGAGCTCACCGGGACGCCGTCGTTCGTAGCCGCCGAGCCCCACCCGGTCCAGCCACTCGCGGGCGCGCCGGCGGGCGGGCTCGCGCGCAACCCCGCGGGAACGCAGCCCGAACGCGACGTTCTCCAGCACGCTCATCCTCGGGAACAGCAGGTAGTCCTGGACCACCATGCCGACGCGGCGCTCGCGCGGCCGGACGTGGGAGCCGGCGGCCACGTCGTCAAGCGTCGTGCCGTTCAGCTCGACCCGGCCGTCGTCGGGCCGCAGCGTCCCGGCCAGCAGTTGCAGCAGCGTCGACTTGCCCGCTCCGTTGGGCCCGAGCAGTGCCACCACCTCGCCGGCTCCGACGGTGAGCGCGGCGTCGAGCCTCAGGTCGCCCCGGTTCAGGGTCAACCGTGCGAACAGGCTCATGCGCTGCTGCCGATCCAACGGTCACGCAGGCCGACCAGGATGGCCACCGAGACCACGATCATGAGCAGGCTCAACACGATGGCCACCTCGCTGTCGCCGGCGCCGATGGCCACGTAGGCCTCGATCGGCAGCGTGCGGGTGGTGCCAGGGAGGCTGCCGGCGAAGGTCACCGTCGCGCCGAACTCGCCGAGTGCCCGCGCCCAGCACAGCACCGCGCCGGCCAGCACGCCCGGCGCGACGGCCGGCAGCGTCACCCGCCGGAACGTCGTCCACGACGTGGCGCCCAGCGTGGCTGCGACGTCCTCGTACCGGCGGTCGGTGGTGCGCAGTGCGCCTTCGACCGCCACGATGAGGAACGGCATCGCGACGAACACCTGCGCCAGGACGACCGCGGTGGTCGTGAACGGCAGGCTCACCCCGAAGGTCTCGTCCATCCAGCCGCCGATCACGCCACGCCGACCGAAGACCATGAGCAGCGCCACCCCGCCGATGACCGGCGGCAGTACCAGCGGCACCGTCACCACGCCACGCAGCAGCGACCGGCCCGGGAGCGCCGTGCGGGCGAGCAGCCAGGCGACCGGGACGCCGCAGACCAGGGCAACCAGCGTCGCCGCCGTCGCCGTCGTCAGCGACAGCCGCAGCGCCGTCAGCACCGCCTCCGAGGTCAGGATGGACGGCAGGTCGCTCCACGGCGCCCGCAGCACCAGGCCCAGCATCGGCAGCACCAGGATCGCGACGCCGACCAGCGCCGGGATCAGCAGGCCGGCCGGGACCCGCAGATCGTCGGTGCGACGAGGGCGGCTCACGGCTCCAGGAAACCAGCCTCGGCGAGGACCGAGCGGCCGAGCTCGCCGGTGATCGCCCCGGCGATCGCGCGGGCACCGTCGGGGTTCGCAGCGTCGGCGAGGAGCGCCACCGGGTAGTCGTTGACGATCTCGTCGGCTTCCGGGACGTCGAGGGTCTCGATGTCGTCACCTTCGGCGGCCGCGTCGGTGCGGTAGATCAGCGCCGCGTCCGCCTCTCCGAGCGCGACCAGCGACGCCGCCTCTTTGACGTCCGTCGTCAACGTGTCCGGCGCCGCCGTCACCCCGGCCGCGTCGAGCAGTCGCTCGGCCGCCGCGCCGCACGGGACCTGCGGCTCGCAGACGGCGACGCGCAGGTCGTCGTCGGCGAGGTCGGCCAGGCCGGTGACACCGGCGGGGTTGCCGGCGGGGACCGCCAGCGTGAGCGCGTTGCGGGCGAAGACCACCGGCTCGCCGTCGACCACGTCCGCGGCGACCGCTTCGTCCATGGTCGTGGGGTCGGCGGTGGCCAGCACGTCGGCCGGCGCGCCGGAGATGACCTGCTCGACCAGGCCGGAGCTGGGGCCGAAGGAGAAGACGACCTCGAGGTCCGGGTACTCGCGGGCGAGCTGCCCGGCCAGTTCCTCGAACGACTCCGTCAACGACGCCGCGGCCAGGACGGTGACCGTGCCGCTCGGCGTGTCACCCTGGCCGCTCGCCGTGTCGCTACCGGCGCCCACCTGGGGGTCCTCGTCGTCGTCGCAGCCGACCGTGGGCAGCACGATCGCCACCGCCACAGCGAGGACGGTGTAGCGCGCGCCGCGGCTCATGCCCGGCCCGACGGGAGGTCGACGACGACGTTCGTGGCCTTGATCGACGCGATGGCCGCGACGCCGACTTCGAGCCCGAGCTCGTCGGCTGCCTCCCGGCTCATCAAGGACACCACCCGATGCGGACCGGCCTGGATCTCCACCTGAGCCATCAGGCCGTCCTTCCGCACGCCGATGACGATGCCGGGAAAGTGGTTGCGCGCGGACTCGCGCGGGGTAGGCAGGGCGGTCTCGCCGGGGACGATCTCGCGGGCGACCCGGGCCAGCTCGACCCCGTCGACGACCATGCGCCCGGCGTCGTCGCGGTCGATCCGCAGCCGGCCGGTCTCGGCCCACCGGCGCAGGGAGTCGTCGCTCATCCCGAGGAGGCGAGCGGCGTCTGCGACCCGAAATTGCGGCACGAAACACAGCATAGACCCGCATCTGAGGAATCGGAGTCGCGGCGTCGCCGTGATCGCAGAAGGCCAGCGCGCATTGCAGGTAGTCGCACTGATCGTCACCGTGCCGCCATCGGCGGCGCGACGACTCGTGGGCCGCCAAGAGTCAGCGACGGCGTGACGCCAGCCGCCGCAGCAGGATCGCGGCGACCACGACCAGCCCCAACCATCCGAGGGCACCCCAGATGATCCGCGACGGGCCCCATCCCCATCCGCGGTCGCCGTTCTCACCGTCGTCGGCGACCTGCACGGCCCGGGCGGGCGTGGCCCGTTCCGGCGCGGCCAGCTTGGGCGCGGCCTGCGACCGGCCGGCATGGAGGTCGGCGGCAGCAACCGCGGCGCCACGATCGGCGGAGATCGCGGCCGGCAGGACGATCGTCGAGCCGCCTGGTTCGGCAGCGGCTGTCGCATCGGCAGAGCCCGCCGAGGCGATCACGACGCCAACGAGCACCGCGCTCGCCGAGCGAGCCAGTCCCCCTAACGCCCCCATCACGGCAGTATCGCTCACCGCGGTGAATCCGCGGTGACCTCCATCCGCACGTTCGGCCTACGCATGGAGTCGTGGCTCTCCCCGGCCGCTGGCAACGAGCCGCCGGGGGTGACGCTCACGCCAACACTCGGCGCCAGCGTCACCCTCGTCGATGCCATGACCATGCTCGCGCCGTCCCGGCGGTCAGTGGCCGAGCAGGGAGCGCCGCTCGCGCGGCGGGCGGACGGTGAGCTCGCCGAGGAACACGAAGCCGCGCACGTGGTAGATCGGGCTGCCGGGGGTGACCTCGGACTTCAGCTTCATCCTCCGCTCGCCCAGGATGTTCGCGCCCTCCTCGAGCCGGACGTCGATGCCCTCGGGGACGATGAGGGTGATGCTGCCGAGGACCACGCCGACCTGGATCTCGATCTCACGCGACCGCACGATGGCCTCGGTGAAGTCGAGCACGACCTCGCCCAGCACGGACGTGACGTCCATGCGCGCCGGGACCTCCCAGCGGCCCTTGCGCTTCTCGGTGCTGAGCACCGTGGTGATGCGTTCGGAGGGACGGAGCGGGCCGCCGGCCGCCGGAAGCGGGGTGGCACCCGCCGCCGCGCCGGCGACCGGGGCATTTGGGACTCGCGGTCCCGCGACTGGAGCGTTCGGTGGAGGCACCCGCCCCTGCTGCCAATGGGTCACCGAGGTGCCGCCGGGCAGCGGGTACGGGCCCTGCGGCAGGTCGCGGGTGATGGGCTGGAGATCGCCATAGGTGCGAGCGCTGAACGTCGCCTCGAGCCGCTCCTCCAACTCCGAGAGGGTCAACCGGCCGTCACCGGCGGCCTGGCGCAGCGCCTCGGCGACCCGTTCACGGTCGACGTCTGAGCAGCGCAGATCAGCGGCGCTGCGAACGTCGGGAACCTCGCTCATGCCTCACCCACGGACTTGCGCTGGACGTTGACGCCGCCGAACACGGCCTTGCCGGTGATCCGGACGAGCGGTGCGGCGGGGCCGGGCTGGCGCCGGTGGCTGGCGTCGTCGTTGAAGGCACCGAAGACGCCGTTGCCGTCGACCTGGACCCGGACGTCGTCCGGGACCACGATGTTCACGCCGCCGAAGACCGCCTTGATGTCGATCTGGACCTCGGCGGTCTCAAGCGTGGCCTCGCGCAGGTCGAGGTCGGCTCCGCCGAAGACGGCCTTGATGTAGTAGTAACTGGGGACGACCCAGTCGCCGCGCCGTTGGATGCCGCTGAACACGACCTTCGCTGACCGCGACCCGGGCTGGCCGCCCACCCGGCCGGCCACCACCGGCGCCGGGTTCGCGCGGACCGCGGGCGGGCGCACGACTGGCGGCAGCGGGATGTCGCCGGGCAGGTCGCGCACGACGGGTTCGAAGTCGGCGTACGTCTTGGCGGCGTAGAGGGCATCGATGCGCTCCTCCAGCTCGGTCAGGCTCAACCGGCCGTCGGAGGCGGCCTGCCGCAAGACGTCGGCGACGCGCTCCCGATCGGCGTCGGATGCCCGCAGCGAACGCTGGTCGCGAGTCTCGTCCACAACCCATGACCTTAGCAATCACCAGGCCATCCAGAAGGAGGAGAACGCCCTGCTCTCTGCCCCCGCAGGATGAGCCGGACGCATCAGGGACGACCGATCACCCGATCGTCGAGTAGATGTCGACCGATCGCCGCCGCTCGGCCTGCGAGGACGGTCCGCTCCGTTCGGCGCGGCTCAGTCCTCGCCCGACGTCGGCGCCGCGGGCAGGCCGTCGTCACCGGATGCCGAGGACCGTGGCGTCTGGGGAGCGGCCGGTGCACCGTCGCCGTCGGACCCGGCCCCACCGTCGTACCCGGCACCGTCGGTCGCGGCACCGCGGACGGCCTTGACCGTCAGGTTCTCCCCCGAGGCGGGGTCGAAGACGTGCACCTTGCGCAGGTCGAGCCAGAGGCTCGCCGTGGTGCCCTCGGGGATGCGGCTGGTGGCGTCGAGGGACACGACCAGCTGCGTGCGCATCGCCTCGCTGTCCAGCTCTCGCTCCAGCTCGGCCAGCTGGGCGCGGATGTCCTCGGGTGCTTCGTACGGGACGTAGGCGTACTGCTCGTTGCCCAGCCACTCGATGACGTCGATGTTCGCGTCGAAGACGACGCCGTGCTCGCGGATGGTGTCCGAGACCACCGACGCGTCCTCGAACGCCTCCGGCCGGGCACCGATCAGCACGACCTCGCGCCCCGGGAGGCCGGTCGCCCGCGACTCCGGCAGCGTCCACTCGCCGAACGGGGTGTGCAGCCGGCCGTCGACCACCGTCGCGGAGATGAAGTTCATGGGCGGCGACCCGATGAAGCCGGCGACGAACAGGTTGACGGGGTTCTCGTAGAGCTCGCGGGGCGTAGCGACCTGCTGGACGACGCCGCGGCGCAGCACGACCACGCGGTCGCCGAGGGTCATCGCCTCGACCTGGTCGTGTGTGACGTACACCGTGGTGATGCCCAGCCGCTTCTGCAGCCGGGAGATCTCGGTGCGCATCTGGCCGCGCAGCTTCGCGTCGAGGTTGGACAGCGGCTCGTCGAACAGGAACGCCTGTGCCTCGCGGACGATCGCACGGCCCATCGCGACCCGCTGGCGCTGGCCGCCGGAGAGGTTGGCCGGCTTGCGGTCGAGGTGCTCGGTGAGCTCCAGCAGCTCGGCGGCGTGCCGGACGCGCTCGTCGACCTCCTTGGCCGAGGTCTTGGACAGCCGGAGCGGGAAGGCGATGTTCTCGAAGACGGTCAGGTGCGGGTACAGAGCGTAGTTCTGGAAGACCATCGAGAGGTTGCGGTCGCGGGGCGCCTTCTCGTTGACCCGCTGCCCGCCGATCAGCATCTCTCCGCTGGTGATGTCCTCGAGCCCGACGATCATGCGCAGCAGCGTGGACTTGCCGCACCCGGACGGGCCGACGAGGATGACGAACTCGCCGTCGGCGATGTCGAGGCTGACGTCCTTGACCGCGTGGAAGCCGTCGCCGTACTGCTTGTTGATGTCCTTCAGCGTGATGGCAGCCATGGGTTTCTCCTCCAGTTGCTACGGGGTCAGCCCTTGACGGCGCCCTGGGTCAGGCCGGACACGATCCGGCGTTGGAACAGCAGGACGAGGACGACGACGGGGATGGTGACGACGACGGCGGCGGCGGCTATCGGGCCGGTGGGCTCCTCGAACTGGGAGGCGCCGGTGAAGAACGCCAGCGCCGCAGGCACCGGCCGGGCCGCGTCCGTCGACGTCAGCGAGATTCCGTAGACGAAGTCGTTCCACGCGATGAAGAACGAGATGATGGCCGTGGTGAACACGCCCGGTGTCGCGAGCGGCACGATGACCTTGCGGAACGCCTGCCAGGTGGTGGCACCGTCGACCTGCGCGGCCTGCTCCAGCTCCCAAGGGATCTGCCGGAAGAACGCCGACAGCGTCCAGATCGAGATCGGCAGCGTCAGCGACAGGTAGGGGATGATCAGGCCGGGCCAGGTGTCGTACAGGCCGATGTTGCGCCACAGGTTGAACAGCGGCGTCACGATCGAGATGACCGGGAAGATGGCCACCGCGAGCGCCGTCGTCAGGATCAGCCGCTTGCCCGGGAAGTCAAGCCGGGCGATCGCGTAGGCGGCGAACGTGGCCAGCACCACGGAGATGAACGTCGCGATGAGCGAGATGCCGATGGAGTTGCGCAGCGAGGACAGGAAGAGGTCCTGTGCGTCGCCGCGGAGGATGTTGTCGTAGTTGTCCCATACCCAGGTGGTCGGGAGGAACTGGCCCGTCCCGAGGTCACTGGCCGTCTTGAACGACAGCGAGACGATCCAGGCCACCGGGAACAGCGCGTAGACGATCACGACGACGCCGGCGACCCACCACCACGCCTTGGTGCCGCGCGAGAGCTGACCCTCGTCCATCACCGCTCACCCCTCGCGCTGGCCAGGTCGACCTTGAACAGTTTGATGAACAGGAAGCTGATGAGCACGACGCACAGGAACAACAGCACCGACACCGCCGATCCGAGGCCGATCTCGAGCCGGCTGATCGTCTGTCTGTACGCCAGGAACGACACGACCTCGGTGTCGTTCGCGCCCTGGGTCATGATGAACACGTTGTCGAAGATGCGGAACGCGTCGAGGGTCCGGAACAACAAGGCGACCATGATGGCCGCCTTCATGTTCGGGATGGTCACCTTGTACATGCGCTGCCACCAGGTGGCGCCGTCGACCTTGGCCGCCTCCTGCAGCTCCTCCGGCACCTGTGCCAGGCCGGCCAGCAGGAGAAGCGAGATGAACGGCGTCGTCTTCCAGATCTCCGAGGCGATGATGACGGTGACCGACGTGCCGAACTCGCCGAACCAGTTGGTGTTCTCGCTGATGCCGGGGAGCCAGCCGAACCACGAGTTGACGAACCCGGAGTTGATGTCGAACGCGTAGAACCACGCGAACGCCGACACCACGGTGATGATGGCGTACGGGACGAGAATGGCCGTGCGCAGGATCGGCCGCAGGGTGGTGAGGGCCCGGTGCATCACCAGCGCCAGCGCGAACCCCAGGATCGCCTCGATTGCGACCGTGATGACGGTGATCAGCACGGTGACGCCGACGGCCTGCCACCACACGCCGTCGCTCAGCACGACCAGGTAGTTGTTGAGCCAGTTGAACTCGCGGGCGTCGGGGTCGGTCAGCCGGAACTTGAACAGCGACTCGTAGAATGCTTGAGCGATCGGGTACGCCGTGACCAGCAGCATCACGACGAATGCTGGACCAGCCAGGTACCAGCCGAGGCGACGTTCCGCCCGGGCGCGGTCGGTGGCGGGCGCGGGCTGCGCCGCCGCCGAACCGACGCTGTCCGGGGCCTCTGTGACGCTCATAGCAACCGCTCCCCCTTCAGAACCTCAGTTATCAGGGTGGTGGCCTCCTCAGGCGAGGAGCCCGGCGACACCGAGCTCGGCGGATGCCAGGTGGACTGGAGTCCGGACGAGACCTCGTTGTAGTACGGCGTCTGCGGCCGTGGTGCCGCGACCTCGAGCGACTCGCGGATCAGGTCGGCCATCGGGAAGGTCTCCCGCACCTCCGGGTCGTCGTACGCCTCGGTGTTGGAGGCCGGGTTGCCGTTGGTGACCATGTAGTACGCCTGGTTCTCGGGCGTGACGATGCATTCCGCGGCCTCGAGCGCGAAGTCGGGATGCTCGCTGAAGGCGCCGATGCCGAGGTTGATGCCACCGTAGGGCGGACGCGTCTCCTCACCCTCGGCGACCGCCGGGTACAGCGCCCAGCCGATGTCGTCGACCAGGGACTGGTCGAGGTTGCCGCCCTCGACGCCGGCGAGCGTCGCGGCCCAGACGAACGGCCAGTTGACCATGAACGAGCCCTGGTCGCCCTGGAACTGCAGCATGGCGCCGTTCTCGTCCTGGTTGGCCAGCCCGGGACCGCCCAGGCCGTTGCGGGCGATGTCTTCGATGACCTGGGCCGCGGCTTGGCCGGCCTCGGACTCCAGGCCGAGCTGCACCTGGTCGGCCGGCGCCTCGGGGTTCTCCAAAATCTCGCCGCCGGCCGACGTGACCAGTGCGTTGATCCACACCGTCAGCGCCTCGGCCCGGATGCCCTGCACGCCAAGGAACTTGTCCTGCGACTGCGCGGCGTCGATGACCTGCTGCCAGGTGACCGGCTCGTTCTCCGGGTCCAGGCCGGCGGCCTCGGCGACCGACCGGCGGTACCAGAGCAGCTGGGTGTTGGCCCAGAACGGGACGGCGACGAGCTCGTCGCGCCAGGTGGCACCGTCGATGGCACCCTGCACGACGTTCTCGGTGACCGTGTCGGCGACGTCGTCGGGGATCTCGGCGAGGAAGCCCGCCTCCGCGAACTCCGGGATGAACGGCGGGTCGAGGCTGATGATGTCGATGGACGAGTCGTTGGCGGCCAGGCGCCGCGCCAGCTGCTCGCGTTGCGCGGACGCCTCACGGGGCAGCAGGGACGTCTGGATGCGGTACTCGCCGTCAGCGGCCTCGGTGCATCTTTGCGCCAGCTCGACCTGTCCGCCGTTGTCGGGGTTGATGTACCACGTGAGGGTCGGTGTTCCGTCATCGCTTCCGCACGCGGCGGCGAGCCCGGCCACCATGACGACGGCGGCTGCAGCGCTGGTGCTTCTCCTGCCCACGTGCCCTCCCTGGAGCAGTCGCAGCACGCTCCAGTGACCGCTTCGTCATCGGAGCGTCGAGGTGTGAGTCGACGTTACGACATCGAGTGACACTCGCCAAGGACATACGGTGATCCTGTGGACGACCTTCCGCGCACCCTCGTCCGGCACGACGGCGTCGGGGGTGAGGTGGTGGTTCGCAGCCGGTCCGGCGACTCCGGAACGATCTACGAGCTGATCGTCAACGGCACGTTCCTCATGGACACCGCTGAGACCTCGACCGAGCGGCTCCTGGCCGGCATCCTGCTCGAGCGGCACCCGGTGCCGGAGCGGGTCCTGGTAGCCGGTCTCGGCTTCGGCTTCACCGTCGCCGAGCTACTGCGGGACGCCCGGGTCCAGGCCGTCGACGTCGTCGAGCTGGAGCCGACGCTGGTCGACGTGCTTCGTCGCGGCATCGTGCCGGGCGCGGAGGCCGTCGTCGCCGATCCCCGGGTGCGGATCGTGGTGGACGACGTCCGCGCGCTGCTACCCGCCGTGGCGCCGGCGACGTACGACGGCATCCTGCTCGACGTCGACAACGGCCCGCACATGCTGGTGCACGAGGCGAACGCAGAGGTCTACGAGCGGCCGTTGCTGGCGCAGGCGGCGCGGGCGCTGCGGCCGGACGGCCTGCTGGTGGTGTGGTCCGCGGCGCCGTCGACGGCATTGGGCGCGGCGCTCGCGGACGCCGTCGGCGAGGTCGACGAGGTGGTCCGCACCGTGGCGCGGGAAGGCCGCGACGTCGACTACCACCTCTACGCGGCGGCGCGGTTCGAGTCGAGCTGACGGCTGGTGCTGCCCGCCCGCCCGTCGGCCGCGGGACGACCGAGCCACCACCAGGATTGTCCGTGCTCCACCAGGCCTACAGGCATGGCGCGACACGAGATTTCGTGCTGAACGTGATCATTCGGAGGCGATCAGGCCGGGACGCCGCGCAGGTCGAGCGCGTTCTCGACGATGCGCAGCCCGGCCAGCCCAGGCATCTTGCTGATGTGGTCGTCGATGCTGCGGGCAGCCTGACGCCCGTCCGGGCCGCTCATGAGGTGGTGCAGCACGTGCCTGACCTCGGACTCGGCCATGACCCCGGTGCCGACCGGTCCCCAGAACTTGCGCAGCGCGAACCGGGCGATCTTCTGCGCCTTCTTGCTGCGCGCCAGCCGGTCCCGCGCCTGCGTGGCGTAGAACGCGACGTGCCGCGCCTCCTGCTTGGCTATCCGCTGCAGCAGCTCGGCAAGCACCGGGTGCTTCTCCAGCGCGGCCAGCCGGTTGTACGCGGTGATGGCCGACCACTCGTTGGCCGCGCCCCAGATCATGTGCACGGCGACGAAGTCCTGGCCGACGATGTTGGCCAGCATCGACTGCTTGATGGGGTCGAACTTGTCGCGCCAGCCCATCTTGAGCCGGACCGCCTTGAGGTGGTCGTAGTCGACGCTGAGGCCATGAATGCCGAGGACCTCGGCCAGCGCCTCGCCGTGCCAGAACTCTTCCATGTTCCACATGGTCATGAACGCGGTGACCTGCGGATCCTTGTGCGACGGCGTGACCAGCATGTCACGCAGGTAGCAGACGGTGTGGTACTCGACGTCGCACATGTAGCGGAGGCTGCGCAACGTGTCGGGCGGCAGAGGGTTCGTGCGGAACTCGTCCAATGGCAGGTCCTGCCACTTCACTGCCGCTGAGGTCCGGGTGTATTCGCGGATGTCAAATGCCATAGCGTTTCGAGGCGGCGCCATTTTCAGGCCCTATCGCCCCGTACCCTCCCATGCGACGCCACCAAAACGAAGGCTCATTCTTTATGGAACGAGTATGCCGTTACCTGACCACCCAGGGCAATATGCCGTGGATCACGCTTGTCGGCCGGCAGGCAGATTTCGCTACCGGAACGGGCCGGAAACCGATCCGACCGCCGTCCACCTGCGGGATCGCCGCCCTCGCCGGCCCTCGGTCACGGCGGTACGACCCCAACGGCGGGCCGTGACCCGAGCACGCCATGATGGTCACCATGAGCGACGAGGAGTACCGGATCGAACACGACACCATGGGCGAGGTACGGGTCCCCGCGGCGGCGAAGTACCGCGCTCAGACCCAGCGGGCGGTGGAGAACTTCCCGGTCTCCGGCACGCGCATCGAGCGCTCGCTCATCCACGCGCTGGCCACCATCAAGGGCGCGGCCGCGCGGGTCAACGCCGACCTCGGAGTGCTCGACGCCGACCTGGCGAAGGCCATTCACGAGGCCGCCGCCGAGGTCGCCCGGGGCGACTTCGACGAGGACTTCCCGATCGACGTGTTCCAGACCGGCTCGGGCACGTCGAGCAACATGAACACCAACGAGGTCATCGCGACCCTGGCCACCACCCGGCTCGGGCAGCCGGTGCACCCCAACGACCACGTCAACGCCTCACAGTCGAGCAACGACGTGTTCCCCACGGCCATCCACGTCGCCGCCACGGGCGCCGTCGTCACCGACCTCGTCCCGGCGCTGCAGCACCTCGAGCGCGGCCTGGCGCGCAAGTCCGCCGAGTTCGCCGGCATCGTCAAGAGCGGCCGCACGCACCTCATGGACGCCACCCCGGTCACCCTCGGCCAGGAGTTCGGTGGCTACGCCGCGCAGGTCGCCTACGGCGTCGAGCGCCTGCAGGCGACGCTGCCGCGAGTGGCCGAGGTCCCGCTGGGCGGCACCGCGGTCGGCACCGGCATCAACACCCCGCCCGGGTTCGCCGCCGCCGTCATCGAACGCATCGCCGCCGAGACCGGGCTGCCCATCACCGAGGCTCGCAACCACTTCGAGGCGCAGGGCGCCCGCGACGGGCTGGTCGAGCTCTCCGGCCAGCTGCGCACCATCGCCGTCTCGCTGTACAAGGTCTCCAACGACGTGCGCTGGATGGGCTCCGGCCCGCGCGCCGGCCTGGCCGAGATCGCTCTGCCCGACCTGCAGCCCGGGTCGTCGATCATGCCCGGCAAGGTCAACCCGGTCATCCCGGAGGCGCTGTGCATGGTGTGCGCCCAGGTGGTCGGTAACGACGCCGCGGTGGCGTTCGCCGGCGCGGCCGGCAACTTCGAGCTGAACGTGATGCTGCCGGTCATCGCCCGCAATGTGCTGGAGTCGGTCCGGCTGCTGTCGAACATCGCTCGACTGTTCGCCGACCGGTGCGTCGCGGGCATCGAGGCCAACGAGGACCGCGCCCGCGAGTACGCCGAGTCGTCGCCGTCCATCGTCACGCCGCTCAACCGCTACATCGGCTACGAGGAGGCGGCCAAGGTCGCCAAGCAGGCGCTGGCGGAGCGGAAGACCATCCGGCAGGTGGTCATCGAGCGCGGCTACGTCGACAAGGGCCAACTCACCGAGGAGCAACTCGACGACGCCCTCGACGTGCTGAGCATGACCCGCCCGCCCGCCTCTCCGAGTTGATCATGGAGTAGGTCGCCTTCCCGGTCGCCGGGAGCATGATCTACGCCATGATCAACCCGGGGGCGCCAGGGAGGCAGCGAGGCCCCGGGCCATCAGTACCAGCCCGTGGCCTCGGAGTGTGCCCAGGCCTCGCACGGGGTGCCGTAGCGGTCCTCGATGTACCAGAGTCCCCACTCGATCTGGGTGACCGGGTTGGATCGGTAGTCGTCACCGAACCGGGACATCTTGCTGGCCGGCAGCGACTGCGGGATGCCGTAGGCGCCCGACGACGGGTTCTCCGCGGTGTGCCGCCAGTTGGACTCGCGGATCCAGAGGCTGTCTAGGCACGAGAACTGGTCGTCACCCCAGCCGTAGTCGGCCATGAGGGTACGGGCCGCGGACTTCGGATCATCGATGGCCCGTTCCAACGACCGGGCCGCTTCCTCGGCGGCCGCCTGCCGCTCGGCCTCCGCACGAGCGGCCGCCTCGGCCTCGGCGCGAGCCCGCGCCTCGGCTTCCGCCTTGGCCTTGGCTTCGGCCTCCGCCTTGGCCCGGGCCGCTTCCTCCGCCGCCACCTGGGCCTCGGCGGCGTCGGCGAGCTGCTGCTCGATGGAGGGCTGCTCGGTGGCCTGGGCCTTGGGCCCCACCTGTGGGAGTGCCGCCCCGGCTTCGACGCTCGCGACCGTGCCGCGAGGTCCTGCCGAGTCGACGAGCCACCCTGTGACGAGGGTGGCGAGAACGATGATCGATGCGATGAATCCGAGCCCTAGACCGAGCCGGCGCAGGTGGCTGCGTCTTCGATGCACGAGGTGAGAACCTTTCCTGTTGGGCCCCACCACACTGCAATGAAATCGTGACCTATGCCAACCCGACGGCGTGTGACGTCGCCCACCGCGAAAGCCGCGAACCACCGTCAACCGGACGGCGACAGCGAGCCTGACGCCAACCTCAACCGGCTCGGAAACCGCCTCGCACCAGGGAACTCCCGCTTCTCCAGTTGCCTCGATCGTCGGGCCCGGTGAAGCGGGAGCACCCATCCTTCACGTGTCATTCAGTGAGAGGTCAGCCGGGCATCCGCTCCAGCATCTCGGTGACGAGCGCGGCGATCGGCGACCGCTCGGACCGAGTGAGGGTCACGTGGGCGAACAGCGGGTGGCCCTTGAGCTTCTCCGCGACCGCGACGACACCGTCGTGCCGGCCGACGCGGAGGTTGTCGCGCTGGCCGACGTCGTGGGTCAGCACCACCCGCGAGTTGCTGCCCACCCGCGACAGCACCGTGAGCAGGACGTTGCGCTCCAGCGACTGCGCCTCGTCGACGACGACGAAGGAGTCGTGCAGCGACCGGCCACGGATGTGGGTCAGCGGCAGCACCTCGAGCATGCCGCGGGCGACCACCTCGTCGATGACGTCCTGCGTGGTCAGGGCGCCGAGGGTGTCGAAGACCGCCTGTGCCCAGGGGTTCATCTTCTCCGACTCGTTGCCGGGCAGGTACCCGAGGTCCTGGCCGCCGACGGCGTACAGCGGCCGGAACACGACCACCTTCTTGTGCACGCGGCGCTCCATAACCGCCTCCAGTCCCGCGCACAACGCCAACGCCGACTTGCCGGTGCCAGCCCGGCCGCCCAGCGAGACGATGCCGACCTCGTCGTCGAGCAGCAGGTCCAGCGCGATGCGCTGCTCGGCGGAGCGGCCGTGCAGCCCGAACGCCTCGCGGTCGCCGCGGACCAGGCGGACGCGCTTGTCCGCGGTCATCCGGCCCAGGCCGCTGCCGCGTTCGCTGTGCAACACCAGGCCGGTGTGGCACGGCAGTTCGCGGGCCTGCTCGAGGTCGGCGTAACCGGACTCGTACAGCTCGTCCAGCACGCCACCGGGGACCTCCAGCTCGGCCATCCCGGTCCAGCCGGACTCGATGACGGTCTCCGCGCGGTACTCCTCCGCGTGCAAGCCCACCGAGGAGGCCTTGACCCGCATCGGCAGGTCCTTCGAGACGAGGGTGACGTCGGCGCCGTCGGCGGCCAGGTTGCGGGCCACGGCGAGGATGCGGGAGTCGTTGTCGCCCAGGCGAAAGCCTGCTGGCAGCACCTCCGGATCGGTGTGGTTGAGCTCGACACGGACCGTCCCGTCATCGCCTACCGGCAATGGAACATCGAGGCGACCGTGCTCGACGCGCAGCTCGTCGAGCAGGCGCAACGCGGCACGGGCGAAGTACCCGAGCTCTGGGTGATGCCGCTTGGCCTCGAGTTCGGTGATCACCACGATCGGCAGGACGACCTCGTGCTCGGCGAAGCGGAGGATCGCGTACGGGTCGGCCAGCAACACGCTCGTATCGAGCACGTAGGTGCGGCGGGCCGGCTCAGGCCGGGTGGTGCGACGACGGGTCTGGTTCCTGGAAGAGGCCACGTCCGTCTCCCTCACGCCTGAGTGCACCCTGACGGCTCAGGCGTCTGTGTCGCGCGGAGTGCCGGGACCGAGCCCACTGGGCCGGGTGCCGGCCCTCCGTTCGCGCCTAGGTATCAGCACGTAGGACGGGCCTCCCGGACGGTCGGCTACTCACCGACCGCCGAGACCAAGATTAGCGCCGCGCCCTTCACCCGCGATAGGACACGCCTTGACCGTGACGTGAACGATGTGTTTCACGCGCGCCACCGCGCGTAAACGATCACGCCGGAGGAGCGACCGTCCGCACCTCCGGCGTTGCACGAGACCGAGACGACGTGGCGTCGCGGTCCGGCAGACAGCCCGACCAGCAGACCCACCTGGCGTGCCTGAGTTGACGCTGACCAGTCAGCGCTTGACCCCGATACCGCCCGCGATGCACTGCTGAGCCTGGTTCAACTCCTTGAGCTGCGGGCCGTCCGGCCACCACTTCGCACACAGCGTGACACCGGGCTCCACCAACTCCAGCCCATCGAAGAGCTCCTCGATCTCGCCCTTCGTCCGGAACGTCCCGGAGCCCATCGGGCTGGCGCGGAAGTGCTCCTCCATGTGCCGCGCGACCTCGGTGTACTCGTTCTCCGGGTCCAGGAAGTGCGAGATCGCCACGTACGAGCCCGGCGCCAGCGCGTCGATGAACGACTTCATGATCTGCACTGGACCCCCCTTCGGGCCTTCGAAATGGTGCAGCGTGCCCATCTGGAGGAACGCGACCGGCTCGGAGAGGTCGAGGTGCTTGCGCACCACCGGGTTCTCCATGACGCTCTGGGGGTCGAAGATGTCCGCCGACACGAAGTGGGTGTACTCGTTCTCCTCGAGCAGCGCTCGACCGTGTGCCAACACCACTGGGTCATTGTCGATGTAGACGACTCGCGCCTCCGGGTGGAACCGCTGGACGACCTGGTGGACGTTTTCCGCCGTCGGCAAGCCCGACCCGCAGTCGAGGAACTGCCTGATGTTCGTCTGCGCCGCCAGGAAGCGGCACGCCCGGATGAGGAAGTTACGGTTCTCCACCGCGAGGTCGTTCACCTCGGGCGCGGCCGCCGCCACTCGACGCAACACCTCGCGGTCGATCTCATAGTTGTCGTTACCGCCGAGGGCAGCGTCGTACACGCGAGCGATACTCGCGCGGCTCGGATCCACACCGACGGGCACGCGGCCGGTTTGAGGAGCACCAGGCATTGATCAATCCTTGCTGTAGACCCAGCAGTTCAGTCGCCCATAGCGTAGGTGCAGGTGATCAACTGCGCAACGGTCCGATTCGCCGATCGCGAGGGGATTTTCATCGGCATCTACCGTTGGGTCTGGATCATGAAGCGATGGCTCCGTAGGATGATGAGGTCTGCGGCAGGAAGGGCTCGGCCTCATCCGGTCCGAGTCGTCTCACGGGCGACCAATGAGGAAGGTACGCAGATGACGGGCGGCGACGCAGTGGGCACCAGCCCGCTAGATGCGCGCGGTAGCGCGCCAACAGCACGTCGGATGGTGCTGGGCGCGCAGCTGCGGCGCCTGCGTGAGGCCGCCGAACTGTCACGCGCCGATGCCGGCTTCACCATCCGCGCCTCCGAATCCAAGATGAGCCGCCTCGAGGCCGGCAAAGTCGGGTTCAAAGAGCGGGACGTCGCGGATCTGTTGACCACGTACGGCGTCAACGATCCGGCCGAACGTGAGGTGTTCCTCGAGATGGTCAAGCAATCCAACCAGCAGGGCTGGTGGCATCGCTACAACGACGTGATCCCGGGGTGGTTCAACGACTTCGTCGGGCTCGAGGAGTCAGCCTCCCTCATCCAGTCGTACGAGCACCAGTTCGTGCCTGGTCTCCTGCAGACGGAGGACTACGCCCGTGCGGTGATGACCCACGGGCGTCCGGAGCACGCCACGGATGAGACCGAGCAGCGGATCGGCCTGCGACGGCGTCGGCAGCGGATTCTCGCCCGGCCGGGCGCCCCGCGCCTGTGGGTGGTGCTCGATGAGTCGGTGCTGCACCGCCCGATCGGGGGCCGCAGTGTGCTCAAAGCGCAGATCAGTGCCATGCTCGACGCGACCAGCATGCCGCACATCACCGTGCAGGTCCTGACCCACGACCGCAACACCAACGCGGCCGAAGGTGCCTTCACCATGCTCCGGTTCGCCGAGAAGGATCTCCCCACACTCGTCTACATCGAGCATCTCACCGGGGCGCTCTACCTCGATCGACTTGACGAGGTGGAGACCTACGGGCGCGTCCTCGACACCCTCTCGGTCGATGCTGAGACGCCCGAGGACAGCCGGCAGCTCCTGGCGAAGCTCCGCGCGGACATCTAGCGACGCGCCGGTTGGCCGGCGCACGACATCAGGCCTTTCTCGCCCTCAACCCGGCCTGAGCGCATGGTGATGTGCTGAAGCGTCGGGCGGCTCGCAACAGTTTCCCGGATCCCCTCGCGCAGGCGTGCCTGGCTGGCGTGCAACAGACACGCCGACACCGATCGGGCGTGCAGCTGCACATGCAGATGAATCGTGCTAGATTCGTCTGCAACGCGCAGCTGCACGTGTAGACGGGTCGGCACTCTGGAGATGAGGCGGCATGGACAACATCGTCAATGGCATGTCGGCCTCGGACGTCCCCCACGCCGTGTGGCGCAAGAGCACCCGGAGCGGAGCGCAGGGCAACTGCGTCGAAGTGGCTCCGCTGCCCACCGGCACGATCGCGGTGCGCAACTCACGCCATCCCGACGGTCCCGCGCTGATCTTCACCCACGACGAGATAGCGGCATTCGTCGACGGCGCGAAGGCTGGCGAGTTCGATCTCCCCGCCGCACCTGAGGCGTCGCACGAGGCAACACCGGCACCGGGCGAGCCGGCGACCACGGACGATGACGGCACGCCGTCGCGCTACCAGGCGATCGGGAACGAGCTGCAGAATCTGACTGGGCGGCTGCTCGAGGGCGACAGCGTTCTGGACCGCGAGTCGTCGGAGCGGCTGCTGCGCATCCTCAGTGCTGTCGCCATGCTCCAGCAAGCGCACCGCGTCGACCGCAACGGCAACTGCACCATCTGCCGTACCAAGGCACGACGATGGCACCGGTCCCGGCACGACGTGTGCTCGGTCTATGCCGCACTGAGCATCTACTTGGGCCGGTCGCTGATGGTGCCCGCCACGCCGGACGAGACGGCCGAACAGCTCTGGCCGGCAGCCGGCGCTACCAGCAGCTCACCGGTGGTCGTCACGCCGCCGCACGGCAGGGGATCCCGGTCCCGGCGATGAGTGCCTCGAACGGGCTCCGCGACGTGAACGCGAGTCGTGACGCGAAGAGGATCACGACACCGAGCTCGCCGCCCGGCCGCGGACTCGTCGACTGGTCGACCGAACGGGTGGACGCGTACGCGGACGAGCTGCTCGCGACCCATCAGCAGGGCCGGTCGTGGCCGCCGCGCAGCACGCTCACCTGCCGACGGTGTCACGAACCCTGGCCTTGTTCGTCGGTCACCTGGGCCCAGCACCGGGCGGAGCGTCAGAGCCGGACCAGGCCATGAGCACCACGGGGAAAGAGACACCGGAGCAGCGCTGGGCGCCGGCGTACCGCGCTCACTGTCCGACCTGCCGCGAATCGGGGCGCGAGTTCTCGTCCTACGGGAACGCGGAAGAGGCGGCGCGGGGCCATGCCGGCAAGCACACCCACACGACGTACGTCGTCGACCAGTACGGCATCCGGATCATCGGATCGTTCCAGCGGCCGGGCGAACTCCAGGTGTGACGCCACACATGGAGCCGCGGCGACGCTGACCGGGCGGGCCGCTACCAAGCCCGCCCGCGCGGACGGCGTGCTCACCCCCGCCACGCACCCCGGGCCGCGGCCTCGGCCGCGTACGTCGCGAACCGCTTCGGCGCCCGCCCGGTGACCTGGCGCACGGCGTCGCTGAGCTCGGGGTCGCCCTGTGCACGCAGCGCCGCGAACGCCGCCACCGCCTGCTCGGCCTCGGCTCGCGGTACGCCGAGGGCCGCCTGCGCCACCAGGTACTCCTCGGCCGACCCGCGATACTGGACGCTGCGCCCGGCGGCCTGCCCGACCAGGTCGGTCGCGGCACCGAAGGACAGCGCCTCCGGTCCGGTGACCTCGTAGCCGCGGCCGGCGTGGCCGTCCTCGGTGAGCGCCGTGACAGCCACCGCCGCGATGTCGTCGGCGTCGACGAAGCCCTGCCGGTGGTCGTCGAGAGGTATGGCCAGCTCGCCGGCCATGACCGCGGGGCGGAAGAAGCCCTCGTCGAAGTTCTGGTCGAACCAGTCGGCCCGGACGATGGTCCACTCGGCGCCGGAGTCGCGAACGGTGCGCTCAGCGTCGAGCAGCCGCTGGTCGCCCATCGCCTCGATGCCCCGGCTGGACAGCAGGACGATGCGGCGCACCCCGGCGCCGACCGCGACGGTGACGAACGCGGGATCGACCGGCAGCTCGTGGGGCGCCATCAGATACATCCGGTCGGCGCCGCCGACCGCGGGCTCCCACGTCCGCGGCTCGGTCCAGTCGAAGCGGACCTCGCCGGTGCGCGCGGCCGCCCGGACCGGCACCCCGCGAGCACGTAACAGCCCGGCGACCCGCCGGCCGGTGGAGCCGGTGGCGCCGAGGACGAGCACGGGCGATTCAGTCATAGCCACAGTCAACCAGCGGGCTCCGACAAAGTTCGCCGGCGCCGATGAGTTCCGCCGGCCGCGGCGGTCTGTACCCACGAGGAGCCCGACGAGAAGGAGATCATCATGAGTGGAGCCGTCCTCGGCAGCATGCTGCTGTCCAGCACCGACCCCGAGCGGCTTGGTGCCTGGTACGCCTCGGTCCTGTCCCCCGTCGACGACGCACGGGTGGAGAACTACCGCATCCTCAGGTTCGGCGAGTTCTACCTGATGATCGACACCCGGGACGACATCGGTGCCACCAACCCCGAGCCTGGCCGCTTGATCCTCAACTTCGACGTCGCCGACGCCCGCGCCGTCGCCGGCCGGCTGGATGAGCTGGGTGTGACCTGGGTGGCGCCGCTGGAGGACCGCGACGGCAGCCTGTTCGCCACCGCCGAGGACCCCGACGGCAACTACGTGCAGATCATCCAGATCAGCCCGGAGCACCAGGCGCAGATGGCGGCGACGTCGGAGCGGTCGTGATCGGCGCCGGGGTCCGCGAACGTCGAGCGGACGTCGCTGGGACGACGTCGAGCAGACCTCGAGCGGACGCCGTCGTCGGCGTAGTGTCGACCCGGACGAAGGAGGCGACGGTGCCGACCACGACCGACCAGACCGCGGGCGACTTCCAACAGCTCGCCGATCCCTACCGGCGCGAGCTGCTGGCGCACTGCTACCGGATGCTCGGCTCCGTGCACGACGCGGAGGACCTCGTGCAGGAGACCTACCTGCGCGCCTGGCGGGCTTACGACCGGTTCGAGGGGCGCTCGTCCCTGCGGACCTGGCTCTACCGCATCGCCACCAGCGCCTGCCTGACAGCGTTGGAGAGCCGCGGCCGCCGGCCGATGCCGACCGGCCTCGGCGGGCCGAGCACGGAGCCCGCGGGCGACCTGATCGAACGCACCGAGGTGCCGTGGCTGGAGCCGCTGCCCGACGTCGCCGTCGGCGGCGACAGCACCGACGGCGTCGACCCCGCCACCGTCGTGACATCCCGCGAGAGCGTCCGGCTCGCGCTGGTGGCAGCGCTGCAGCACCTGCCGGCGCGGCAGCGCGCCGTCCTCGTGCTGCGCGACGTGCTGCGGTGGAAGGCCGCCGAGGTGGCCGACCTGCTCGAGACGTCCACCGCCGCGGTCAACAGCATGCTCCAGCGCGCCCACGCCCAGCTCGACAAGATCGCGCCGTCCGAGGACGACCTGGTCGGCGAGCTGACGCCGGAGCTGCGGGAGAAGCTCGACCGCTACACCGACGCGTTCGAGCGCTACGACGTCGACGCGATCGTGCGTCACCTCACCGCCGACGCGGTCTGGGAGATGCCGCCGTTCGCCGCCTGGTTCCGCGGGCCGGCCGACATCGGTGCGCTGATCACCATCGCCTGCCCGGCGAAGGCCTCCGGCGACCTGCGTATCGTGCCCACCTCCGCGAACGGGCAGCCGGCGCTGGCCCAGTACCTGCGTGGCCCGGACGGTGTGCACCGGCCGTTCGCCGTCCAGGTGGTCACGATGACGCCGGCCGGGATCTCCCACGTCGCCCAGTTCTTCGATGTGAGCCTGTTCCCGCTGTTCGGGCTGCCGGACACGCCGCCGGACACGCCGGTCCGATGACCGGGCCGCCGGGTCCGGAGGACGGCTCGGGCCCGGCCGGTGCCGGCCCTGCAGGCGCCGACGCGGCCAGCGGGGTCGAGCTGCTGGAACGGGCCGTCGCCTACGCGCTGGGCAGCCTCAACCTGGTCGCGCCGGCTCTGATGGTGCGGCCCACGCCCTGCGCCGGCTGGGACTTGCGCACGCTGCTGTGGCACGTCGACGACTCCCTGACCGCGTTGTGCGAGGCCGCCGGCAGCGGGTCGCTCGCCGTCGACGCCGTGCCCGCCGCTACCGGTGACCTCGACCCCGTCGAGGCGGTCAAGGCCAGCGCGTGCCGCCTCCTCGGCCGGTGCGCCGCCGCGGATGGCCCCGCCGTCGTCTCCGTCGGGGGACACCGGCTCGGGCTCGACGTCGTCGCCGGTACCGGCGCGCTGGAGATCGCCGTGCACGGCTGGGACGTGGCGCGCGCGTGCGGGCACGACCGGCCGCTGCCCCCGTCGTTCGCGGCGGACCTGCTGGAGCTGGCACGGCTGCTGGTGACCGACGCCGACCGGCCGGCCCGGTTCGCCGCGCCGATCACAGTCGCGGCGACGGACGGGCCCGGCGACCAGCTGGTCGCCTTCCTCGGCCGATCCCCCCGGCCTCAGCGGCCGTAGCGGCGCTCCCGCTCGCTGTACGAGCGCAGGGCACGGAGGAAGTCGACGCGCCGGAAGTCAGGCCACAGCGCTTCGCAGAAGTAGAACTCGGAGTTGGCGCTCTGCCAGAGCATGAACCCGGACAGCCGCTGCTCGCCGCTGGCCCGGATGACGAGGTCGGGGTCGGGCTGGCCCTTGGTGTAGAGGTGCGCGGCGATGCCCTCGACGGTGATCACCTCGGCCACCTCCTCCAGCGAGGCACCCTTCGACGCGTGCTCCTGCAACAGCGCCCGGACGGCGTCGGCGATCTCGTGCCGTCCCCCGTAGCCGACGGCGACGTTGACGTGCATGCCGGACAGGCCGCGGGTGCGGTCGGCCGCCTCCTTGATGACGGAGGCGGTGCGGTCGGGCAGCAGGTCGAGCGCGCCCATCGGGTGGACGCGCCAGCGGCCGGTGGCGGCGATGTCGTCGATGAGGTTCTCGATGATGCCCAGCAGCGGCACCAGCTCGTCCTCGGGGCGGTCGAGGTTGTCGGTGGACAGCATCCACAGCGTCACGACGCCCACGTCGAGCTCGTCGCACCAGCCGAGGAACTCCTGCGCCTTCTCCGCGCCGGCCTGGTGGCCGCTGGAGGTGGGCGCTCCGAACGCGCGCGCCCACCGTCTGTTGCCGTCCATGAGGACCGCGACGTGGCGAGGCAGGCGGTGCCGGTCAAGGCGCCGCCGAATGCGCTTCTCATAGAGTCGGTAGACCAGGTCGGATAGACCCATCGACCGCTGCACCTCCAGCATCGTCGCCCGCCGGGGGATGTCCCTTTCTCAGCCGAGAGACTACTCTCACCCGGGGCGGGCGCCCGAATTCGCGGGTACGGTGACATTCATGACGTTCGACGAGCACGTGCGCGAGGCAGTCGCGGCGGTCAAGCCCAGATTACGGGGCTGGCTGCATGCGGGGACCTTCCCGGTCGCGGTGCTCGCCGGCCTGGTCCTGGTGATCGTTGCGCCGTCGACGCAGGTGCGGGTCAGCAGCGCCATCTACACCCTGACCGCGGCGCTGCTGTTCGGTATCAGCGCCATCTACCACCGCGGCCGGTGGTCGCCGCGCACCCAGGCCGCCCTGCGCCGGCTCGACCACGCCAACATCTTCCTGATCATCGCCGGCACGTACACGCCGTTCACCGTGCTCGTCCTCCCGGATGGCCAGGCTCAGCTGCTGCTGTCACTGGTCTGGGCCGGTGCGCTGCTCGGAGTCGGTTTCCGGGTCCTGTGGGTGAGTGCGCCGCGCTGGCTCTACGTGCCCATCTACCTGGCGCTGGGCTGGGCGGCGGTGTTCTGGCTGCCGCAGTTCGCCAGCAACGGCGGCGCCGCGGTGGTGACGCTGATCATCGTCGGCGGCCTGATGTACACCGTCGGCGCCATCGTGTACGGCACGCAGCGGCCGAACCCGTCGCCGCGCTGGTTCGGGTTCCACGAGGTGTTCCACGCGTTCACCTTGGCCGGGTTCGCCAGTCACCACGTCGGCATCTGGCTGGCCGCGTTCGGTGTCGGGGCCGGCGCCGCCGTCACCACCTGAGGGCCGGCGGTACGCCCCCCGCCGGTCTGAGGTGGGCGCCCGCCCTCGTCGGGATTCGTGCGCCCGGCTC
The DNA here is from genome assembly GCF_004349065.1 of Jiangella asiatica. Lineage (GTDB taxonomy): Bacteria > Actinomycetota > Actinomycetes > Jiangellales > Jiangellaceae > Jiangella > Jiangella asiatica. Next base: position 67,212 of record NZ_SMKZ01000020.1, read on the forward strand.
ACCCGACGTGTCAGCCTGTGATCATCGACGATGGCTGCGGAAGCTGTCGCACAAGTCGGGGACCGATCGGTCGAGTGGAAACCAGTAGCGTCGCCAACTGTTGATGATCATGGGTCGGGGGTGGGGCCGGCCGAGCGCACCTCCTCGACGTGGGTCAGCGCCTGACGCAGGTCGGCCAGCCAGGTGTCGGCGTTCTTCGCCACCAGCTTGACGCACCACGCGAGGGCCTCGGACCGCGACCGCGCCACGCCGGCGTCCACCAGCGTGTCCAGGACCTGACGCTCCGGCTGGCGCAGCCGGGTCATGACCGGCGCGGCCAGCCGGGTGAACAGCTCCTGCCGGTCGCCGCACTCGACACCCCAAGCGACCTTGCGGCCGCTGCGGTGCTCGAGCTCACGGGCGATCTCGATGCGCCGCTCCCGAGTGCTCTCGCGGAACGCGCTGACCCGGCCCGAGAGCGCCGCTTCGCGTTCGACGTCGGAGACGCCCTCAGCCGTCGGCGGCGCCGGGATGCGGCCGACGATCGTGATCTCTTCGCGGTCGATGGTGACCTCGACGGGTCCTTCGAACCAGTCGTCCGGCAACCGGCCGGTGAGCCAGCCACGGACCTTCTCCACCTGTTCGTTGCTCATGTTGCGATGATTACATGATTACAGGGTTGCGGCCAGGCTCGTTTGCTCTGGGCGTACTCGGTTGTCGCGATCAGGGCGCGGCGACGCGTGCGGCCAGCCGCTCGGAGTCGGTGAGCGGCAGGTCGCAGACGAAGCCGCGGCAGACGTACGCGGCCGGCACACCACCGATCACGTCGCGGTCGCGCAGCAGCGGAATCGACCACACCGCGGGATCAGCGGGGTCGCCGGCCACCACGACCGCACCCGGCGAGGTGCCGCGCAGCGCGGCGGCGTGCAGCTCCCCGGTCCGCTCGTCGCCAGCCGGTCCAACGACCGCCACCTCGAGCGGCCCAGCCAGGTACGCCTCCGCCACCGCGAGCCCCCACCCGCCGAACCGAGGCGCCCGGGCGGCCAGTGCGTCGTAGATGTGCAGCGCGTCCGCGGCGGCCTCGCGGTGCCGGGCCGAGCCGGTGTACGCGGCGAAGCTCAGCAGCGCCCCGGCGGCGGCCGACCAGCCGGCGGGGGTGGCGTTGTCGGTCGGGTCCTGCGGCCGCCGCAGCCCGGCCAACCGCACGTCGGTGACGTCGGCGCCAGTGTCGAAGAAGCCGCCGACGGGGTCGGAGAACGCAGTCAGCACGACCTCGAGCAGCTGCTCGGCCAGCGACAGCCAGGCCGGATCGCCGGTAACCGCGAGCAGGGCGAGGAACCCCTCGGCCAGGTCGGCGTAGTCCTCGAGCACGCCCGGGTGACCGCCGGCGACGCCGTCACGGGAGACCCGTCGCAGCCGGCCCTGCTCGTCCAGGTGCATGCGAACCAGCAGGTCGGCGCAGGCCACCGCGGCGTCGATCCACGCGGGCTGGTCCAGCAGCGCGCCCGCCTCCGCGAGCGCCGCGACCGCCAGCCCGTTCCAGGCCGCGACCACCTTGTCGTCGCGACCCGGTCCCGGGCGCCGTCGCCGCGCCTCGAACAGCGTGCCGCGCACCCGTTCCCACCGGCCGACGTCGTCAGGCTCGGTGAGCAACCGCAGCGTCGACGCGCCGTGCTCGAACGTGCCCTCGGCCGTGACCCCGAACAGTGCCGCCGCCCAGGCGCCGTCGTCGTCACCCAGCTCCGCACCGAGCTGCTCTGGGGTCCACACGTAGAACGCGCCCTCGACCGGGTGCGCGCCGGGCGCTGGCGGGGAGTCGGCGTCGAGCGAGCTGGCGAAGCCGCCCTCCGCGGTGCCCAGGTCACGCAGGAGGAAGCCCGCGGTCTCGCGGATCACCCGCTCGGCCAGCACGGACCCCGTCGCGCGCCAGAGGTGGGTGTAGACCCGCAGCAGCAGGGCGTTGTCGTAAAGCATCTTCTCGAAGTGCGGAACCACCCACGAGGCGTCGACGCTGTAGCGTGCGAAGCCGCCGCCGAGCTGGTCGTAGATGCCGCCGCGGGCCATCCGCTCACAGGTCAGCTCGACGGCGGACAGCGCACCGCCGTCGCCGGTGCGGGCGTGGTGACGCAGCAGGAACTCCAGCGCCATGGACGGCGGGAACTTCGGCGCACCGCCGAACCCGCCGTCGACGGGGTCCAGCTCGGCCATCAGCCGGCTCGCCGCGGCGTCCAGGCGCTCCGGCGTCGGCGGCGCCTCGCCGGTGCCGATCCGGGCGCCGCCGCCGAGAGCGTCGGCGATCCGCGCCGCCGACTCCGTGACGTCGCCGCGCCGCTGCGTCCATGCCTCCTCGACCGCCTGCAGGACCTGCCGGAACGACGGCATGCCCAGCCGCGGCACCGGCGGGAAGTACGTCCCAGCGTAGAACGGCCGCCCGTCGGGCGTGAGGAACGCCGTCATCGGCCAGCCGCCCTGCCCGGTCAGCGCCTGCACCGACTCCATGTAGACGGCGTCGACGTCGGGCCGCTCCTCGCGGTCGACCTTGATGGAGACGAAGTGCTCATTGAGGTACCGGGCGACGTGCTCGTCCTCGAACGACTCGTGCGCCATGACGTGGCACCAGTGGCAGGCCGCGTACCCGACGCTCAGCAGCACCGGCACGTCCCGACCGCGCGCCTCCTCGAAGGCGTCGTCGCCCCATTCCCACCAGTCGACCGGGTTGTCGGCGTGCTGGAGCAGGTACGGGCTACGAGCGTCGCGCAGACGGTTCGTCATCCCACCCACGCTAGCCGCCATGTGCCGCGGCGGACGTACCGGCGACCGTAGCGCGGCAACGCGTCGACGGGTGAACCCGGCATGCCCGAGGCAACACGGCCACCGGAGCGCCATATTCGACAAAAGTCGAACATGCCAATCGCCCTTCGGCGTCGATGACGACACAATTCATGCCGACAGCATGACTAGTCGAGACCGACACCGAAGGGCGAGTGCCCCCCGGCTCTTGGCTTCTCAGCACCAATCAACGGTGCCCGTCAGGCCCTCGAAAGGCCGACGCGATGACCTGACGTCGGAGACTATGCACCATGTGATCGCTCTGTGTCAACGCAGGCCAGTCGCCCAGCGAGGCGTCGGGAATGTGACGGCCAATGTGACGAGAATTCAATTCGCCATCACAATTTCCCGACGCTCGGCGGGTCCCTTCTCAGCCCAATCGCAAGAGTGCTCCGGGGCCGAATACCGGCGCGGCCACATAGAGCTTTCCATGCAATCCGACGTCGACTCCGCCGGGCAGGATGAACGAGCCGGGGGCGATCTCGGAACGCGAACCGCCCGGCCGGACCTTGATCAGACCGCCGACCGGCGGGTCGACCAGACCCAGCTCCCACTGCAGCCAGCTCTGGTTGACCAGCTGGACCGCGTAGATGGTGCCGTGCTTGCCGCTGGCCAGATCGACAACGGAGGTCAGGCCGTCGGCGAAGCGCCTGCAGTCGCCCCTGTTCGGACGCTCGGGGTCGCAGACCGCGTCGACCGAGCCTGGCTTGATCCGCCAGATCTGCGAGGTGCCCGGCGTGGCTGGGAAGCCGCGTAGCTCACCGACGTACCAGTAGCCGTCGGAGCCGACGGTCACAGACGTCGCGACACCCTCGGACGGGATGCGCGCTCCGGCCGGCGGCAGCGGCTCGCCGTCCACCTCGTCCGGCAGTTCCTCCGGCACCTCGACCACCCGGTTCGCCAGCCGGGCCACCGTGACGATGTGCCCGTTCGGGTAGACGCGCAGGAGGTCGTTGCCGGCCGCGTCGGCCACCAGCACGCTGCCGTCCGTCAGCGCCGCCAGCCCGAACGGGTTCGTCTCCGTCGGGTTGTCCTCGAGGTCGAACGGATCGGGATCGTCCTGCTGGTAGGCGCCGATGTCGGCGATGACCTTGGGTGAGCGGCCCGGCCGCACCTGGTAGAGCGTTGCCGCGCCGGTGCCAGGCTCGCCGGCCGTGGTGAGGGCGAACACCCGTCCAGCCCTCGACACTGCCACCGCCGGCGCGATGAAGCCGGCTGGCACCTGGCCGAGCTCGTGCACCTTCGGCTCGCGCCCGCGATCGATGACGAGGCTGATGGTCCCGTCAGCTTCACCGACGACGATGCGTCCGGCCTGGTCGACCGCGACTCCGCGCGGACCGTCCAGCTCGACGACCGGCTTCGGCTCGGAAGACCCGTGCCAGCCACCGCCGGAGGCGTTGGCGGCGACCGATGCTCCGACCAGGACTCCACTGACGGCGACCACACCGGTCGCGAGTGCTGCTGCGGCACGAGCGCGCGACAAACGCACCATGACATTCCCCCCGTTTCCCCGTGACGCCCGCGCCCCCCTTTTGGGGCCGAAACCCCATGGCGCAAGCCCGCCAATGCCTAACACGATGATCATGGGGCGTCAAGAGAGGTCAGTGCCGCACGGCCACCGACCTCTCTTCGGATGGTCAGGAGTCGCCGGGCTCGAATGCCTCGCGCATGGCCTTCTGGTCCAGTGCCTTGTCGTTCAGCTCGTTGAGGCTGTACCAGTTCCCGGAGTTGTCGCGGAACACCGCCTCGACGCCGTACGGCCGGTCGGCCGGTTCCTGCAGGAACTCCACTCCCCGGGCGGTGTACTCCTCGAACGTTCGGCGACAGTCGTCGGTGTTCCACGCGCCCGCGCTCAACGCGCCCTTGGCCATCAGCTCACGCAGCGTCGCCGCCGTCTCCTCGTCGTGCATCGGCGGACCGGGGACCGTCAGGGAGAGCTGGAAGTCCGGGCTGGCCGGCGGGCCCACCGTCAGCCACCGGTAGCCGTTTTCCATGCGCACGTCGGAGCGCAGCTCGAAGCCCAGTTTGTTGATGAAGAAGTCGAGTGCTTCGTCGTAGTCGTCGACATACACGCCGGCGACACCCAGCTTGGTGATCATGATTCCTCCGTTCGCTCGGCACTTCGTCGTGCACGACGCTACGGGGCACCGTCGCCGTCGGGCTTCTCCGTCGTTGCTCTCTTCGACCGCGATGCCACCGATTGCTGGTGCGGCCCACTCCACATGAGGATGTAGCAGCCCGGGATCAGCGGCGGACCGGCTGCGTGGGCGTCGCGCTGGAAGCGCGACGGCGACACGCCGACCAGGTCGGTGAAGAGGCTGCTGAACGAACCCAGGCTGGAGAAGCCGACCAGGTGGCAGATCTCCGTGACACTGAGATCGGCGACGCGCAGCAGCTCCTGCGCACGCTCGACGCGCCGACGGGTGAGGTAGCGGCCCGGTGTCTCGCCGTACGCGGCCTGGAAGGCGCGGACCAGGTGGAAGCGCGAGTATCCGGCCGCGGCCGCGATGTCGGCCAGCTCGACGGGATCGGCGTACGAGCGGTCGATGAAGTCGCGGGCCCGCCGCACCGCGACCAGCGTCTGGACGACGGCGCTGCCGGCTCCGGTGCCGGCTCGCCGGCCGGACCGCGTCGCCATGCGGTCAGTCCGACGGCTCGCGGTGCCCGCGCATCCGCTCGGCGTCGGTGAGGCCCTCGTCGTCGAAGTCGACCTTGCGGATCTGCTTGCGCATGCTGCGGTACAGCACCAGCAGCGCCACCAGCAGGAAGATCACCACCAGGAATCCGAGCAGACCGGGGCCGATCTCGGCGTTCTCGGACTCTGCCTCCGCGGCGGCCGCCATCAGGTACACGGCGCCCACCTCCTCGTCGTCACGCCTTGCAGGCTCATTGTCGCACCGTTGGTCGTCAAAGGTCAGCGCAGCCCGGCGAAGAGGTCGTCCTCGGGGAGGTCGGTGGGAACGTGCGACGTGACCAGCTCGTAGTCCTCGGTGGGCCAGGCCGCCTGGTGGACCTCCAGCGGGACGGCGAACCACGGGCCGTCCGGATCGATCTGGGTGGCGTGCGCCAGTAGCGCGCGGTCGCGCACCGGGAAGTACTCGGCGCACTCCACCTTCGTGGTCACGCGGTCGTCCCAGGCCGTGTCGGTCCACTCCTCGAGCCTGTCCGCGTACGGCGACCGAAGACCGCGCCGCTCCATCTCCTCGTGCAGCGCCAGCATCCGGCCGCGGCTGAACGCGTGGTGGTAGTAGAGCTTGGCCGGCTGCCACGGCTCGCCGGTGCCGCTGTACTGGCCCGCGTCACCGGCAGCCTCGAACGCGGCCACAGTGACCTTGTGGCACATGATGTGGTCCGGATGCGGGTAGCCGCCGTTCTCGTCGTACGTGGTGACGACGTGCGGGCGGAACCGCCGGATCACCTCGACCAGCGGCTCGGCGGCCTTCTCGACCGGCATCAACCCGAAGGTCCCCTCTGGGAGCGGCGGCAGCGGGTCACCCTCGGGCAGGCCGGAGTCGACGAAGCCCAGCCACTCCTGCCGCACACCGAGGATCTGCCGCGCCGCGTCCATCTCCTGCCGGCGGATGGCGCTCATGTTCGCCAGCACGTCGGGCCGCTCCATCTTCGGGTTGAGGATGGAGCCGCGTTCGCCGCCGGTGCAGGTGACCACCAGGACGTCGACGCCCTCGGCGACGTAGCGCGCCGTGGACGCCGCGCCCTTGCTGGACTCGTCGTCGGGATGAGCATGGACGTGCATCAGCCGCAGCGGCTCTTTCACCAGGACCCCATCGTTCGCGTCGTATCCCGTGGACGGCTCGGTGCGGGGGAGGCTCGCCCCTCGGAACCATCCACGGGATAATGGTGCCGCACAGCACCGACAACCGATCCGCCAGCCCCTTGGACGCAGCCTGATGGCCGACAACCAGACCGAGCCGAGCGATCTCCTGGCCGAGCGGTACGGCCGCCGCCACGGCCGCGGCCGTGGCCCGATCGTCGCCGTCTCCGCCGCGTTCGTCGTCCTGGTGGCCGTGGCCTCGTGGCTCATCGTGCGTACCGTCAACTCACCGCTCGATGCGAGCCTGCACTCCTGGGACCCGCCACGTGGCGACGTCCTGCCCGTCACCGTCGAGCTGCGCCGCGACGCCGGCCTCGCCGTCACCTGCGAGCTCGTCGCCGTCGACGTGCGGCAGATCGTCGTCGGACAGCTCGAGCTCGACGTGCCGGCCGGGCCCGAGGAACACCTGCGGGTCGACGCCGAGATCCCTCTCCAGGGCGACGGCATCGCACCGGAGCTGACCGGGTGCAGCGCAGCCTCCGACTAGCCCGCTGAACTGCGAAAATCGTCGGGCCGCCACAAACCTTGTATCCTTGTGGATTCCCCCGTCACCTTCCTCCGGGCGGCTGGCCCGGCGGTGCAGCACACCCACGACGAGTGCGCACCGAACCCGATTGAACCCGAGGAGCAGTTGCCGTGACCGCTACGAGCGAAAACGTCGCCTGGCTCACCCAGGATGCCTACGACCGCCTCAAGCAGGAGCTGGAGCATCTGATGGGCCCGGCTCGGCTCGAGATCGCGAAGCGGATCGAGGAGGCGCGCGCCGAGGGCGACCTGTCGGAGAACGGCGGGTATCACGCGGCCAAGGAAGAGCAGGGCAAGCAGGAGGCCCGCATCCACCAGCTGCAGCAGCTCCTGCAGCGGGCACAGGTCGGCGACCCACCCGACGACGGCGTCGTGGAGCCCGGCATGATCGTCGAGATCCGCTTCGAGGGCGACGACGACGTCGAGCGCTTCCTGCTCGGCTCCCGCGAGCTCGCGTCCCTGGACAACTCCGTCGACCTCGACGTCTACTCGCTGAAGTCGCCGCTCGGCGCCGCCATCAGCGGCAAGAAGGTCGGCGACACCGCCTCCTACCAGGCTCCCAACGGCAGCACCATTACCGTCGAGGTCGTCAGCGCCAAGCCCTACGGCGCTTGACGCCACCGAGAACGCGGACGAGGTGCCGCTCGCGAAGATCGCGAGCGGCACCTCGTCGCGTGTGGGGCTGGGCCTCTGGTTACTTGCTGGAGGCGGCCTTGTACTTGCGGATCGCCAGCGGCGCGAAGACCGCAATGATCAGCAGGCACCACAGCAGTGCGGCCGCGACCGGGTTCTCCATCGGCCAGGCGTCGGAGTCGATGATGCCCTGGTTGCCGAACAGGTCGCGGGCACCGGCCACCATGGCGCTGACGGGATTCCACTCCGCGATGGCCTGAACGACGGACGGCATCGTGGACGGCGGCACGAACGCGTTGGACATGAACACGACCGGGAACAGCCAGATCAGCCCGGCGGACGCGGCCACCTGCGGGTTGCCGACCGACAGCCCGATGTAGGCGCCGACCCAGAGCATCGCGAACGCGAACAGCATCATCAGCCCGATCGCGGCGAGGAACTGGCCGAAACCGTTGTGGAACGTCCAGCCGACGATGAACCCGCAGACGATCATGATGACCAGCACGATGAACTGGTTCACCAGGTCGGCCACGACACGCCCGGAAATCACCGCGGAACGGGCCATCGGCAGCGACCGGAACCGGTCGATCAGACCCTTCTGCATGTCGTCGGCGAGACCGACACTGGCCGGCGCACACGCGAACGCCATGGTCTGGACGAAGATGCCGGCCATCAGGTACTCGGTGTAGTCGACACCGGGGGCCTGGATCGCGCCGCCGAACACGTAGGCGAACAGCAGCACGAACATGATCGGCTGGATGAACATGTAGATCTGGTTATCCGGCACCCGCAGGCCGGCCCGGATGTTCCGCCAGGTGATGGTCATGGCGTCGGTGAACGCCTGGCTGAGCCCGACCCGACTGGCGCTCGGCATGAGGTCGGTGGTGGTCACGATGCCCTCCCTGCCGGCTCGGTGGCCGGCGTCTCTTCTTCGGCGTGACGGCCGGTGAGCTTGACGAAGACGTCGTCGAGCGTGGGCCGGCGCAATGCGATGTCGTCGATGGCCACGCCGGCCTCGTCGAGGTCGCGGATCACCTGGATCAGACCCTTCGAGCCGGTATGGGTGGGAACGATGAGCTTGCGGGTGTGGTCGTCGCGCACACACTGCCCGCCACTGCCGAGGTTGAGCACCTGCTCGGCGGTGTCGAGCGCCTCGGCGTCACGGACCACGACCTCGATGCGCTCGCCACCGATCTGCGCCTTGAGCTGGTCGGCGGTCCCCTGGGCGATGATGTGGCCGTGGTCGATGACGACGATGTTGTCGGCCAGTGCGTCGGCCTCCTCGAGGTACTGCGTGGTCAGCAGGATGGTCGCGCCGTCGGCGACCCGCTCGCGGATGACGTCCCACAGGTCGAGCCGGCTGCTCGGGTCGAGGCCGGTGGTGGGCTCGTCCAGGAAGAGGATCTTCGGGTGCACGATGAGGCTGCCGGCGAGGTCGAGCCGCCTGCGCATGCCACCGGAGTAGGTCTTGAGCGTCCGGTCGGCGGCCTCGGTGAGGTTGAACTGCTCGAGCAGCTCTTCGGCCCGCTGGGACGCCTGCTGCCGGGAGAGCTGGTAGAGCCGGCCGAACAGCCAGAGGTTTTCGCGACCGGTGAGGTTCTCGTCGACGGCCGCGTACTGGCCGGAGAGGCCGATCTTGGACCGGACGGCCTGCGGCTCCTTGACGACGTCGTGGCCGGCGACGATCGCGCGTCCGGCGTCGGGCGCCAGCAGGGTGGTGAGCATGCGGACGGTCGTGGTCTTGCCCGCGCCGTTCGGACCGAGCATGCCGACCACGGTGCCCTCGGGCACGACCAGGTCGACTCCCCCGACGGCCTTCACGGCCTTCTCCCCGGAGCCGAAGGTCTTGACCAGACCCTCGGCGGTGATGGCGTTCACGGTGGTGTCCTCTCGTGTGAGTGGTGTGGGCATGGTGACAGGTGCCTCCGACAGGGTCAGGTCGCGACACCGCACCGCTCGGACGAGCTACCGGCACGCGCCAGAATGCCCGCCAACGCTTATATAAGTCAATCCTGATTTTTAACTGTTCGCGCTCAGCTCAACAGTTCGGTCGCCTGGTCCAGATCGAGCTCACCCGCGGCCAGCCGCCGCAGAACCGCTTCGCGATCGACGGCGTCCGCCTGGCTCGCGCCTGCCTCCACCGTCTCCTCCAATCCAAGCCGCGCCAGAAGCTCGGCGAACCGCTGCCGGGCCGTCGGGTAGCTGACGCCCAGCTCGCGGGCAAGCTCCTTCATATTGCCCCGGGAGACCAGGAACGTGCTCAGAATTTTCTGGTCCTGCGCGTTGAGCGCGCAGTAGGGGCACGACGCGAAGCGTCCGGACAGCTCCGTGCCGCACGAGTCGCAGCCCAGCCTGGTGACGTGCAGTTTCACGCCGCAGACCGGGCAGTCGGCGGGTGCCTGGTGATGCAGTGCGTGGGCGTCGGGACGGAGGTCGGAACTCATCGGCGGCCACCCGCCGGCAGCGTGACCGTGACGTCGCCCATGACGACCTCGACGTCGATCTCGGCGGCGCCTGTGCCGAGGACGACGTCACGGTCGCGGTCGCGTCCGGTGCGCTCGGGCACCGTGCGCAGGCGGCCGAGCTGGACGTCGGAGCGCACCCGGACATCGGACCCGTCGAGCAGGGTGAGCTGCAACGAACCGGACTCGCACCGCATCCGCGAGCGCCCGGCGAGCTGACGGGTCTCGACCTGTCCGGAGCCGGCCTGCACGAGCAGGTCGACCGGGCTCTCCAGGTCGTGGACTCGCAGCGACCCGGCGGTCACGCGGACGTGGTCGACGGCCGGAACCCTGCTGACCTGCAGCGACCCGGCGATGACCTCCACGCCGACGGCGAGCTCGGGGTTCACCCGGACCCGCAGGTCGAGAAGCTGCCCGGGGTTCTGGAACCGGGCGGCGACGTCGCGCCAGCGGCCGCCCGCCAGCAGGACGAACGCACCCTCGGTGGGCACCAGCTCGGACTCACCGCTGATGTGGAGAGTGGTGCCGTCGCGCCGGACGGTGTGCTGGCCGTCGACGGCGACGGTGGCGACGCTGGGGTCCCCAGTGACGACAACGCGCCGCGAGGTGGCCTGGACCTGGATGCGATCGATCTTCGGCGCGGCCACCGCCCTGCCCCCGCCGACGCGGCTGCCCGCGCCAGGCTCCGCGCTTCCGGCGGCCGTGCCGTCGTCGGCGGTGTCGTCGGCAGGCGCATTCCCCGACGTGTCGTCGACCTGGTCGAGCAGGACGGCCGCCTGGGTCGGATCGAGCCGGCCGTCGGCCACCTGCTGGAGGATCTCACGCACGCTGAGGGTGTTCATGCATCACATAGTGGAACTCGAACTATCAAATCGTCAAGTCCGATTGCCAGATTGGAAGGTCGACGCTCTGAACGGGAGACTCTCCGAACCGCGGGTTCGGACATCGCGAGGAAACCGCGTGAGGGTTCGTTCGCGCCGTGTTTCGAGCCTGCCCGGCCGGGCTGGGGCAACCGTGTGAGATCACTGTGAGCACCGTATGAGGGTGCGATCGCCCTGATCACGGCGATCTCACCGCGTCGATGCAGCGACCTCACATCGTCGCCTCGAACGGTCGGCGATTGATCGAGCGGGACGCTTCCACACCCATCACCATGCGTGCCCGACCCTCATGAGGCTTGCAAGCATGGTGCGACACGAGATTTCGTGCTGAACGTGATCATTTCGGGGGTCCGGTCCCGCGTCCGCGGGTCGGGATCAGCGCTCTGAAATGGCCACCGCGTAGCCCGACTCGCGCAGCTTGGCCAGCACCCGGTCGCAGTGGTCGGGTCCCCTGGTCTCCAGCTGCAACGCGATCTCGACCTCCTCGATCGACAGGCTCGCGCCGGTGCGCTCGTGCACCACGTCCAGGACGTTGGCGTTGACGGAGGCCAGCTCGGCCAGTAGCCGGGCCAGCCCGCCAGGGGCGTCGGGCACCCGCACCCGCAGCGACAGATAGCGCCCGGCGGACGCCATGCCGTGGCGGATCACCCGCAGCAGCAACAGCGGGTCGATGTTGCCGCCGGACAGCACGGCGACCACCGGCGGATCGTAGGACGCTGGATCGTCCAGCAGCGCGGCCACGGCGGCGCCGCCAGCCGGCTCGACCACGAGCTTGGCCCGCTCCAGCAGCAGCACCAGCGCCCGCGACAGCGACTCCTCGGACACGGTCACGACGGAGTCGACGTACTCCTGGATCATCCCGAACGGCACGTCGCCAGGGCAGCCGACCGCGATGCCGTCGGCCATGGTGGTCATCCGCTCCAGGGCCAGCGGCTGGCCCGCCTTGAGCGACTCCGGGTACGCCGCGGCACCCTCTGCCTGCACGCCGACCACTCGAACGCCTTGCTTGAGGTGGTGCGCCGCCAACGCGATGCCCGCCGTCAGCCCGCCGCCTCCGGTGCCCACCACGATGGTGCGCACGTCTGGGCACTGCTCGAGGATCTCCATGCCGACGGTGGCCTGGCCGGCCACGACGTCCGGGTGGTCGAAGGGGTGGATGAGGACGGCGCCGGTCTCGGCCGCGAAGGCACGGGCGGCCAGCAGTGCGTCGTCGATGCTGGCGCCGGCGAAGCGGACGTCGGCACCGTACGCGCGGGTCGCCTTCTCCTTGACGATGGCCGCACCCTCGGGCATGAAGACCGTCGCCTTGGTGTCGAGCATGCTGGCCGCGAGCGCGACGCCCTGGGCGTGGTTGCCGGCGCTGGCCGCGACGACACCGGCGGCCCGCTCCTGGTCGGAGAGCCGGGCGATGCGCACGTACGCGCCCCTGATCTTGAACGAGCCGGCACGCTGGAGGTTCTCGCACTTCAGGTGCACCGGGCCGCCGACCCGTCCGGCCAGCCAGCGGGAGTCCTCCAGCGGGGTGGGCCGCACGACGTCGCGCAACAGCTCGCGCGCGGCTTCGACGTCTGCCATCGAGACGGTACTCATGCCCGAATCCTGTCACTCCTGGTGCCTGACCGGTTGCCGGCCGCACCGTCCTCATAGAGTTGCCAGGGTGAAGCTTGCCTGGTTGTGCAGTCATGAGTCTTATCAGCCCGAGGCGCTGGTCCAGCACGCCGTCCTCGCCGAGCAGTCCGGCTTCGACGTCGTCACCGGCGCCGACCACTTTCACCCCTGGGTCGACGATGCCTCCGCGGCCAGCTTCGTCTGGACGTGGTTCGGCGCCGTCGCCCAGGCCACGACACGGGTCCAGTTGGCCCCCAGCGTCACCACCCCGCTGTTCCGCTACCACCCCGGCCTGATCGCGCAGGCCGCCGCCACCGTCGACCGGCTGTCGAACGGCAGGTTCATCCTCGGTGTCGGCACCGGCGAGGCCATCAACGAGGCACCGCTGGGCTACGAGTTCCCCGGCTACACCGAGCGCATCGCCCGGATGCGCGAGGCGCTGGTCATCATGCACGGGCTACTGGCCGGCGAGAAGCTCGACCTCCAGGGCGAGTACTACACCGCCCGCACCGCCAAGCTCTACAGCCCGCCGATCGGGCGGGTGCCGGTGTGGATGGCCGCCGGCGGCCCGAAGTCGGCGACGTTTGCCGGCGAGAACTGCGAAGGCCTCATCACCAGCGTCAAGGACCCTGACGAGACCGTCGCCAAGGTCATCTCGCCGTACCGCGAAGCCGCGGCCGCTCGCGGCGCCGACACCACGGTCATGGCGACCCGCTGGGTCGTGCTGGCCGGCGACGACGACGAGGCCTGGGAGGCGCTGGCGGCGATGCGGGGCCTGCGGGCGCCCGGACGGCTCGAGGTGGCCGATCCCGCCGTGCTGCGCGAGCGCGCGGACGCCATGGACCGGCAGGAGATCCTGAGCAAGTACACGATCGTGCGCGACCTGGAGCAGCTGGCTGAGGCGTACCGGCCGCTGGTGCGTGACGTCGGCGCCGACTACGTCGCGATCCAGGTGGCCAGCACCGACCCCGTCACGACCATCCAGAAGGTCGGAGCCGAGGTTCTGCCGGCCCTGCGCGACTGGGCCGCCTGACGATCCCTCTCGGTCGCTGAGCGTCCGCGAGGGAACATGATCATGGGGTGGGGACGGTGTAGACGTCCAAGAGCCGTCGCTCGGCGTCGGCGAGGGCGAGCCGCACGGCGCCCAGCGCGACCGCGTCGTCACCGAGGCGGGACAGCTCCAGCCGCGGCACCACCAGCGCGCGCCGGGTGAGATGCCGGCGGATGCCGTCCAAGATCGCATCGCCGGCCAGCGCGACGCCGCCGCCGATGATGACCAGCTCGGGGTCGATCGCCGACACGAAGGAGGCGAGGCCTCGCGCCAGCCGTGCGCACGCCTCGTCGACCACCCGGCGTGCCCGCGGGTCGCCGTCGGCCGCCGCCGTGAGGACGGCGGCGGCATCAGGGCTCTCGTCGTCGCCGAGGCTGCGCGCCCGGCGCAGCATCCAGGCGGTCCCGACCGCGGACTCCAGCGGGCCGAGCCCGTCGGCCTGCACGCCCTGCGGTTCCTCCTCGAGCTCGACGAAGCCGATCTCACCGGCCGCCCCGTGGGCGCCACGGTGCAGCTGCCCCTGCACCAGCACGGCCGCACCCACCCGGGCGCCCCACTGCACGAGGATCAGGTTGTCGGCATCACCGCCGGCACCGTTCCACCGCTCGGCCATGACGGCGAGGTTGACGTCGTTCTCCACGTGCACGGGACACTCGACACTGCGTCGGAGCAGGCTGCCCAGCTCGAGCGAGCTCCATCCCGGTACCGACGGTGCCTGCACGACGGCACCACGCCGCTCGTCCACGATTCCCGGCGTACCGAGGCCCACCGCCGCGAGCGCGGAAGACGGGACCGGCACGGCATCCAGCACCTCTCTCATGGTCGCTTGGACATGGTCGAGCAGTCCGGCCTGCGTGCTCGCCTCGGTGACGTCACGGCGCACGCGGGAGACGACGGTCCCGCTGAGGTCGGCGACCGCGCAGTAGATCTTGTGCGGCCCGACGTCGATCCCGAGCACGTACCGGGCGTCGGCGCGGAACCGCAGCACCCGCGCCGGCCGCCCCATGCGGGGCAGGTCGATGTCGGGTGCCTCGGTCTCCTCGACCCACCCGTCGGCCATCAGCGTCGAAACCGCCGCGCTGACCGTCGGACGCGACAAACCGGTCGCTCGCACGAGCTCCGTCACGCGCGCCGTCCCCGCGTCACGGATCGCGTCGAGCACCGCCGCGCAGTTCATGAGCCGCAGTACCTGCGGCCCACTGCCATGTCCGGATTGTGCCACTGTTAACCCCTTGACATCCGACGTCTGGTGCCAACATAGTGATCTTCCAGCAACATAGTGAAGGAAGTTTCTTTACTAAGTCTAGGTGGTGCTCTTCGTAGCCGTCAGCGGCCGACAACCCTGGGAGAGACCATGTCTGGTCAGCGATCCGTGTGCTTGCCGTTACTCCTGACGATGTCGATGTCGGCGCTGGGAGCGCACTCCTTCCGCCGCGGCTACAGCACCGGCCGATCCTCGGGCTCACTCCGCGGCCCGAGGGCCCAGGCACCCCGACATAACGAACCTGATCTCGGCGCAACTCGACATATGCAGGCAGCTTCTCTACTAAGTCCCCGCAGCGACAGTACGTCGGCACGGTGGTCATCGAGGTAGGACCGGCACCCCCCGGAGGAAGCCATGTTGCGTAAGCGATCCGCATCGTTGCTGTTGTTCCTAGCCCTGCTGTTGTCAATCATCGTCAGTCCGCCGGCCACCGCTCAGACGGTCGAAGCTCCGGAGGACTCCGGCGGCACCTTCGCCGAACTGTCCGCGGACGACCAGTTCGAGAAGGTCCTGCTGACTCCCGATGTCCCGCAGCCCATGTCGATGGACATCGCGGACGACGGCCGGGTGTACATGACCAGCCGTGACGGCGTGATCAGGGTTTATCACCCCGATACCGGCCAACTGACCGTCGCGGCTGAGCTGGACGTCTTCGACGACCACCCCTTGCCGCAGAATCCTGACTTCGAAGGGTCGAAGAACCAGGAGGGCGGACTCCTGGGACTGGCGTTGGATCCGGCATTCGAGACGAACGGCTGGGTGTACGTCTACTACACGAGCCGCGACGAGAACAGCCATTTCCTGTCCCGGTTCGTCGTCGTGGACGACGTGCTCGACGTGGCGTCGGAAATCGTCATGCTGAAGGTGCCGTACAACAAGACGCACTGCTGCCACGTGGCCGGAGACGTCGATTTCGACTCCGCGGGCAACCTGTACCTGAGCACCGGTGACGAGTCGCCGCCGGACCTGAACGAGCAGTACTCGCCACTCGACAGCCGCCCGACCCACTGGTACAACGACGACCGCCGGACCTCCGGCAACACGAACGACCTGCGCGGAAAGGTCCTGCGGATCACGCCGCAGTCCGACGGCACCTACACGATCCCGGAAGGGAACCTGTTCACGGGCGAGGAAGAGGGCGGCGGCAAGACGCGGCCGGAGATCTACGCGATGGGGTTCCGCAACCCGTTCCGGATCTCGCTCGACCCCGCGACCGATCGGCTGCACATCGGCAACTACGGCCCCGACCGGCTCGGCGAGTGGACCGAGCGTGGGCCGTGGGGCTTCGATCAGTACATGGTGACGTCGGAGCCGGCCAACTTCGGGTATCCGTTCTGCATCGGGAACAACTATCCCTACCGCCCGTGGGACTACGCGACGAACGAGCCGCTGGGCGACTTCTATGACTGTGCGAACGGCCCGATCAACGACTCGCCGAACAACACCGGGCTCGAGCAGACGCCGCCCGTGAAGCCGGCGACGATCTATTACCCGCGGAGCTGGGCGGGCTGGCCCGAGAGCTGGGTCGGTTGGCCGGCCCAGGAGATCAACCCGATCCCGGAGCCCTTCCTGAACATGGGTTCCGGCGCCGGTGGGCCGATGTCAGGGCCGGTGTACCGCTACGACGAGAGCCTCGAGTCCGAGACCAAGTTCCCCGAGCACTACGACGGACGCTGGTTCCTTCTCGACTACCACCGCGGCCACGTGAAGACGGTCGAGCTCGACGAGAACGAGACGGTCACCGCGATCGACGACTTCATGCCCGGGCAGACCTGGTCGGGTCTCATGGACGGGGAGTTCGGCCCGGACGGCTCGTTGTACGTGCTCGAGGGAGGTTCCTTCGGGAGCAGCCCGAACGCGGGGCTCTACCGGGTCGACTACGTGAGCGACGACGATCCCCCGCTCGGTGAGTGCGTGACTGACGAGTTCGCCGGGACCGAGCTCGATCGTGAGATGTGGTCGTCGATCGTCCGGGAGAACCCTGATGGTTATCGGCAGGTCGACGGCGCGCTCGAGATCGACATGCTGCAGGGAGACATGATCAGTAACCATCTGAGCGGCAACATCAACACCGACGCGCAGAACCTGATCATGACTCCGGTTCCCGATGAGCCATGGGTGGCCGAGGTGACCGTCGATCTGCCGGCGGAGTCGGTCAGTCATGACCAAGCCGGGTTCATCATCTACGAGGACGACCAGAACTTCACCAAGGCGGCGTTCTTCCCGCCGTACGTCGGCCAGGCCGATGGACGGATGGAGTACCTGTACCACGAGAACGGCGAGATCCGGTATCAGGGCGGTATCGACAACGCCACCATCACGAACGCGCCGCTGACGCTCCATCTCCGGCTGACCAGTGACGGCGACAACGTGCGGTTCGCGTACTCACGCGACGGTGAGACGTGGGTCAACGTCGGGCGACCGGCCCCGATCTCGCAGTACGAAGCGCCCCAGTTCGGCTTCATCGCGGCACATGGTCCGAATGCGATCCAGACTCCGCTGACCGCGACGTTCTCCGACTTCTCGCTGTGCGTTCCGGAGGAGCCGGCGTGCGCCGCCCCGACCGTCGACGACGGGTACCGGCCGTTGTGGGACGGGTCCACGCTGACCGGCTGGAACCAGGCCGGCCCAGGTGGGTTCGCCATCGTCCCGGACGCGGACCGTGCGGGTTCGTGCGCCCTCGAGTCGGTCGGAGACCCAGCCGGGCTGGGGATGCTGTGGCACGAAGAGGAGTTCGAGTCCTACCGGCTGCACGTCGACTTCAAGGCCGTGGCCGAGGAGGACAACTCCGGCGTGTTCATCGGGTTCCCCGATCCTGGCGACGACCCGTGGGTCGCGGTGCGCCAGGGCTACGAGATCCAGATCGACGACACCGGCGGCTCCCCTGGTGCCGCGGACAGCTCGAAGACCGGGTCGATCTACACCTTCCAGGCACCGACGTCGTTCCCGACCGTCGCCGGTCAGTGGAACGAGATGGAGATCGAGGTCGACGACCCGATGATCCGGGTGTGGATCAACGATGTGCTGGTCAACGAGTACCACAACCCCGAAGGCTCCGGACGTGACCTGGCCTCCGGGTTCGTCGGAATCCAGAACAACCGCGTGTCGGACAACGTGTTCTTCCGCGACATCTGGATCCAGGAGCTCGGCGGGGACCAGTGCCCCGAGCCGGAGACACCTCCGGCGGGCTTCGTGCCGTTGTTCGACGGCGAGACGCTGAACGGTTGGACTCAGGCCGGTCCCGGCGGCTTCGAGATCGACGAGTGCGGGCTGCTCCAGCCGCACGGCGGGATGGGTCTGCTCTGGTACGACGAGCAGACGTTCAGCGACTACGTCATGCGGGTCGACTTCCGGGTCCAGGCGCCCACCGACAACGCCGGCGTGTTCGTCCGCTTCCCCGGCCCACAAGGTGATCCGTGGAACCCGGTGAACGAGGGCTACGAGGTCCAGATCTACGAGGGCACCGACGACCCCCTGACCCGGACCGGTGCGATCTACACCTTCGCCCCGGCCGAACCCCTGGCCACCAACCCCATCGGCGAGTGGAACACGATGGAGATCGAGGTGATCGGCCAGGAGTACCGGGTGGTCCTCAACGGCACCGAAGTCGCCACCTACACCGGTGACGGCAGCCGTGGGCTCGAGGGCTACGTCGGCCTGCAGAACCACTCGGCAGGTCAAGCGGCGGGCGAGAGCGTGGAGTTCCGCAACGTCTGGATCAAGGAGATCGAAGACGAGCTGACGGTCGACGCCTCCGTGGAGCCGGCCGAGCCCGACGGCGACAACGGCTGGTACGTCTCGCCGGTCACGCTCGCTCTCGAGTCCAACAACCCCGATGCGGAGCTGCAGTGGCGTCCGAGGACCGACGAGACCGAGTGGCGGACGTGGACCGAGCCCGTGGTGTTCGACGCGGACGGCGTCTACAACATCGACTACCGGGCCGTGGTGGCTGGCGACGACGAGCCGGCCGAGAAGGAGATCCTGGTCGGCGCGGGCGGGTTCGGTTTCAGCGAGACCGAGTTCAGCGTGGAGCAGGGCGACACGGTCAAGTTCCAGTACGTCCCCGGATACCCACATGACGTGGTCGTCACGGACGCGAACGGCGTGGTGCTGGCATCTCGACCGCTGGGATCGGACTGGGAGGACGACCCGTTCTACTTCGAGGCGGCGGACGTGGGCACGTACTACGTGTATTGCACCCCGCATTCGAACCGGCCGGACCCGGGTGATCCGACGACGTGGACCGGAATGGTGTCGACGTTCGAGGTGACTCCGTCGAGTGGCGAGCCGCCGGTGGAGACCGGGATCGAGGAGATCGAGTTCCTGATCGACCAGACGGTTCCGGCCACCACGGCATCCCTGACGGGCGAGCAGGACGGCGACGTCTTCACCGGCCCGGTGACGGTGACGCTCGACGCCCAGGACGCCACATCCGGCGTGGCGGCGACGCACTACCGGATGGCCGGTGAGGCGGAGCCGACGGCCTACGAGGAACCGGTCGTCGTGAGCGAGCCCGGCACGCACACCGTCGAGTTCCAGTCGGTGGACCTGGCCGGCAACGTCGAGGACTGGCAGCCAATCGAGTTCACCATCTCCGACGGCGGGCCGAGCGCCTGCCCGCAGCCGGACCTGCGCGAGACCGTTATGATCGGCCAGCTCGACAGCGGAGTGGTCAACCACGCCCGCGACGACGGATGCACGGTCAACGATCTCGTCCTCGACGACGGTGACTGGACGAACCACGGAGCCTTCATGAGACATGTCAGGGAGGTGACCAACCAGCTGGTGACCGATGGCGTGCTCAGCACCAGGCAACGAAGCGCCATAGTCAGCACCGCGGCACGCAGTGACATCGGACGCCAAGGAGTTCTGAGCCCAATGTGGCTGTCCATGCCCTGAATCCACTGACAGCCGACGTCCGGTGCCGGTCCGCCCCGTGGTGGCCGGCGCCGGACAAAGGCTTTCCAGCCCTTTTGAGCATCACGGGAGGTCTCATGTCGAACCGACTCGGCTGGCTCGCACCGGCGGCGGGCGCCGTCCTGGTCCTCGCCGCCTGTGGCGAGAGCGTCGATCCGCGAGATAACACCGACGCCGCCGACAGCGAGGACACCGGCGGCGGTGGCCAGGTCACGCTCCTCATGGAGAGCTGGCGCAACGACGACCTCGCGATCTGGGAGGACGTCATCTTGCCGGCCTTCCACGAACAGCACCCGGACATCCAGGTGAACTTCCAGCCGACCGCGCCGGACGAGTACGATGCCGCGCTCGACGCCAAGCTCTCCGGAGGAACGGCGGGCGACCTGATCACCTGCCGTCCGTTCGACGTCGCACTGCGCCTGTACGAGGAGGGCCATCTCGCGCCCTTGACGGACCTGGAAGGTATGGAGGCCTTCGACGACGTCGCGCGCAGCGCGTGGTCGACCGACGACGGCTCGCAGACGTTCTGCGTCCCCATGGCGTCGGTGATCCACGGTTTCCTCTACAACACGGAGATCTTCGACGAGCTCGGTATCACGCCGCCGGAGACGGAGGAGCAGTTCCACGAGGTCCTCGACCAGATCGCCGCTGACGGCTCGTACTCCCCGCTGGTGATGGGGACCGCGGACCAATGGGAGGCGGCGACCATGGGCCTGCAGAACATCGGCCCGAACTACTGGAACGGCGAGACCGGCCGTCAGGGCCTGATCGACGGGACCGAGAGCTTCGACGACGAGCAGTACGTCGCCGCCTTCACCGAGCTGGCTTCGTGGGCGGACTATCTGCCCGATGGCTACGAGTCGACCACCTATCCGGACGCGCAGAACCTGTTCACCCTCGGCAGGGGTGCGATCTTCCCGGCCGGTTCCTGGGAGATCGCGCTGTTCAACGAGCAGGCCGACTTCGAGATGGCGGCGTTCCCTCCCCCGCTGCCGGAGGGTCAGGACACGTGTTACATCAGTGACCACACCGACATCGGCATCGGCATGAACGCGGCCACCGACCATCCGGAGGAGGCCAGGACCTTCCTCGAATGGACGACCTCGGCGGAGTTCGCCGACCTGTACGCCAACTCGCTGCCGGGGTTCTTCCCGATGTCCGACCACGACGTCGAGGTGGACGACCCGTTGGCGCAGGAGTTCCTCAACTGGCGCGACGAGTGCGAGTCGACCATCCGCAACTCGTACCAGATCCTCTCGCGCGGCGAACCCAACCTGGAGAACCAGCTGTGGGACCTCAGCGCACAACTGCTCAACGGCACCGTCGAACCGCAGGAGGCCGCCGCTCGGGCCCAGGACGGGCTGGAGCGCTGGTACCAACCGCAGCAGCCGTAGGTCGGGGGGTTCCGAGTGTGGGGCGGTCGCCGGGCGGTCCGCCCCACACCCTCACCTCCGGGAAGGAGCACACATGAGCCGACTGCGGACAACGAGTCAGCCGGCCGGGACAAGTGCCGGCACCACAACGGCAAGCACCGAGGCCGTCCCGCCCGCGGGCCCCGTCGCCCGGTCACGTCGACGCCGGTTCCCCACGCATCTGGTCGTCTTCATCGCGCCGGCGGCCGCGATCTACACGGTGTTCATGGTCTACCCGTTGCTCGACTCGCTGCGGCTGAGCATGTTCGCTCCGCGCGACGGCGTCCAGGTCTTCGTCGGACTCGACAACTTCGTCCACCTGCTCACCGACGATCTGCTGTCCGACGCCTTCTGGAACGCGGTGTGGAACAACCTGGTGTTCTTCGCCGTGCACTTCCTGGTGCAGAACCCGATCGGACTGCTGCTCGCGGCGTTGCTGGCCACGCCGACGCTCAGCGGACGGGGAACCTACCGCACACTGCTGTTCCTCCCGACGACCCTGAGCGTGGTCATCGTCGGATTCATCTGGCAGCTCATCATCAGCCCGGTGTGGGGGTTCGTCGACACGCCGTTGCTCGGCCAGTCCAGCACCGCACTGGTCACGCTCGCACTGATGTCCGTGTGGCAGTACATCGGCATCCCGATGATCCTGTTCTACGCCGTCCTCATCAGCATCCCGGACGAGCTCACCGAGGCGGCGACCGTCGACGGCGCCAGCGCCTGGACGACGTTCTGGCGGGTCAAGTTCCCGCTGCTCCTGCCCACGGTCGGCATCGTCTCCGTCGTCACCTACGTCGCCAACATGAACGCGTTCGATTTGATCTACACCGTGAAGGGCGCCCTGGCCGGGCCGGACTTCGCCTCGGACATCATGGGGACGTTCTTCTTCCGGACCTTCTTCGGCTTCCAGCTCCAGCAGGGCTCCAGCACCATGGGCGCCACGGTCGCCACCATGATGTTCCTCCTCATCCTGGCCGGCGTGCTCCTGTACTTCTACGGCTGGCAGCGCCGTGTCGAGAGCTACGAACTGTGAGGAGCCCAAAGTGAGCGCTGTGAACACGCCGGTCCGCGGTGTCACGCGGGCGCCGGCCGCGGGCCGCCCGTGGCGGGCACGGGCCGGAGCGGTGGTTCCGCACGTCATCCTGCTCGCCTACGTCGTCGTGGCCTGCGGGCCGATCGCGCTGATCGTCATGAACTCGCTCAAGTCCCGCGAGGCGATCTTCGAAGGGCCGTTCGTCTTTCCGACTCCCGACACGTTCGACCTCGCCGGCTTCGAGACTGTGTTCACCCGGGCCCGGTTCGAGTTGTACTTCCTCAACAGCTTCATCGTCACCGTCGGCACGGTGTTCCTGGTGCTGCTGCTGGGGTCGATGGCGGCCTTCGCCCTGGCCGAGTACCGCTTCGCTGGCATCACCCTGCTCTCCATGTACCTGGCCGTGGGGATCATGATCCCGATCCGTCTCGGCACGGTCGGCATCCTCGACCTCATGGTCCGGCTGGGGCTGGTGAACTCGCTGGCCGGCCTGGTGCTGGTGTACACCGCGATGGGGCTGCCCCTTGCGGTGTTCGTCCTGACCGCGTTCTTCAAACAGGTGCCCGGCGACCTGAAGGACGCCGCCCGGATCGACGGCGCGAGCGAGTACCGGGTGTACGCCCTCGCCGTCCCGCTCGTGCGACCGGGGCTCGCCGCCATCGGCGTGTACACAATGCTGCCGATCTGGAACGACCTCTGGTTCCCGCTGATCCTCACGCCCAGCGAGAACGTGCGCACGGTCACCCTCGGCACGCAGCTGTTCCTCGGACAGTTCATCACCGACTGGAACGCCGTTCTCGCGGTGCTCACGCTCGCGGCGCTGCCCATGCTGGCGCTGTTCATCATCTTTTCGCGACAGTTCGTCCGCGGCCTGACGTCAGGAGCGGTCAAATGAAACGCACGCGGGTCGGCATCGTGGGCGCGGGCTTCATGGGGTCGGTTCACGCGGCGGCGTGGGCGGCCTGCCCGGACGCCCGGCTCACCGCGGTCGTGGCCGGCCGAGGCAGCCCGCCGTCGCGGCTGGCGCACCAGTACGGCATGCACGCGTGCACCGGTCTCGACGAGCTCCTCGACCAGGTCGATCTCGTCGACGTCTGCGTCCCCACCGACCTGCACCACGAGATCGCCGTCCGCGCGGCCCGAGCAGGCTGCGCCGTGGTCTGCGAGAAGCCGCTGGCCCGCACGCCTGACGAGGCAGCGGACATGATCGCGACGTGCCGGGAGGCAGGGGTGCCGCTCCTGCCCGCTCATGTCGTGCGGTTCTTCCCCGAGTACGCGGCGGCGAAGGCCGCGGTCGACGCCGGCGTGATCGGCGAACCGGCGGTGGTCCGGCTGACCCGGGCGACGTTCCAGCCGGCGAAACCGGCGGGCAACTGGTACCTCGACGAGGCACGGTCCGGCGGCCTCCACCTCGACCTGATGGTGCACGACTTCGACTACGCCCGATGGGTCGCCGGTGACGTCGTGGGCGTGCACGCGCGCGGTGTCCGGGCGGCCCGCCCGGACGCGCGCGCCGACCATGTCCTGGCCATCCTGCGGCACTCGTCTGGCGCCATCAGCCACGTCGAAGGCTCGTGGGCGCACCCGCCGCCGAGCTTTCGCACCCGGGCGGAGATCTCCGGCTCCGGGGGCGTCCTCGAGTTCGACTCCGACCGCAGCGCCCCGGTGCGCCCGACCCTGCGGGCCGGCTCGCGTCCCGGTGAGATGCCGCTGCCTTCCAGCCCACTCGCCGAGACGCCATACACGGTCCAGCTGCGGCATCTCCTGGACGCCGTCCGCGGCACGGCGGCGCCGATCGTCACCGCCGAGGACGCCCTGGCCGCGGTGCGGATCGCGGCGGCTGTCGGGCAGTCGATCGCCACCGGCCGGCCCGCGGACGTGGAGGCAGTCGCATGAGAGTCGGGTTCCTGTCCACCGCACACGTGCACGCCGATGCGTACGTCGACAACGTCCGGGCCGCCGGTGCCGAGGTGGCCGGCGTCACCGACGACGACGCCGATCGCGGCACGACGTGGGCGACCGCGCACGCGGTGCCGTGGTTCTCGTCGCCGCAGCAGCTGCTGGACGCCGGGGTCGACGCCGTCGTCGTCTGCTCGGAGACGGTCCACCACCGCCGGCTGGTGGAGCTGGCGGCCACGGCCCGCGTCGCGGTGCTCTGCGAGAAGCCGCTCGCCACGAGCGACGACGATGCGCGCGCCATTGTCGAGGCGTGCGCGAGCGCCGGCGTACCGCTGATGACGGCGTTCCCGATGCGGTTCAGCCCGCCGATCCAGGAGGCGGCCGCGCTGCTCGCGGACGGCGCACTGGGCCAGGTCTATGCGTGCACCGGCACCAACCAGAGCGTGCTGCCCACCCGGCACGCCGCCTGGTTCGCCGACGCCGTGCTGGCCGGCGGCGGCGCGATCATGGACCACACGGTCCATCTCGCCGACGTCATGCGCTGGTACCTGGGCCAGGATCCCGTGGAGGTGTACGCGGCGACGAACCGGGTCCTGCACCGCGACGCCGTCACCGTGGAGACCGGCGGACTGGTCATGCTCAGCTATCCCGACGGCGTGTTCGCGACCATCGACTCCAGCTGGAGCCGCCCCGAGGGTTATCCCACGTGGGGCGGGCTCACCATCGAACTGGTCGGCGAGCACGGCACGATCGCCGTCGACGCCTTCAGCCAGCACCTCACCGTCCACGGCGGACCGCACGGGCAGCTCGGCTGGCCGATGTGGGGCTCGGACGCCAACCAGGGCATGATCGACGAGTTCCTCGACGCGGTGCGTGAGCGTCGCACGCCGGCCGTCACCGGCGAGGACGGGTTGGCGGCCACGCGCGTGGCGCTGGCAGCGTACCGGTCGGCCGCCACCGGCCAGCCCGTCGCTCCGTGATCAGTGCGGTGGGTCGCTGGGCGCGGGTGGGACAGGCGGAGGCGCGGGGACGGCCCCGGGCGGCGGGCCGTACGGGGTGGCCTCCGCGCCGGGCGGCATGGGCCACGCGGCGTACGACGGCGCGGTGGGGCCACCAAGGCGCGCCAGCCGCTGGCGCAGCGCCTCGTCCTGACGGTCGGACAGCCGCCGCACCATGACCACGGCCAGCACCGACGCCGCGATGAACGCCATCTCCGCGGCCACCCCCAGGCTGTCCGCGGTGCGCAGGCCGCGCAGGTAGTCGTAGCCGAGCCCTTCGGGTTCGTAGGTGGACACCGCCCGGTTCAGCGTCGACGCCAGTACCAGGCACAGCCACCATCCGACGACGACGCCTGCCGCGCGGCCCCGCGGATCGGAGAACCGGCTCGACACGTACACCTGCCGTGCCGGGATGAAGAGGTTGGCGATCGGGATGAACCAGCCGCCGACGGCCCAGCCCGGGCCCCACATGACCGAGCCAAGGAGCCGCGCGTTCTTGGCGTGCCGGTACTGCCAGACGATGAACACCGGCGCGATCGCCAGCAACATCAGGGTCCATAGCACGACGCACGCCGCCATGAACGCGTCGAGCGCGTCGGCGCGGTCGGGGTCCGCCCCGCCGTCATCGAGCACGTCGACGACGTAGGCGATCCGCAGCAGGTATGCCACCACGGTGACGGCGCTGATCGCGGCGATGATGGCCAGCAGCACCGTCAATGCGGTGCGCAACCCGCCGAGGCTGGCCGGATCGCCGGCCCGCGGTGCCGGACGCAGGTCAGCGCGGTCCCACTGGTGGTCCGGATTGTCGTAGAAGCTCACATATACCCCGATTCGAGAAGGCGACGCTCAACCTAGCGGTCCGCACCTCGTCGGGGAAAGGGTCAGCCCAGTGCCTGCCGGAGATCGGCGAGGATGTCGTCGACGGTCTCGATGCCGACGGACAGCCGCACGAGGTCGGCCGGGACCTCCAGCGCGCTGCCGGCGGCACTCGCGTGGGTCATCCGGCCGGGGTGCTCGATGAGCGACTCGATGCCGCCGAGCGATTCGGCCAGCGTGAACAGCCGGGCACGGTCGCAGACGTCGACCGCGGCCTGCTCGCCGTCGACCATCCGGAACGACACCATGCCGCCGAACCGGCTCATCTGCTTGACCGCGACGTCATGGCCGGGGTGCTCGGCCAGGCCCGGGTACAGCACCTGCGAGACCCGCGGGTGCTGGAGCAGGAGGTCGACGACCCGCTCGGCGTTGTCGCAGTGCCGGTCCATGCGCACGGCCAGGGTCTTCAGCCCTCGCGACACCAGCCAGGCGTCGAACGGTCCGGCGATGGCCCCGATGGCGTTCTGGTGGTAGGCGAGCTCGTCGCCGAGTCCGGCGTCGGAGACGACCAGGACACCGCCGACGACGTCGGAATGGCCGCCGCAGTACTTGGTGGTGGAGTGGACGACGACGTCGGCGCCGAGCGAGAGCGGCAGCTGCAGGTACGGCGTCGCGAACGTGTTGTCGACGACGAGCAGGGCCTCGGCATCGCGGGCCACGGCCGAGAGGGCGGCGATGTCGGCCACGCCGAGCAGCGGGTTGGTGGGTGTCTCGACCCAGATGACCTTGGTCTCCGGACGGACCGCCGCGCGCACCGACGCCACGCTGGCGACCGCGGCCGGCGTCCAGCTGATGCCCCACCGCTCGGCGACCTTGCTGATGAGGCGGAACGTGCCACCGTAGGCGTCGTCGGGGATGACGACGTGGTCGCCCGGCCGAAGCACCGTGCGCAACAGGGTGTCCTCTGCCGCCATGCCGCTGGCGAACGCGAGCCCGCGGCTACCGCCCTCGAGCGCTGCCACACACTCCTCGAGCGCGGTACGGGTGGGGTTGGCGGTGCGGCTGTACTCGTACCCCTCGCGCAGCCCGCCGACGCCGTCCTGCGCGTAGGTGCTGGTGGCGTAGATGGGCGGGATGACAGCACCCGTCCGGGGGTCGGGCTCCTGCCCCGCGTGGATGGCTCGCGTCTCGAATCCGTGCACGAGATGCGACTCTACGTCGCCTGCGGCACCGGGGCGACGGGAACGGGTTCACGCACCTCCAGCCGCGGCAGCAGCAGGTGGACGAGCGGGCCGATCGACAGCGCATACACCGCGGTCCCGACGCCGACGGTGCCGCCGAGCAGCCAGCCGGTGGCCAGCACCGTGACCTCGATCGTGGTCCGGACCAGCCGGACCGACCGGCCGGTCCGGCGGACCAGTCCGGTCATCAGTCCGTCCCTCGGGCCGGGACCGAGCCGGGCCCCGATGTAGGCCGCGGTGGCGACGGCGTTGAGCGTCACACCACCCACCACGAAGGCGATCCGCACGGCCAGGACGTCCGGCGATGGCACGACCCAGATGGTCGCGTCGACCGCCAGCCCGATGACGATGACGTTGCTGATGGTGCCCACACCGGGCCGCTGCCGCAGCGGGATCCAGGCCAGCAGCACCAGAGCGCCGACGATGATGGTGACCACCCCGATGGTCAGCGACGTGCGTTCGGCCAGGCCCTGGTGGAGGACGTCCCACGGGTCCAACCCGAGGTCGGCCTCGACGAGGAGGGCCATGCTGAATCCGTAGAGGACCAGCCCGGCATAGAGCTGGACAAGACGTCGCACCATCACAGCGCACATCCTCCGCGAATCTGGCCTGTGAATCCATAGCCAATCGTGAAATAGTGGCCTGGTGCGCAGCCTGACAGGATCGCAACTGGCCCGACAGCTCGGCGACTGGTCGGGCGCCCTGCCCGCTGGGCCGGCCTACGCGCGGGTCGCGGCAGGGATCCGGCTACTCGTCCTCGACGGCCGGGTCGCGCTCGACACGCGGCTGCCCGGCGAGCGCGAGCTGGCCGCCGCGCTCGGAGTGAGCCGCACCACCGTCACCGCCGCCTACGACTCCCTGCGCGCCGCCGGGTACGCCGTCAGCCGGCAGGGGTCGGGCACGCGGGCCGCGCTGCCACGGTCGCGGTCCGGTGACTCCGCCAGCGCCGGCTGGACACCGTTCGGCCCGGACGGCTCGGACCTGCTCGACCTCGCGCACGCCGCGCCGGAGGCGCCGACCCACGCGCTGCGGCGGGCCTACGACGTCGCCCTCGAGCAGCTGCCGCGGCATCTGCCGACCTGCGGCTACAACCTGTTCGGGCTGCCGGACCTGCGCGCGGCAGTCGCCGCCCGCTACACCGCGCGCGGGCTGCCCACCAGGGCCGACCAGGTACTCGTCACCGCCGGGGCGCAGCACGCGTTCTCGCTGGTGCTCGCCCTTGCCACCGGACCGGGCGATCGGGTGCTGGTCGAGCAGCCGACGTACCCAAACGCGCTGGACGCCATCCGGCGGCACGGTGCGAGCGCCGTCCCCGTTCCCCTCACCCCCGACGGCTGGGACGTCGACGCCGTCGCCGCCGCCGTCCGGCAGACCGCGCCGCGGCTGGCCTACGTCGTCCCGGACTTCAACAACCCGACCGGCCTGCTCGCCTCGGACACCGAGCGCCGCGGCCTGGCGAGGAGCCTGGGCCGCAGCCGAACGCTCACCGTCGTCGACGAGACCCTGGTCGAGCTGGCGCTGGACGGCGCGACGCCACCGCCGCTGGCGACCTACCTGCCAGCGGACCTGAGCGTCACGGTCGGCAGCGCCAGCAAGACGCTGTGGGGCGGGCTGCGGGTCGGCTGGCTGCGCGCGGAGGAGTCGCTGGTGCGCCGGCTGGCGGCGGTGCGCGCCAGCGTCGACATCTCCTCGGCCGTCGTCGAGCAGCTGACCGTGGCCGAGCTGCTCGGCTCACTCGACGCGGTGCTGCCGAGCCGGCTTGCCGAGCTGCGGACCCGGCGCGACGCGCTGGCCGCCGCGCTGGGCCGGCTGCTGCCGACGTGGCGGTTCCGGATGCCCGACGGCGGCCTGGTGCTCTGGTGCGACCTGGGACGACCGGCCTCGAGCCGATTGGTCGCGGCCGCGGAGCACCACGGCATCCGGCTGGCCGCCGGCCCTCGCTTCGGTGTCGACGGCGCCTTCGAGCGGCGGCTCCGGCTGCCGTACACCTACCCGGTCGACGTCCTCGAACGGGCGGCCGAGCAGCTGGCCCAGGCGTTCGCGACGGCGACCGCGTCCAGCGTCGCGACTCGACCCCTGGTGGACTCCTTCGCGTGACACCTCTCCCCGTGATCATCAACGGTTGGCGACGTCATGGCGTCGCCAACCGTTGATGATCATGGGGAAGGGAACGTACCGGTCCGGCGCGGTGTTGTCGATGACGGAGGTGCGCGATGTCGCTGTTCGATCGATTGACCAAGACGAGGAAGGTCAGCTCCGAGGAGGCGCTGCCCGGCCGCACAGCCCGGCCGTTCGGGCTGGCCGGTACGCACACCGTCCTGGGCACGCCGATCCAGGGCGAGCCGCCCGCGGGCTACCAGGAGGCCGTCTTCGGGATGGGCTGTTTCTGGGGCGCCGAGCGGATCTTCTGGCGGTTGCCCGGCGTGTGGACGACGGCGGTCGGCTACGCCGGCGGGTTCACCCCCAACCCCACGTACGAGGAGGTGTGCACCGGCCGCACCGGGCACGCCGAGGTGGTGCGGGTGGTCTTCGACCCGGCCGTGATCAGCTTCGCCGACCTGCTCAAGGCGTTCTGGGAGGAGCACGACCCCACCCAGGGCATGCGCCAGGGCAACGACGTCGGCTCGCAGTACCGATCCACGGTCTACACGACGACACCGGCCCAGCTCGAGGCCGCCGCGGCGTCACGCGACGCGTACTCCGCCAAGCTGCGCGCCGCCGGCCATGGTGACATCACCACCGAGATCGAGCCGCTGCGGCAGTTTTACTACGCCGAGGACTACCACCAGCAGTACCTCAGCGACGCCAAGAACCCGAGCGGCTACTGCGGTCTCGCCGGCACCGGCGTGTCGTGCCCCATCGGCACCGGCACGTCGCTCGAGTGAGGCTCGACGCATCCCGGAGCGGCACGAGATACGCATCGATCTGTGTTAAGTCGACCATGACATTCCGAGCGGATGCCGATGACATTCCGAGCGGATGCCGATGTCGATCGGGCGCTGGCGGACCTCACATCCGGTGACCGCGATCGCTCGCAGGTCGTCCGCGAGGAGATCCTCGCCGTTTGGCGCGTCCGGCGGGACCAACTGTTGCGCGCAGAGGCAGGAGCCGTTGCGAACGACCACGACGACGTTGCAGAGGCTCGCGCGGGCACGAGCGCGGCAAGCGGTACGCCGTCGTGGTCCAATCCGATCTGCTGCCGCTGTCCACGTGGCTCGTCGCACCGACGTCGACCAGCGCCCGACCCACCAGCTTCCGCCCCGAGGTGGAGATCAGCGGCAAGACCAATGTTCTCGGTCGACCAAACCCTTCTCACAGTTTCCCAGCCTGGCCGTCCGTGCATGTCGCAAAGCCGATGGCCCGATCACACCATTGCGGCTAGGCTGACCCGAAGATCGGTTGAATCACGCTTGACTGATTGGTGCGTCTCCGCAGGGCGGCCGTCGCGAGGGGGCGAACGGCGTGGCGATTCGTGTTCTGCTTGGCTATCGGGGTGCGCTCGTGCGTGAAGCGCTGAGCGCCGCCCTCTCCCGTGAACCCGATCTTGACGTCGTGGACGAGCTGGCGCGAGCCGATGACGTGTTCGCCGCCGCCCGACGGAGGCGGGCCGAGGTCGCCGTGCTCGACGCGCTGCTGCCCGGCACGGTCGACGTACACGCCGTGTGCGAGAAGCTTCCGCGGCTCGGCATCCTCATGCTGCTGGATCGATACTCGTCCGGCGTGGCCAGCCTCTCACTCGCCCGGCTGGCACCTCGGGTGGGACTCATCGCCATCGACGCGTCCCTGGCCGACCTGATCGAGGCCATCCGGCACCTGGTGCGCGGGGAACCCGTGCTTGACGCCGAGCTGGCCCTGGCCGCCCTCACCGCGGACGAGAGTCCCCTGACCAACCGTGAACGCGACGTCCTGCGGCTGGCGATGACGGGCGCGCCACCGCAGGAGATAGCCGAGACGCTGTTCCTGAGCCCCGGCACGGTCCGCAACTACCTCTCGCACGTCCTGGTCAAGACCGGGGCGCGCACCCGCATCGAGGCGATTCGCATCGCTCAGGACGCCGGCTGGATCTGACCGGAGCCCTCCGTCGCCGCGACCGTCCAGTGACCGAGGAGCTCCCGGTACAACGGTGAGGCGAGTTGCAGCTCGTCGTGGCGCCCTACCGTCGCCGACGCGCCGTCGAGCACGAGGATGCGCCGGGCGTGCAGGGCGGAGCTGATGCGGTGTGCGATGACGATCAGCGTGCCGCCACGGCGGGCGAAGGCCGCCTCGGCCAGCCGCTCGGCCACCGGGTCCAGATGACAGGTGGCCTCGTCGAGGACCGCCAGCGGCGCCGGCGAGAGGTAGGCGCGCACGAGGGCGAGCAGCTGGCGTTCGCCGGCTGAGAGCTGCTCCGGCCGCACGAGAGCGGCGACTCCTCCGAGCCTGCTCAGCAGGGCCCCCGCACCGACGGCCTCGACGGCGTCGCTGATCTCGGCGGTCGTGGCGGTCGGCCGCAGGTATGTGACGTTGTCGCGGATCGTCCCCTCGAAGACGTAGGCCTCCTGCGGGATCAGCACCCGGGTGGCCGCGAGTCGCTGTGCGGGCAGGTCGGCGGCAGGCACCCCGCCGAGCAGGACGCGCCCCTCGTCCGGGCGCAGCAGCCCGCACACGAGCGCCGCGAGTGTGGACTTGCCGATTCCGCTCGGGCCGACGATGGCCAGGTGGTCACCGTCGTCGACGACGAGGTCGAGGTCGCGCACCACGGGTTCGGCGTGTGATCCATAGGCGAAGCTGGCCGCGTCGATGGCCACGGCGTGCCCGTTGGGCGCCGCGGTGAGAACCGGCGGCCTAGCCGCGGGAATCGTGGTGGCGTCGAGGATGCGGCCCAGGGTCACGACGTACCGCAGGCCGCTGCCGCTGAGGGCGCCCATGGCGGTCTCGAGCGCCGGATGCAGCCCGACCAGCACGTACGTCAACCCGCCCATGATCGCTCCGGCGCTCACCCCTCGCTCGACCAGCCACGGACCGGCGGCCAGCAGGATCACCAGGGGCAGCCAGCCACCGAGGGCGAAGCACAGGGTGCGTAGGGCTCCGACCCGGGCCAGCGCCCGCTCCGCGGCGGCGTGCTCGCCGACCGGTCCGGCCACCAGGGCCATCGCGTACCCCTCGGCGCCACGGGCGACCACGTCCCGGGTACCGGCGACCACGGCTCCGGCCGCAGTGGCCGCGCGCTCGTCCGCCCGAACCGACGTGCGCACGCGGGCCGCCGCCACGCCGAGCGTCAGCACGGCGACGGCGAACCCGAGCAGGAACGGCGGCAGCACGAGGACGACGATGACCGGCGCGATGGTCAGCAGGCCGGCCACGACACCGACGACCCTGACCACGAAGTCGCGGGCCACGACGATGAGCCCGGCGTAGGTGTCCCTGACGATCTCCACCTGGCGGGTCAGCCGCGCCACGGCACCGTCGTCGGGGCGGCCGGCAACTCCCTGCCGCAACGCGGCGGTCACCACCCGGCGTACGAGGTCGTCGCGGACAGGCTCGACCAGGTCGCCCAGGCGGCGGAACACCTGGCGGGACCCCACCGCGCCGAGGCAGGCCGCACCGACGAGGACGGCCAGCCAGGCCAGCCCCACTCCGGGACGGCCGGCGAGGAAGCCCTCGTCGACGGCGCGGGCGATCGCCAGCCCGTAGATCGCGGTGGGCACCGCGTCGGGCACAGACCACGCCGCGAGCTCGAGCAGCGGCCGGCGACGCAGCGACGCGACGCCGAATCGCAGCTCCCGCCTCATCCGAAGACCTCCCGATAGGCCAGGTCGTCCCACAGCTGGGCATGCGGGCCGCACGCACGCACCCGCCCGTCCTCCAGCCACACGACCAGGTCGGCGCGCG
Organism: Jiangella asiatica; assembly: GCF_004349065.1. Taxonomy (GTDB): domain Bacteria; phylum Actinomycetota; class Actinomycetes; order Jiangellales; family Jiangellaceae; genus Jiangella; species Jiangella asiatica. Next base: position 100,463 of record NZ_SMKZ01000020.1, read on the forward strand.
CGGCAGTGGCGGCACGGTGGGTGACGATCAACCGGGTGCGCCTGCCCAGGTCGCCGGTGAGGGTGCGGCTGATCTGCATCTCGGTGACCGTGTCGAGGCTGGAGGTGGCGTCGTCGAGGACGAGCAACCGGCCGGCATGCCACGCCCGGGCCAGTCCCACCCGCTGGCGTTCGCCGCCGGACATGGGGGCGTCGTGCAACGCAGTGTCGAAGCCCTCGGGCAACCGGCTGACGAACTCGTACGCGTGGGTGGCGTGCGCCGCGGCCACCACCAGCCCACGTTCCAGCCCGAGTCCGATGGCGTCGCCGGCGGTCGCGCCGACCAGCTCCGGCTCCTCGAAAGCGCAGCCGACCGCGGCCCGCAACGAGTCGTGGCCGATCTCGTGCAGCGGCACTCCGTCCAGCAGCACCTGGCCTTCGTCGGGATCGCGCAACCTGCCCGCGACAGCGGCGAGGACGGACTTGCCCGCACCGGACCGGCCGACGACGGCGACCGCCGCTTCACCCGGCACGACGAGGTCGACCCCGTCGAGCAGCACCGAGTCGTCGCCGCGGACGGTGACACCGCGGAACTCCAGCCGCCCCGGGCCGGGCGGAAGCTCTCGCCGGCCGTACCAGATCGGTGGCACGTCGAACACCTCGGCGGCACGTTGGACGCCGGCCCGGGCCCGCGCCAGCTCCGCGAAGACACCGGTCAGGGCGCCCAGCCCGGCTCCCATCACCGCGTACTGGCTGGCCGCGAAGAACTCGCCGGCCGTGATCCGCCCGTCGACCAGTTGCAGCCCTCCCGCCGCCAGCACCGCCACCAGCACGATCGGCCCGACGACGGCGGCCTGCGCACTCGAGCGGGCCAGCACGCTCCAGGTCCGCATCCCGTGGTCGTGGAGACCGGGCAGTGGCTGGAGCACGCGCTCGTCCTCGCGGTCGACGGTTCCGGCAGCGGCGATGGTGCGGATCCCGGTGAGCGACTCGGTGAGCCGGGCGGCGATCCGGCCCTGCGCCTGCTGGTAGGCCAAGGCCACCTCGGCGGTCCGGCGTGCGAAGGCCAGCAGGACGAGGGCGACCAGCGCGACCCCGGCGAGGAAGGCGGCGGCGAGCCACACGTCGATGTAGGCGAGCAGCACCAGACTGCCCACCGGAGGCAGTGCCGCCGCACCGACCGTCACCGAGCTCGGACCGGCTCGGGCAGCGTCTACGGCGTTGCTGGAGACCCGGCTGACCAGGTCTCCCGTGGTGAACCGGCGGGTGCCCACGGGGCCGATGGCGAGCACGTGCCGGATCAGGCGGTGGCGCAGCCAGGCGGTGGTGCCGGCGCTGCAGGCGGCGTCGGCGAACGTGTCGACGAGGTCGCTCACGATGCTGACAACGATCAGTCCCGTGGCCACGAGCAGCCATCGGTTGACGTCCCCGCCCCCGACGATGGCGTCCACCGTGCGGCCGAACACGAACGGCAGTGCCAGCATGGCGAGGCTGTCGACCAGGGCGGCGATCCCGATCAGCGGCAGCCAGCGGCCCCCGTGCAGGACGACGGCGCCGAAGGTGAAGTCCCGTCCCGCTGGCCGCGGCCGTTCGCGCTCACCACGCGGTGTCATGCCGCGCCACCTCCTGCGGGCTCGAGCCCGGTGTTGGCCGCGACGAAGGCGAGGATGTCCGCGGCGAGCGAGACACCGCGGCTGGCCGCCGAGTCGGCGTGGCCGGCCTCGTCCTCCAGACGCACCAGGATCGGACGCGAGCCCACCGTCGCCCACTGCAGGGCCGCACACATCTTCCGGGCGTGCAGAGGATCCACCCGCGAGTCGTTGCCGAAGGCGGTGAACAGGACCGCGGGATAGTCGACGCCCGCACGGACATGGTGGTACGGCGAGTACGCGAGCAGCCACTGGAGCTGGTCCGGGTCGTCGGCGCTGCCGTATTCGGCTCGCCATGCCGGACCGAGACCGAAGTTCTCGTAACGCACCATGTCGAGCACCGGGGCCGAGCACACGGCGGCAGCGAACAGGTCCGGTCGCTGGGTCAGTGCCGCGCCGACGAGGAGGCCGCCGTTCGACTCGCCGCAGATGCCGAGCTGATCGGGGGTGGTCCAGCCCTCGGCGATCAGCGTCTGAGCCGCCGTGACGAAGTCGTCGACGGCGTTCTGCTTGCGCTCACGCATGCCGGCGCGATGCCACTGCTCACCCTCCTCGCCGCCGCCCCTCAGGTGGGCGATCGCGAAGACTCCGCCCGACTCGACCCAGGCCAGGGTGAAGCTCGAATAGGCCGGCGTCATCGGCACACCGAAGCCGCCGTAGCCGTAGAGGATGGTCGGCCGTGGACCGGCCCCGCCGGTGGACCGGGCCAGGACCACCATGCGCACCGGCGTGCCGTCGGCCGACGCGTAGACGATCTGGCGGCCCAGCACGTCGGGAACGACCGCGGAACCGGGCGACCGGGCCCAGGGCGTGGTTTCGCCGGTGCGGGCGTCGTACCGGTACACGGCTCCCGGTGTGGCGCTGTCGGTGTAGGTGAACCAGGTCTCGTGCGCGCCTGTGAGACGTCTGGTCAGTGGGCCGATCGACCCAGGGCCGGGGAGTGGCACCTGCGCCAGCCGCTCACCTGTGACGAGGTCGTGCACGCTGATCTCGCTCAACGCGTGCCGCGTCCAGCCGACGAGCAGCACGGCCCGCTGGAGATCGGGACCGTCGAGAATGACGAAGTCGGTGAGCACCGCCTCCGGATCGGCGGGAACGAGGTCGAACCACGACCCGGGGTCCGGACGTGCTGGGTCACCCACGCACAGCCGGCCGCGAGGTGCTCCGAGCGTCGTGACGACGTACATGCGCCCGTCGCGGCCGACGTCGAGCACCGTTCGGGCGTCCACGCCCTCGTGGACGACCCGAAGAGCCGGATCCGCCCACGTCGAGGTGGAAAGGTCGGCGAGCCAGACGTCGTTCGAGCTCGCGGTGCCGCGGGACGCCGAGATCGCCAACCAGCGACCGTCCTGACTCATCCCGAGACCGAACGAGGTCCCCTCGTCCCGGCCCGACCCGAAGATCGGAACGTCGTCCGCGGCCGGCGTACCGAGCCGGTGGAGGTAGACGCGCCGTGAGTCGGCCGGTGGCTCGGGGACGGCACGGACGTAGAAGAAGGCCGTCCCACCGGACAGCCAGGCCACCGGGGAGTACCGGCAGCGATCGATCGGCCCGTCGACCACGTCCCGCGACGCGACGTCCATGACGTAGAGCTGCGACCGCTCGGTCCCGTATCGCGACAGCTGAAAGGCCAACAGCCGGCCGTCGAGGTCCGGCTGCCAGTGATCGAGCGTGGTCGCGCCGGACGGGTCGATGGTCATCGGATCCACCAGGACACGCTCGTGGTCGTCCGGCGCAGCGGTGTAGAGCACTGGATGTTCCTGCTGGGCAGCCTGCCGCAGGAAGAACCGGCGGTCTCCGCGCCACATCGGGGCCGTGATCATCCCCACGTCGGACAGCTCGGTGATGCGGGCGCGCAGCCGGGCACGGCCGGGGAACGACGCACGGAAACGCCGCCACAGCTCGTCCTGGGCGGCCTGCCATTCCCGCGTCTGCGGGCTCGACTCGTCCTCCAGCCACCGATATGGATCGCGCACGACGTGCCCGTGAAGCCGGTCGGCGATCGCCTGACGCGCTGCCGCCGGGTAGGCGACGACGGACATCCGATCCGTCGAAGACACCGGCCCCTCCCTCCCGGCCGTATGGGTCCTGGGCGAGGTTCAGCCGTCGCCCAGGACCCCGGATCGGTCAGTGACACAACGCGACACTGAGATTGCTCGGCTTGACCGAGCCACAGGTCAGTACGGTCAGCGTGCTACCGCCGCCATGACCCTTGCGGCCAGGAGCCTCCATTCCCTGAAGGTCCAGGAGCGCCATCGTCTACACCTCCTTCCAGAGCTCGTGGGATCAAGAGTGCGTAGTCGTGCGCACCTCCTTCCGGGCCTCGTCCGCGAGTGGCCGGTTGGCCTCGCGCGGGGTGGATGACGGGGCCGTGGTCGTTGCCGGCGCGGCCGGCTCGAGGAACGGCAGGAACACCGGACGGTCGTGGAGCGCCGAGCCGAGCGCCAGCAGGACGCCCGCCGTTCCGGTGGCCAGGTCCATCGAGAGTCGTAGTAGCTGGTTGCCGGGAAATGCGAGGCCGCCGCCATAGGGCAGCGCATGCCAGTCCAGCCGGCGGACCAGGTCGGGCAGCTCCGAGGGCTCGGCCGTCTCGGCGCCGGTGCGCGCCAGCATGCCGACGCCGGCGATGATTCCGGCCCGCCCGGTGAACAGGCCCGGCTGCACGAAGAAGCCGGCCCGCGCCACCCGACGCAGTGCGTCGAGCGCCGTCGCGAACGCCTCGTCCTGGCGATGGGTCAGGTAGCGAGCGAGGACCACGGCAATCCCCATCGAACCCTCGTCGAGGTAGGGCAGCGTCCGCCAGCCTTGGGTGACCTGCATCGTCCCGTCCTCGTCCCGGATACACCGGCGCAGGTCTTGCCGCAGCGCCGTCGCGGCCAGGTCGAGCAGCGCCGTGTCACCGGTCCGCTCGTAGGCGCGGATGAACAGCAGTGCCGGCCCGGACGAGCCGAACATCAGCCCGGCCCGTGGGTTGTCCCCGCCACTGACCTCAGGCACGTCCTCGGGTCCGCCGAGACGCTCGGCAACGGCGTCGATCACGTCCGCCGCCTGAGCGGCGAACTCCCGCTCACCGGTGCGTTCGCTGAAGTGCAGCAGGTTGAGGCCGATCCCGGCCAGCCCGGAGTACAGACCGAGCTCCAGAGACCGCCAGTCGCCGGCCAGGCACAACCGCAACGTGTCGAGCGCGTCCTGCCGGCGTCCGAGCACGTCGAGCACGTGAGCCACCCCGTGCAGGCCGTCGTAGAACCCGATCCCCGTTCCGCGGGCGGGCGCGGCGGCGTGCGCACGCAGCCACTCCTCGTACTCGGGGAACCGGCCGGCGTCGGTCCGAGCCAGGGCGTACAGAACGCCCGCCGCCCCGTAGGCCAGGTTGATGCCCCCGCCGGCCTCGAACTGGGCGATGTCGCCGGGGAAGAGCCGGTCCTCGCGGCCAGGGGTGGCGCTCTCGACGATCGCCCGGCACATCGACGCCCGGACGCGCTCCCAGCTCGCGACCCCGGGCATCGGCAGCTCGCGCATCGTGCTCGCGTCGGCGTCGTCCGCCGATCCGAGGATCGTCCCGACGACGGCCTCCACCGTCCTGGCCGGCACGGGAAAGATCTCCCTGACGAGCTCGGCCACCTGGACCGCCTTGGCCGGATGAAGTGGCAGCATGATCGTCGTCTGGGGCGCGAACAGCCCGAAGAACAGGCACGCCAGGGCATAACGATCCACGTCGATGCCGTGCCGGTTCGGCGGCGCGCCGTATCCGGGGTGCGCCAGCGCCGATCGTCCATCTGCCTCGGCGAAGGACGACACCTCGAAGTCGACGAGGACGATGCGGCCGTCCTCGGCGACCAGGATGTTGTCCGGATGCAGGTCTCCGAAGACGACGCCGCGACCGTGGACGGCGTCCATGGCCTGATTGACCCGGGCGAGCATGCCGAGCGCCCAGTCCGCGTACGCGGTCACGGTCTCGGGCGACGGATCTGGATGGGTCAGCGGATACCGATCCACGACGAGACGCTGCAGCGGGTTCCCGTCGACGAACTCCATGACCAGGAAGTGGTGCCCGCCCAGGGTGAAGTAGTCGCGCACGGCGGGTACGGCGGACAGCCTGGCCAGCCGGCCCAGGATGTCCCGCTCGTGCGACACCCGGGCCACGGCGTCGCGGCCGGCGACGTCGAGTCCAGCCAGCGGGCGCCCCTCCTTCAGCACGACGCGCTCCCCGGTGCTCCGGACGCGCCCGAGGTACACCCCGCCGCCGTTGGAGAACTGCACGACGCTCTCGATCTCGAAGGGCAGGCCCTCGACCGTCACCGCGTTCCGGGCCGCCAAGTGCGGCTCGAGGAACTCCGGCAGCTCGACCCACGGCGGACAGGCGAAGACCGGTCCGCGGACATCGGGAACGAGCCGTCCCTGGTCGTCCTCGATCGCGAGAACCCGTTCGCCGCTCGCGTCTACGCAGTGGAGTTCGGCGAAGGCGCCATACCGGACGAAGAGCGGGCCGTCCCCGTATCGCAGGTCGCTGAGGATGTACGGGCCGTCGATGCCATGCAGCACCTGGTCCAGTTCCTTCAGGACGAGCTCCAGCTGGGCGGTGTCAGCCGGATAGATGGTCACGAGCTTTCCGCTCGATCCGCGGAAGGCGGACTTGGAGTTGAACATGACCATGACCGGCCGGCTGCGGAGGAACTTGAAGGCCAAGCCGCGGGGGACGCAGTAGTGCCACACCGCTTCCAGCACGCGGTCGGCGGCGTCGAGGCCGCACGAGACGTGGATCTTCCAGCCCTGCGACGGAAGCGACTGCTCCCGCGGCGCGTAGTTCATCCAGACGTCGCTCGCCTGGCGTTCCCACTCCTCCGGGACCGGCCGCCCCGCGATGGCGAAGTCCGGGCCGCCGGCGTCCGTGTTGGCCGGAGCGTCGTAGAAGGCCTGGTCAGCCAGGCAGTAGAGCTCATACTGGTCGATCACAGGGCACTCCCGCGATCGAACCGGGCACGACCGTCAGGCCTGGCGCCGGCGCGGCGGGCGGAGGTTCGCGCAGCGGGTCGCCGGCCCCTCGGGCCGAGCCCGGCGCCTGGTCGGTAACGGGAACTCGCGTCGTCAGGCGCCAGCGCCGCCGACGGTCGGCGGAGGCCCAGAACAGGACACTGGTCGTACAGAACGCCTCATCCTGGCCGCCCATCTGGATCCCCCCGACGCTGTGGTTGCGTCGACATCCTCTGCCCAGGCCGGACGCGGCCACAGTAGCGAACGTCACCAATCCGTTATGAACCCCTCATTTCACGACGTGAGGAACTCACGGCCCGATGGAGGATGAATTACCGGTGGTCAGGCCACTGGTTCAGACGCGGCACCGCCGCGTCACGGACGGCGCGACCTAGGGATAGGGCCAGGAGTTCGGCAGGCAACCGTCCAGGCTGTAGGTCTGCTGCAGCATGACGGGGGCCACCTCGCCGGCGCCCGGGCAGGCCACGTGGCCTTCGCCGAGGGCGTGGCCCACCTCGTGGTTGATCACGTACTGGCGGTAACCGGCCAGGTCGCCGTCGTAGTGCGGGACGGCGAACCCCCACCGCAGCGCGTTGATGACGACGTTGTCGCCGTTGCGACACGACACCTCGCCGTGCGTGTTCAGCGGCGCGCACAGCTCGTCGGTGGTGCCCGGAGTCGCGATCAGGATACGAAGGTCGCCGTCGGACGGGACGCGCTGGAACGCGTGGACACCGTCGGCGATCCAGCTGCGCGGGTCGGCCAGGGTGGCATCGACCACGGCGGCCACCTCGATCGGGTCGAACGGCAGTCCGTCCTCGACTTCCACCGTGTAGGTGCTGCGGGTGCCGCCTGTGCCGGCGAGGGCACTCTGGCCCGGCGTGACGGCGAACGTGCCGGGCCCGGTCTGCGGGATCTGCGGCGTCGGCGTCGGCGACGGCGACGGCGACGGGGTCACCGTCGGCTCGCGGGACGGCCCTGCGGCGGTCTCGACGGCGTCGAGGCTCGGCTCGGCGCCGACGGCGTCACCGGCACCGCGGTCGCCCGGGACGACGGCGAAACCCACGGCCAGCAGCGCGACGCCAACCAGCGCGAACCCGCCCAGCCCCCACGGGCGGCGTCCGGACGACCGCGGCGGACGACGCCTGCCCCGCGCCGGACGACCGGCACGACGAGCTGCGGGGACCATGCCGTTCATGATCGCATATGCCTTCTCGGAGAAGTATCAGTGGATCAGGCACCCATCGACAATGAATACAAAACTCCCAACAATCAATAAACTGCGACCATGCAATCGTTGTGGGACTGGTTCAGCGACCACGCGTGGGTGGTCGCCTGGGCCGGCACCGCATTGGTGCTCGGCACCATCGAGCTGACCACCCTCGACTTCTTCTTCCTCATGCTGGCCATCGGCGCAACGAGCGGGGCGGTCGCGGCCGCACTGGGTGCGGAGTTCCTGCTGCAGCTGCTCGTGGCCATCGGGGTCAGTGTCGCGCTGCTGGGTGTCGTCCGCCCGATCGCCAAGCGCCGGCTGCTCAAGCCGACACCGTCGTCGTTCGGGGCGGCCGCGCTGGTCGGGCAGCACGGCGTGGTCATCGAGCGGGTCGACGCACACAACGGCCTCATCAAGCTGGCCGGCGAGGTCTGGACGGCGCGTAGCTACGACGGCCGCTCGATCTTCGAGGAGGGCGCCACCGTCGACGTGGTCGAGATCCGCGGCGCCACCGCTCTCGTGCTGGACGAGGGGTGACCACCCTCGACGGCTGGGCTGCCCGGTCTCGGTCGTGACGCTGGAGATGGGCGCGCACAGCCAGCGGCTACGAGCAGCCTGCGCGGCCGCGTTCGAGTCGTGGGTCGCGCCGCTGGCCGAACACCTCGTCGCCGGAGACACCCGCCGGAAGCAGCACGGACGCTGGCGACGGTCGCGGCGAGCTCGGTCGAGGGGTGCGGTGATCCTGTCCCGCGCCCGGCGGAGTGGTGCGGGACCGCCGGGGTCAGCCGGCGACGACGTAGCCCAGCAGGTCGGTCCTGGTGAGGACGCCCACCGGCTTGCCGTCGTCGACCACCAGTAGGGCGTCCGCGGAGCGCAGGGTCTCGACCGCGGCACTGACCGCCTCGCCGGCACCGAGCATCGGCAGCGCCGGCGACATATGCTGCTCGACCCGGTCGGTGAGCGCGGCGGCGCGGGTGAACAGCGCGTGCAGGAGGTCGCGCTCGACCACGGCGCCGGCGATCTCCGCGGCCATGACCGGCGGCTCGGCCCGGACCACGGGCATCTGCGACACGCCGTACTCGCGCAGGATGTGCACGGCGTCGGCCACGGTCTCACCCGGGTGGGTGTGCACCAGCGCCGGCATCTCGCCGGACTTGCGGTGCAGCACGTCGCCCACCGTCACGCCTTCGACCGGCGGCAGGAAGCCGTACGACGTCATCCAGGAGTCGTCGAACACCTTGGACAGGTATCCGCGGCCGCCGTCGGGCAGCAGCACGACGACGACGTCGTCCGGCCCGGCATGCTCGGCCACCCGGAGCGCCGCGACGACCGCCAGCCCGCACGAGCCGCCGACCAGCAGGCCCTCCTCCCGCGCCAGCCGGCGGGTCATCTCGAAGGAGTCCTTGTCCGACACGGCGATGATCTGGTCGCAGACGCCCGCGTCGTAGGTGGTGGGCCAGAAGTCCTCGCCGACACCCTCGACGAGGTACGGCCGCCCGCTGCCGCCGGAGTAGACCGAGCCCTCCGGATCGGCGCCCACCACCGTGACCCGGCCGCCGGACACGTCCTTGAGGTACTTGCCGACGCCGGTGATGGTGCCGCCGGTGCCGATGCCGGCGACGAAGTGGGTGACCGCGCCCGCGGTCTGCTTCCAGATCTCCGGGCCGGTGGTCTCGTAGTGCGAGCGCGGGTTGGCCGGGTTGGCGTACTGGTCCGGCTTCCAGGCACCCGGGATCTCGCTGACCAGCCGGTCGGAGACGGAGTAGTACGAGTCCGGGTCCTCCGGCGCGACGGCGGTGGGGCAGACGACGACCTCCGCGCCGTAGGCGCGCAGCACGTTGCGCTTGTCCTCGCTGACCTTGTCGGGGCAGACGAACACGCAGCGGTAGCCGCGCCGCTGGGCGACCAGCGCCAGCCCGACGCCGGTGTTGCCGCTGGTCGGTTCGACGATGGTGCTGCCGGGCCCGATGCGGCCGGCCTTCTCCGCGTCGTCGATCATGCGGGTGGCTATGCGGTCCTTCACCGAGCCGCCGGGGTTGAGGTACTCGACCTTCGCCAGCACGGTGGCCTCGGTGTGGCCCGTGACGGTGCCCAACCGGACCAACGGGGTGTCGCCGATCAGGTCGACGACGTTCTCGTAGTACTCCACGCTGCGACCTTATCCCTCCCACCTCCCACCCCGGTTGATCTTGGAGCCTTCGCGGAATCCATCGGACATTTCACCCGCCGATTCCGCGATTTCTCCAAGATCACGGGTCGGGGCGGCGGCGGTTCGGCGGGGGTGCGCGACACGGCTTCGCTAGAGTCGATGCGTGGTCGGCATGCTCAGCGCTCGCACGGCGCGTCGGATCGCAACGGCCGCCGCGTACGGCGGCGGAGGTCTCAGTCTCCTGGGCGCCAGTGTCTACGGTCTGCTCCGGCTGCAGGCCACCGTTGCCCGGCGCACCATCACAGGGCGCCCGCTCGGCGGGCCGCCCGACCCCGACGGCATCTACGGCACCGGGGACGGCCCGCCGCTGTCGTTCGTCGTCATCGGCGACTCCGCGGCCGCCGGCTACGGCGTCGAGACGCCCGAGGAGACACCGGGCGCGCTGCTGGCCGCTGGACTGGCCGAGGTGGCGCACCGGCCGGTCGCGCTCACCACCGTCGCCCAGGTCGGCGCGCAGAGCACCGACCTCACCGACCAGCTCGACAAGGCGATAGTCGCCTCACCCGACGTCGCGCTGGTGATCGTCGGCGGCAACGACATCACCCACAAGGTCCGGCTCACCGACTCCGTCCGGCTGCTCGACGAGGCCGTCCGCCGGCTGCGCGACGCCGGCTGCGAAGTCGTCGTCGGCACCTGCCCCGACCTCGGCACCATTCGGCCGATCCGCCCGCCGCTGCGGTGGCTGGCCCGGCGGGCGAGCCGCCAGCTGGCCGCGGCGCAGACGGTCGCCGTCGTCGAGGCCGGCGGCCGGACGGTCTCGCTCGGCTCGATCCTCGGGCCGGAGTTCGAGGCCGCGCCGGGCGAGCTGTTCAGCGAGGACCAGTTCCATCCGTCGTCGGCGGGCTATGCCCACGCCGCGGCGGCCGCGCTGCCGTCGATGGTCGGCGCGCTCGGACTGTGGGCCGCCGACGAGGACCGTCCCGAGCTGGTCCGCGGCGACAGCGTGCTGCCCATCTCGATCGCCGCGGTGGCCGCCGCCGACCACGCCGGCACCGAGGTCGCCGCCGCGACGGTGGGCGGCGACGCCAGCGGGCCGCGTGGGCGCTGGGTACTGCTTCGCAACCGCCGGCGGCGCCCGCTGCCCGACGCGGTGGAGGCACACCGGGCGTAGTGGGGAGGGTCGCGTGTAGCCTGGAGTTACCAATCGGTAACACCGGTCGAGGAGCCCGCCATGCCCGAGGCAGTCATCGTCGCCACCGCCCGCTCTCCCATCGGCCGGGCCTACAAAGGGTCGCTGGTCGACGTCCGTCCCGACGATCTCGCCGCCACCGTCATCGACGCCGCGCTGAAGCAGGTCCCTTCGCTCGACCCCGCCACCCTCGACGACATCTACGTCGGCTGCGCGGAGCCGCGCGACGAGCAGGGCGGCAATGTCGCCCGTCGCATCGCCGTCCAGCTCGGGCTCGACGACATCCCGGCGGCGACGATCAACCGGTTCTGCGCGTCGTCGGTGCAGACCGCCCGGATGGCCTTCCACGCGATCAAGGCCGGCGAGGGCGACGCGTTCGTGTCGGCCGGGGTGGAGTGCGTCTCGCGGTACGTCGGCTTCGGCGGCGCCGGCGTCGACCCCGAGTCGACGCAGAACCCGATCTTCGCCGACGCCAAGGCGCGCACCGCCAGGTACGCGGAGACCAACGAGACCTGGCACGATCCGCGCGCCGAGGGCCAGCTGCCCGATATCTACGTCCAGATGGGCCAGACGGCGGAGAACGTCGCGACGCTGTGCGGGGTGACCAGGACGGACCAGGACGAGTTCGCCGTCCTGTCGCAGTCGCGCACGGAGCAGGCGATGAAGGACGGCTTCTTCGCCCGCGAGATCGTCCCCGTCACCCGGCCGGACGGGCAGGTCGTCGACACCGACGACAGCCCTCGCCCGGGCACCACGCTGGAGAAGCTGACCGCGCTGGACCCGGTGTTCCGGCCGGCCGGCACCATCACCGCCGGCAACTGCACGCCGCTCAACGACGGCGCCGCCGCGGTGGTCATCATGTCCGACACCCGGGCCCGCGAGCTCGGGCTGACCCCGCTGGCCCGTGTCGTCGCGACCGCGGCGTCGGCACTCTCGCCGGAGATCATGGGGCTGGGTCCGGTCGAGGCGACCCGCCGGGCCTTGGCACGGGCCGGCATGACCATCGACGACGTCGACCTCGTGGAGATCAACGAGGCTTTCGCCGCGCAGGTCGTGCCGAGCGCGCGGCAGCTGGGCATCGACTACGACAAGCTCAACGTGCACGGTGGCGCCATCGCGCTCGGCCACCCGTTCGGCTCCACCGGCGCGCGCATCATGACCACGCTCGTCAACGGGATGCGGACCCGCGACGCCTCCATCGGCCTCGAGACCATGTGCGTCGGCGGTGGCCAGGGCATGGCGATCATCCTCGAACGCCTCTGATCACTCCGACGGCCCACGCAGGCTTCTGAGGGCCGCCACGACGGCGTCGAGGTCGGCCTCGTGCCCCGCCGCCAGCGCGTCGAGCAGTTCCCGTCCGACGACGGCGACCTGGTCGGCCAGCGCGTGGTCGGCGAGCCTCGGCACCGGGCGCCGCCGGTCGCCGCGAGCGTCGGCGGCCGCGTCGGCGAGCGCCTGCGCCAGCCGGTGCGCGGCGTCGGCGACCGAGGCGACCGCACGGTCACCGCGGCGCAGCTCCCGCACCAGGCGCTCGAGCTCCCGCCCCAGCGCCTGGGCATCCTTGCTGATCATTACGGCCGGTCCGATCTCCAGATGGTCTTGACGAAAGGGTTGTGCCATCCCGATGCGTCAGGCACAGTCGTGATACGGGAGTCCTCGAGAGCCGCGGAGGCAGCCATGAGCCTGAATCACTCCGACGAGACCCATCGCAACCTTCTCGCCCGGGTTCCAGGCATCACCGGACGAGACCTTCCGGAGTGGTTCGAGGCCCTCGAGGCCGGACCCGCCTTCCTGCGGTTCGACGATCGCGTGAGATGGCTCCGCGACGAGCACGGCCTGGCCCACGGCCACGCCACCGCCATCGTGCACGAGCACGACCTGCGCCGTGCGGCGCGCCTGTTCGGCTGACCCCGAACGCCCCCGCACCCTTCTACCTGGGGTTCGTGAACATCACCGGGACCTCTCGCGCATCACCAGTCACCCGGTGTCGTCGTGTCGGGCAGGTCTCGGCCACGGTCACGCTCGCTCCCTCGGGGGCAAACGGCTGGAATGATCACGTTCAGCAGGATCACCCGAGCCTCACCATGATTGCGAGCATGGTGTGACACGAGATCTCGTGCTGAACGTGATCATCTCGAGGCGGTCGGGCGGCGGAGAAGCGATTCGGCCCGCCTCGTGAGGTCCACGAGGCGGGCCGACGCGTAGTCACCGTCCGACGGCTGGGCGGGTCACTCTCCGCGGAGAATGGCCAGCAGCCGGAGGATCTCGATGTAGAGCCAGACGAGCGTGACCGTGAGGCCGAACGCTGCCGTCCAGGCGAACTTGGCCGGGATGCCGGCCTTGACGCCCTTGTCGATGAAGTCGAAGTCGAGGATCAGCACCAGCGACGCCAGGCCGACCGCGAACAGGCCGATCAGCGCGCCGAACGCGCCGTCGCGGAAGCCGAACGCGCTGTTGGTGTCGCTGAACACCATGAACAGCAGGTTGACCAGGCTGAACAGCGCGTAGCCCATCAGCGCGATCATGACGCCGCGCTGGAACTTCGGCGTCACCCGCACCTTGCCGCTGCGGTACACGAGCAGCGTGGCCGTGAAGACCGCGAGCGTGCCCAGGACCGCCTGGGCGACGATGCCGTCCAGCGGCTGCCCGCTGATGGCGTAGTTCTCGAAGACCTGGCTGATGCCACCGACGAACAGACCCTCGAACGCGGCGTAGGCCAGGATCAGCGGCGGCGACGGGTTGCGCTTGAACGCGTTGACCAGGCCGAGCACCAGTCCGACGATCAGACCGACGAAGGCGAGGCCGGGGTTGAACCAGCCCACCACGGCGCCGGCCAGCAGAACGGCGAACGTGATGCCGGTCTTCATGACGACGTCGTCGTAGGTCATCCGCCCGGTCTGCACGGGCGTCGCCGAGGGTGCGGCGTACATGTCCTGAAGCTCTTCAGCGCTCGGCGCGGCGGCGTCGTAGGTCGCGTGCCGTCCGTTGAAGCCCTCCGCCCGGCTGAAGATCGGGTTGTTCCCTTGCATCGCTCTCCTCCAACGCCCGCCATCGGGCGAATCAGATACGTATGGCAAGTCTACTGATCAGCGAGCCGAATCACGAGACCGCGTGCCGCCGGACGCGCTGGGTACGTGACGGTCACGGGTTCCCGCCGGACGCACACCCGGTGGGTGCGGAGACCGGGAGGGCCACCATGCCACAGGAAGACGACTCGCACGACCGACCATGGGGTCACGAAGACCCAGCCCAACGCCCGGCGCGGGCGATTCCTGACCGCGAGCCGAGCAACTACCAGGACCCTGACCGCCGGCCGGGGCGCTGGCCGCCGTGGACGCTGTTCGTCGCGGTCGTCGTGGTGCTGGTCGTCAGCCTGGCCATCCTCGCCGTGATCGGCCTGGTCGCCCAGAACTGACCGCGGTCGCGCCGCCGACGTTGCGGTATGCCCCGTTTCCCACGGTCGGTTACCCTGAGCGCGAACATCTGACGAGGTGTCGCCAAGGGGGTAACGATGTCGAGTACAGGTACACCCGGGGGTCCGGGCGAGCCCGGCGGTCGGAATCCGGACGGTTCCGTCCCGCCGGTGCCGCCACCTCCTGGCACCACTCCCCCCACGCCGCCCACCGGCGCGACACCCGGTCCGCAGCCCACCCGGCCGCTGGACCTCGGCGCGGTGGCCGTCGGCCCGGTACCGCCGCCGCCAGGTGCCTCCAGGCGCCGCCGCGGCCTGGCCGCCGGAATCCTGGCCGGTGTCGCCGTCCTGATCGTGCCCGGTGCGGTGGTGGCGTGGCAGGCCCTCGACGGGGGCGGCACGCAGCCGCACGACGTGCTGCCCGGCGACGCGCTGGGCTACGCGCGCGTCGACCTGGACCCATCGGCCAGCCAGAAGATCGAGGCGTTCCGGTTCCTGCGCAAGTTCCCGCTGTTCAGCGAGGCCACCGGTATCGAGGACGACAACGCCGACCTGCGCGAGCGGCTGGTCGACGCGTTTTCCGCATCCACCGGCTGCGACCTGGACTTCCAGGAGGACGTCGAGCCGTGGATCGGCAACCGCCTGGGCGCGGCCATGCTGCCGCCGACCGGCGACGGCGAGGAGCCCGGCTTCGCACTGGCGCTGCAGACCGACGACCAGGATGCCGCCGAGGCCGCCATCGACAAGGTGCTGGGCTGCGACGCCACCGGCGGCGCTGAGATGGGCCGCGCGTTCCTCGACGGCTACCTGATCATGACCGACACGCAGGAGAACGCCGACCGCTACGTCGAGGCGGCCGGCGAGTCCCCGCTGAGCGAGAACGCCGAGTTCACCGAGACGATGGACCTCCTCGGCGACCCCGGCATCGCCTCGGCGTGGACGTCGGGCAGCGCGCTGTTCGACACGTTCGGCGGTGCGGAGGCCCTCGGCGAGATTCCGGAGGGGAGCGGCATGCCCTCCGGCGACGACATGGCCGAGATGATCGACGACTCCTATCGCAATGCCGCGATGGCGTTCCGGTTCGACGACTCCTATGCCGAGCTCGCCGCCGTCATGACCGGCGAGATCTACCAGGCGGTCGACGCCGGAGTCCGGGCCAACGTCCCCGAGGACACCATGGCGTTCCTGGGCGTGTCCGGCGGCAGCCAGTACGTCACCGACAACTGGGACGCGCTGCTCGGTACGTATCCCGACGCCGAGGAGGAGCTGGGTGCCCTGGAGGACGAGATCGGGATCTCGCTGCCCGAGGACATCGCCACGGTGTTCGGTGACCACCTCGTCGTGGCCGTGGGCGGCGGTGAGCTGGACCCAGGCGCGATCGCGGAGGGCGACCTGTCCACGCTCGACGTGGGCGCGCGGGTCGAGACCGACCCGGAGGCGTTCCAGGACCTGTGGGACCGCATCCAGGGCATCGCCGAGGACGCGGGTGCGTCGCTCGAGGGAGTGCCGCTGCAGACCACCAACGACGGCTACGTCATCGCCAGCAACGACGACTACGCGAATGCGCTGATCGACGGCGGCGACCTCAGCGACAGCGACGTCTACACCACGGCCGTCAGGGACGCGGGCGAGGCCAACACGGTGTTCTTCCTGAACTTCGACGCCGTCGAGGACGACATCCTGTCCGCGGCGGAGGGCCAGGGACTCAGCGACAGCGAGCTCGAGTCGCTGCGGGCGCTGCAGGCGGTCGGTGTGTCCGCCCAGGTGCTCGACGGACACACCGAGATGAGCCTGCGGGTCACGGCCGACTGACCGGCGTAGCACCCACCTGGTGGGTGCGTCTTGTGGACGGTCAGCCGGCGGCGATGCGCCAGGCCCGGTCGACCTGCTGGACGACGCGGTTCCCGTCGCCGTCCTCAGCACTCACCCGCACCGACGCGAACCCCTCACCCGCGGCCGGCACCTGAGCCTCGAACGAACCGTCACCAGACGCCGACACCGGCACCTCCCGCCAACTGACACCGTCGTCGAACGACACCTCCACACCCACCGAAAACCCACCCGGCCCGTCCGCACCCGGCTGGTAGTCCGGCGTCACCACCAGCGGATACGACACCCCCGCCGGCACCTCGTTGCGCAGCCCGGCGTCCAGCTCGTAACCCAGCTGCACCAACGCCAGCACCTCGGACTCACCCGACGGACGACCCGACCGGAACCCCCACGTCGTCTCGGTGTGGGTGGAGGTCTCCTTCCAGTTGAGCCGCCCGTCGGTGACGGACAGCGACAGCTCGAAGTCGCCCTCCTCCGCGGGCACCGTGAACTGCGCCTCCGACCAGTCCTTCGTCCCGACGACCTCGCCGTCGCGGCGCAGCGTCAGCTCCGACAGGTCGCCGGCCTGCTGGAAGATCGTGCCGTGCAGCGACCAGTCGCCCCAGGTGTAGTGCGGGATCGCGATGCGGATCGCGTCGCGGACCCGGGCGACGCCCCAGCCGGTGCCCTCGGGGAACCCGGGCGCGGTGACCGGCCCCCACCACTCGTGCTCATAGACCCGGCCGGGCTCGTACTGCTCGACGGCCGACCAGACCCAGTACAGGTTGCCGTATCCCTGGTGCGGGCGGGCGTGCCGCTCCCACTGGACGCGGTCGGTGCTGACGTACTCGGTGCGCACGACGGGGCCGCTGCGGCCCATCGGCAACGACACCCCGAGCAGGCTCCCGTCGAGGTAGGCCAGCCATTCCTCGCCGCGGGCCATCTCGTCGGACTCGGCGCGGAAGTCCGAGACCACCGTGGCCAGCTCGTCCTCGGTGACCTCGTAGACGATGCCGCCGGGCAGGCCGTCGGACTCGGTGAACACGAGCTCGTAGGAGTACCGGGAGTCGGCCAGCCCGACGACGTCCAGGGTCAGACCCGGGTCGGTGGCCAGCGTCGCGCGCAGTCGGTCGCCGGTGGCCTGGTCCAACGCGTACGTCGGAAGCGCGCCGCCGCGCAGCTGTGGCAGCCAGCCCCCGGGGTGGTTGTTCTGGATCAGCAGCAGCGCCGCGCCGGCCGCCTGCGCCGCGCGCGCCTGCCGCGCCAGCTCGGCCTGCACGGCCAACAGGTCGGACCCGCTGGTCCGACGGACCAGGGCGACCTTGCCGGCGACGTCCACGGCGGCGAACTCCGCGTCCGTGCCGGCGCCGACGTCGACGACCGGCAGCGACGCCTCGCCGGCGTACGGATGGCCGATCGACACCAGTGACGGCGTGCGATCGATCTCGAAGCCGTCCGGCCCGGCCACCCCGGCCTCGAGCAGAGGCTCCACGAGCTGCCAGGCAGTGCTGATCTCGAGCTCGCCGGTCTTGGCCGCCGGTCCCCGGAACGCGTGGAGGTCCTCCTCGTACCAGCCTTCGGCGACGACGACCGTCCTCGACCGGTCACCGATCTCGCGGCGCCACACTACCTGGTAGCGATGGACGTCGGTCTCTCGCGGCGTCTCGACCTGGACCGGTTCGGCGTCGCGGGCGTCGTAGTCGAGGGTGACGTCGCCGTCGACGACGAGCTGTGGCTCAGCGGCGAGCGCCCGGTCGGCGACCCGATAATCCACCGGTGCCGTCTCGACCGACGCCACCATCGTGTACGTGCCGGCCGGCACCGCCACGGTCGCGACGCCGTCGGTCATGAACGCCCGGATCCATTCCGCGGTCTCGTTGTTCCACAGGTCGACGGTGCCGGTGGCCCGCGCGCCGTCCCGGGCGATCCCGGTCACGGTGACCGTGTGCGCGCGACGCTCGACGGTGAATGACACCACGCTTTGCACGCGGACGTCGCGGTCGCGCGGATCGGTGGCCACGATCCGGCCGGTGTAGGCGCCACCGGTGCTCGCCGACGGCGCCACGCGGACCTGCGTGCTCGCGGTGCCGCCGGCCGGTATGGACAGGACCGGGTCGGCGAGCCGGAGCACGGGCGCACCGGCACCGTCCGAGCCGACGCGGGTGACGTCGGCGGACAGCACCAGCGTGACCCGCTCGTCGGTCGGGTTGTGGTAGGTCAGGGTCTGGCTCACGCCCGGGTCGTCCATGCCGAGGTAGCCCAGGTTCAGCACGCTCTGCTCGACGCTCACCGCGTCGGCGACCGCCGCGGCGACGTCGAGCCGGCCCGAGCCCTGGAACGTCGTGCGCTCACCGTCCAACGGCAGGCTGCTGGCCACCAGCCGGGACTTCAGCTGCTCGCCGTCCCACTCCGGGTGCTGCTGAGCCAGGATGGCGGCGGCCCCGGCCACGTGCGGCGTGGCCATCGAGGTGCCGTTCAGGGACGTGTAGTGCTCGTCGAGCAGGTTGCCCAGCGAGGTTCCGGCCGCGCGGGCGGCGACGACGTCCACGCCGGGCGCCACGATCTCCGGCTTCACCGCGCCGTCGCCCAGCCGCGGGCCACGCGAGGAGAAGGACGCCGCCTCGTCGTCCTTTTCCACCGCACCCACGGTCAGCGCCGATGTCGCCGCACCCGGTGAGGTGACGGTGCCCTCGGTTGGTCCGATGTTGCCCGCGGCCACCACGAACAGCGTCTCGGACTCGGCGGTGAGCCGGTCGACGGCGAGGCTGAGCGGGTCGGTGCCGTCGCTGGGCGCGTCTCCGCCGAGGCTCAGGTTCACGACGTCGGCGCCCTGCGCGACCGCCCACTCCATGCCGGCGATGATCCAGTCCTCGTACCCGCTGCCGGTGGCGTCGAGAACCTTCCCGATCAGCAGGTCGGCCCCGGGAGCGACGCCCCGGTTGGCGCCGCCGGACGCAGCCCCGGTGCCGGCCACCGTCGCCGCCACGTGCGTGCCGTGCCCGTGCCCGTCGACACCGGTCCGGCCCTCCGGATCCGGATCCGGGGTGAAGTTCGCCGCGCCGACCACCTGCCCGGCGAGGTCGGGATGGGTCGGGTCCCAGCCGGTGTCCAGCACCGCGACCGTCGTCCCGGTGCCGTCGTACCCGGCCTCCCACGCCGCCGGCGCGCCGACCTGCGAGACGCTCTCGTCCAACGCCACCTCGACCCGGCCGTTCAGCCAGACCCGCCCCACCTCCTGGGCGAGGACGGCATCCCACAGCACGCTCCGCGCGGCCCGGTCGGCGGTGACGACGACCGCGTCGATGCTGTCCAGCTCGCGCTCGACGAGGACACCGGGCGGCACGCTCAGCGGTGCGGCGTCCCGGGACGCCTCGTCGGCCGGTGCGGCGACGAGCAGCGGCAGGTCCGCCGTGGCGGCGTCGTGGTAGCCCTCCTGGGCCAGGTAGGTCACGTCGAACAGCCGCTCGTCGACCGCACCGGACTCCAGGTAATGCACCGCCTCGTCCGGCACGACGTGCACGTGCCCGTCCGCCTCCGAGATCCGCGGCGTCGAGCCGGCGGGCTCGCCGTCGGCCGGCTCCTCGACCCACGCGGCCTGGCGCCCGTCCGGCGCGACGTGGAGCGTTACGACGTCGCCGGTGAGCAGTGTGATCTGGTACGTCGCACCGGCCGGCGAGGTCGCCGGCGACGCCGTCACCGCTGGGGTCGCGGTGCTGGAGGCCGCGGACGGGCCCGCGCCGGCGAGCGAAACCGGCAGGACCGCGGCGAGCAGCGCCGCCACCGCCCAGCGGCGGCCGGCACCGGCGGGGAACGCAGTGGTCGTCATGGTGGCCCTCCTCAGCCCGAATCAGCCGGCGGCGATGCGCCAGGCCCGGTCGACCTGCTGGACGACGCGGTTCCCGTCGCCGTCCTCAGCACTCACCCGCACCGACGCGAACCCCTCACCCGCGGCCGGCACCTGAGCCTCGAACGAACCGTCACCAGACGCCGACACCGGCACCTCCCGCCAACTGACACCGTCGTCGAACGACACCTCCACACCCACCGAAAACCCACCCGGCCCGTCCGCACCCGGCTGGTAGTCCGGCGTCACCACCAGCGGATACGACACCCCCGCCGGCACCTCGTTGCGCAGCCCGGCGTCCAGCTCGTAACCCAGCTGCACCAACGCCAGCACCTCGGACTCACCCGACGGACGACCCGACCGGAACCCCCACGTCGTCTCGGTGTG
>NZ_SMKZ01000021.1 GCF_004349065.1 Jiangella asiatica
GCCACGACGCCCACCCCCACGCCGACCCCGACCGCGCTGATGGCGCCGGGTGCCAGCGGCGACCAGGTGCGCGAGCTGCAATCGCGCCTCAAACAGATCGATTGGTACGCGCGCGACGTCACCGGCGAGTACGACGAGGTCACGGTCGCGGCGGTCACCGGGTTCCAGGGCAAGCGCAACCTGCCGGAGACCGGCCAGGTCGACCAGGCCACCTGGGACGCGCTGGTCGGCATGACGCGCACCCCTACCGACGACGAGATGCACAACCGCTTGGTCGCCGGCCCCACCATTCTCGGCCCGGGCGACACCGGCGACGAGGTGCGCGAGCTCCAGGCACGCCTCAAGCAGATCGACTGGTTCAGCGGCGAGGTCACCGACACCTACGGCGACGCCACCGCTGCCGCCGTCGAGGGTTTCCAGGACAAGCGCGGTTTCCCCGCCACCGGCGAGGTCGACCAGCGCACCTGGGACAAGATCGTCGAGATGACCCGCGAGCCCACCGACGACGAGCTGCACAACCGGGAGCCGGAGAACGACGGCGGCAGCGAGGACGGCCTCGACCAGCGGTGCCTGACCGGCCGGGTGCTGTGCATCGACAAGAACACCAACACGCTGCGCTGGGTGGTCGACGGCGAGGTGCGCATGACGCTGGACGTGCGGTTCGGCACCGAACTGACGCCCACTCGCGAGGGTGAGTTCGAGGTGTACTGGAAGTCGCGCGACCACGTGTCGTCGCTCTACGACACCCCAATGCCGTTCGCGATGTTCTTCAGCGGCGGCCAGGCCGTGCACTATTCGCCGGACTTCGCCCAGAACGGCTACAACGGCGGCTCCCACGGCTGTGTGAACGTCCGCGACCGCGACGCCATCAAGTCGCTGTTCGGGCAGGTGAACGTCGGTGACGACGTCATCGTCTACTGGTCCTGACCCGGCAGCATGCCGGGGCCGCCGACCATGGTGGCGAAAACGACCAGGTTGTCGACGTATCGATCGCTGGCTTGGTCGAAGGTGTCGCAGGTGATCAGCCGCAGCTGACGGTCGGGCACCGGGCCGTAGACGGTGGCGGTCGGGAAGTCCGCCTGCGCGACAGTGCGGCTGCCGTCCACCTCGAACTCGACCTCGACGCCATCGCTGCGAGCGACGATGATCCTGTCGCCGCGACGCAGCTCGTCCAGGGCGGCAAAGACAGCGGGACCGTCCGGGGAGTCGACGTGGCCGGCGATCACGGCCGGGCCGGGCTCCCCCGGCACCGGCCCGCCGGCGAACCAGCCGGCGGACTGCCAGTCGACCGGCGCTCGCAGCCGGGCGTCGCCGTCGCGCTCCAGCGTCTCCAGCGCGCTGTCGACGCCGATGGCCTCGATCACCAGCCGAACCGGCACGGTGTCGTCGTCCGGGATCGGCCGCGGTCCGGTCTCACCGGTAGCGATCGGTTCCGGGCTGACGGTGTTGGCGGGCGGCGTCGCGGTGGCCGTCGGAACCTCGACGGCGTCCGGCCCGGCCCCGGCGACGGCCGGCACCGGGTCGTCGCCGGCGCAGCCGCCGGCCGCCAGCAGGACCGCCAGCAACACGGCGACCCGTCCCGGCGTGCTCATGGTCACGCAGCCGGTAGCCGCCGCAGCCACGTGCCACCGACGCCGGCCACCACCAGAGCGGCAGCGGCTGCGCCCAGCACAAGCATCGTGGGCGGGCCGTCCGGCCGGGCCAGCCCGCCGCCACCGGTCTCGATCCCGCCGGCGGGCGCGGCCGCCGTGCCGGTGCTGTCGACGACGCCGACGACCGACAGCGCACCGTCGACATCCAGCACGAACAGCGTGTTCACGGTCCCGGCGGCGAGGTCCACCGTCGTGGACCCGGTGCCGGCCTCGCTGCTGAGCTCCAGGGTCCAGCGGCCGCCGGCCACCTCGGTGTACCCGGTGGCGGTGCCGAACTCCGCCTGGTCGGCGAGCACGACCCCGGTGTCGGTGGTGACATCCACCGCGGGCGACGAGACGGCGGCCGAGATCAGCCGCGCCCGCGATTGCCCGTCGGCCGGCGGCGTGAGGTCGTCGACGAAGATTCGACCGGACAGGTCCGCGTTCAGGCCCACGGCGGCGACCGTGATCGCGACGCCGTCCTCGATCTCCACCGCCTGCGTGATCACCGGCTCGGAGTCCGGCGGTGCACCGGCCGGGCGCATCGCCGCGGTGTACGTGCCCGCCGGCAGCCGCCCGTAGTTCGACACGTCGCCGTAGCCGACGTCCTGCAACTCCACGACCGACTCGCCGTCGAGGCCGGTCAGGCTCACGTCGACCTCGGGCGTGTCCGGCGAGAGATGGGCCAGGCGGATCCAACCGCCGGACTCCGGTTCCCCGGCTGCGTGGCCGGTGGCGGCCGTACCGGCGGCGAGCAGGACGGCGCCGGCGACGGCGGCCAAGGACCTTGCGATACGGCTCATGTCGAACTCCTAGTCAATTGTCGATCTCAGGTGAGTCGGGGAGCAGTCCGTGCGGTGCCGGCAATGGGTAGGTCGCGACGACGTCGCCGCCGTCGACCTCCACGCCGGAGGGGGTGAAGGGCTCCTGCTGGCCGAGCAGCCACAGGCCGAGCCGGGCGGCCTCGTCGTCCGTGCCGATGTCGGAGAGCGTCAGGCGGCGGCGCGGGCCGTCGTGCTCGCCGGGGACCGGTGGGAGAGAGACGGTGAGCTCACGCACGCCGGCGAGCTGGCCGAGGACCAGCACGATCCTCGGGTCCACCATCCCGTCGCGCACCACGGTCGCGGCATCGCCGGCGAAATGCAGGGCGTCGTTTCGCAGCAGTTGGTCGGCGGCGTACCTGGTGGCGCGCCGGTCGGCGTCGAAGCGTTCCTCGGCGGCGGCCAGGCCGGCCGGATGGATCTGGCGGATCTCGATGCGCCGGCCATCAGCGCCGAACGCGGCCACGAGACTGGACTCCGAGAGGGCCCGCTCGATCGCGGGCCGGTCCGTCTCGTCCGCGCGCAGCGCCGGCGTCACCACGATGTAGTCGAAGGTCCGCCAGGTCCCGTCCTGGCCCACGCCCGCGGCCGGCTCCGGTGCCGAGCCGATGGCGGGCTGGAGCTCCGGCTCGACCGCGAACTCGTCGAACGGCACGACGGCGCCGGCGGCTGAACCGTCGCCGCCGAGGTCGACCCACAGGGTCCGGTCGGCGATCAGGCGGCTGCCAGGCGGCAGATTCGCCTCCAGCCACCCGGCCACGTCGCCGATCGCGTCGTTCCGGTCGGTGCCGGCGAGTTCGCGCAGCCCACCCGGCCAGGTCACCGCGGCCGCAACCGTGACAACGGTCACCGCGGTCGCGGACATGATGGTCAGCGGGACGGCGTCGTGCTCACCGCGGCGTTCCCGCAGCAGGACCACCAACCGGTGCACCGCCGCCGGGATGACGCCGCTGGCCAGCGCCACCGCCGCGACCATCGGCGCGACCGGCGTCGACGGGCTGGGCAGCGCCAGGAACGCGAACATCAGCGCCAGCGCACCGCCCACCGGCCGCAGCTCCCGGATGGCGAGAGCGCCGAGCGCGGCTACGGCCGCCGCGACGAACAGCACCGGGTCGAGGCTCCACCACAGGGCCGGGTCCTCCGCCCCGGGCTCGGGTTCCCGCCCGACGACGGCGATCAAGATGTAGGCGTAGCCGCCCATCGCGAGCACCGCGCCCGTGGCCGCCAAGGCCCGTCGACGCATCCTCGAGTGGGTGCGGTCCCACATGATCCAGACGACGAACGGCGTCAGCACCAAGAACGTCGGCTGGGCGAGGGCGGCGAACACGCTGGCCACGCCTGCCAGTGCGGATGCGACCACCTGCCGCCGCCGCGCGGTCGCCAACACCAGCGCGGCCAGCGTCCACATCATCGCCGGGTGGTCGCCGGAGGCCAGTCGGTGGATGTGCACGGCCAGCGGGGAGACCGCGTAGATCAGGACCGCGACGACGGCGGCCACGCGCGGCAGGCCCAGCCGGCGTGCCAGCGCCCACAGCAGCGCCGCGCTGATCACCGTCACCACGACCATCGCCTCGCGGCCGGCCAGCACGGCGTGGTCGACCCGGTCGAACGCGCCGGTCAGCCGGTCCCAGGCGGATATCGGCAGCCAGCCGAGCGCCGGCCATCCCGGCCGGTCGGTCCCGGCCGCCGCCACGACCAGCCGAGACTCGACGTCGGAGAAGGCCGGGCTGCGGTCCATCCCGACGGCCTGGACGGTGCCGGCCAGGGCGAGCAGCGGCGCGAGCAGGGCGATGTCGGTGCCGTGGTCGCGGAACCAGGCACGCACGCGATGCGGTCGCGGCGGGCGGGGCTGGACCGGGATGGGCAGCTGGAGATCCGCGAGATCGAAGGCCGGAGTCGGCGCGGCCGGAAGTGCGGACATGCTGTGGCGCACCGTTCGACGCCTCCCCCCGAGGAGTCGCACAGACCTGCGCCGTCGGGCCGCGGCCACATCGCACGTGTGCCGCGATCGCCAGCGAGGTCAGGCACGCGGTTCCTGACCGTCAGGCGAACGTGCCTGCTGAGTCTTGGCGGGAGTGTACCGGTGATCAGCGCATTTTCACCCGAATTGTCGCACGGGAAATCTCGTGCTGGCGCGGACTGGGTGGTGTGGGTTCGGCGCCTGCCCAGGTCGCCGAGTGGGGCACCTGATCGTCGATGTGTCACCTGGTCATCGCCCCGACGCGGCCGGCATCCACCACTCCATACCGCGCGAGTGCTGAGTCGTGATCAGCTCTTTCAGGCGTCCCGGCGCCAAGTCGATCACGATGTCATGGCCGACGACGGCACTCCTTTGCCACTCGCCGGCCGGCGCGACCACCGCGGTCCGGCGCGCGGAATGACCGTTGATCAGCCGCGGGAGACGGGCGTAGGATCGTCCTCGGCCCCGATCGGGGCATTGAATCCGACCGCTGCTCCGGGAGATCCCTGTGCCCAGCCGCACCGCGTCCGCCCGTCCCTCAAGTCACGACACGTCCGCCCGGCCGTCAACGCCGCCGCCGGGCACCCCGTCAGCCGAACCCTCAACGCAAGGGACCTTCCGCCGCCTGGCGCCCTACCTCCTCCGGCACCGCGGCACGGTGCTGGCTTCCGTTGCCTTGGCGCTGCTGTGGGCGATCACCGTCGCGGCGCTCCCGGTCACCCAGGGCAGGGTGATCGACGAGGCGATCGTCGACGGCACCGCGCCGCTGCTGCCGCTGATCCTGCTGCTGGCGGGTCTCGCCGTCGCCCGCTTCGTGCTGTCGGCGGCGTGGCGGTACCTCGGCGGCAGGACCGGCTTCGGCATCCAGGACGACCTGCGCCGCGACGTCTACGACACGCTGCAGCGGCTGGACTTCACCGGCCACGCGCAGTTGCAGAGCGGCCAGCTGGTCTCCCGCATCAGCGGCGACCTGCGCTACGTCCACATGCTGCTGATGTTCATCCCGCAGGTGGCGGCGTCCCTGCTGTCCTCCGCGCTGGCCGTCGCGGTGATGTTCGCGCTCTCGCCGATCATCGCGGCACTGGTGGTCGCCGTCATCGCGGTGGTCTTCGCGGTGACCAACCGGCAGCGCCGCCAGGTCTATGCCGCCGGCTGGGACGCCCAGGACCGGGAGGCGGAGATGACCTCGCGGGTCGAGGAGGCCGTCACCGGCGTCCGGGTGGTGCGCGCCTTCGGCCAGCAGCCGGCCGAGACGCAACGCCTGCACCGAAGTCTGCTCGACATGTTCGGCGCCCGGGTGCGTGCGGTCCGGATGCGCGCGCCGTTCATGGCATCGCTGCAGGGCGCGCCGCTATTCGGCCAGGTGCTGGTGATGCTGGCCGGTGGCCTGCTGGTGATGAACGGCCAGCTGACCGTCGGCGTCTTCCTGGCCTGCACCGGGTACCTGGCCGAACTGATCGGCGCGGCCCGGGTGGCCGGCATGGTGCTCACCAACGCGCCGCTGTGCCGCGCGGCCACCGAGCGGGTCGGCGAGCTGCTGGACCTGCAGGCCGAGATCACCGAGCCGCTGCGGCCGGCCGACGTCACGGCGCACGGCGGTGCGGTCTCGTTCCACCGGCTGCGGTTTGCCTACGCCGACGGCGACGGACATCAGGTGCTGCGCGGCTTCACCCTGGACGTGCGGCCCGGCGAGACGGTGGCGCTGGTCGGCCCGTCCGGTTGCGGCAAGTCCACCGCGCTGTCGATGCTGCCGCGGTTCTTCGACGCCGACGCGGGCACGGTCACCGTCGACGGCATCGACGTGCGCCGCTGGTCGCTGCCGGAGCTGCGCCGCCGCATCGGCGTGGTGTTCGAGAACAGCTTCCTCTTCTCCGACACGATCGCGGCGAACATCGCCTACGGCCGGCCGGACGCCTCGCTGGACGACATCCGGGCCGCGGCCCGCGCCGCGGCGGCCGACGAGTTCATCGACGCGCTGCCCGACGGGTACGACACCGTCGTCGGCGAGCAGGGCATCACGCTTTCCGGCGGTCAGCGGCAGCGGGTCGCGCTGGCCAGGGCACTGCTGACCGAGCCGGACATCCTGCTGCTCGACGACGCGACGTCGTCGGTCGACGTCAAGGTCGAGGAGCGCATCCACGCGAATCTCGAGCCGTTCCTGGCCTCACGGACCGTGCTGCTGGTCGCCTACCGCGAGTCCACTCTGCGGCTGGCCGACCGGGTGGTGCTGGTCGACGACGGCCGGGTGGTCGACGAGGGCAGCCACGCCGAACTGCTGGAGCGCAACGCCCTGTACCGCGACCTGTTCGGCGACGGCACCGGTGGCGACGGTGCCGCGGACACCACCGATCTCATGTCGCGGGCCCGGGCCGGGTGGTTCGAGACCACCGCGTCGGCGTGGGAGTCTCGGCAGGACGCCACCGGGTCACTGCCCGGGCCGCGCATGAGCGTGCCGCCGGCCGTGGCCGCGCGCATCGCCGCGCTACCCGACCCCGTCGATCCGCCCGGTGTCGACCTGGAGCGGGAGAGCTCTGCCGCCGGTCCGCTGCGGCTGCCGTCGTTCCTGCGGCCCTACGTCAGCGGCCTGGTCGTCGGCCTCGCGCTGGTGATCCTCGAGGCCGCGATCATGCTGATCAACCCGATGCTGGTGCAGCGGGCCGTTGACGACGGCATGCTCGGCGACTCGGTGCCGGCGCTGCTCACTGTCTGCGGCGTTTCCGCGGTCCTGGTCGCGCTGCTCTGGCTGGACCAGCGCACCGGGTTCCTGTGGACCACCCGCAGCACCGAGCGGCTGCTGCTGGCGCTGCGCATCCGCATCTTCGGCCAGCTGCAACGGCTGGGCATCGACTTCTACGACCGCACCCAGGCCGGCCGGGTCATGACTCGCATGACCTCCGACGTCGACGCGATCGCCCAGCTGTTCCAGGTGGGCCTGATCAACGCCGTCGTCAGCCTGGCCACGTTCGCCGGCATGACGGTGGTCGTCGTCGCGCTGGACCCGATGCTGGCCCTGGTGGTACTGGGTGTCGTGCCGTTCGCCGCCGCCATCACGTGGTGGTACCGGCGGCGCGCGTCGGTCGCCTACGACGAGGCCCGCGAGCTGTTGTCGTCGCTCAACGCCGACGTGCAGGAGAGCATGGCCGGCATCCGGATCACGTACGCGTTCCGGCGCGAGGCGGTGAACCTGGAGCGGTTCGCCTCGCTCGGCCGTCAGTACGTGGGGGCCAGCCTGCGCGGGCTGTACGCGACCTCCGTCTATGTCGCCACCATCGAGCTGCTGTCGGTGCTGGCGGTGGGCGCGGTGCTCTGGGTCGGTGCGCAGCGCATCGAGTCCGGAACGCTGGCGCTGGGCACGCTGATCGCGTTCCTGCTCTATCTGGCCCAGGTCTTCGCGCCCATCCAGCAGCTGTCCTCGGTGTTCGACGTGTACCAGCGGGCGCGCACCGGGCTGGTGCGGGTGCGCCGGCTGCTGTCGCTGGAGACGTCCACGCCGGTACGGCCGGACGCCGAGCACGTCGGGGCCGTCGCCGGCGACCTGCGCTTCGACCGGGTGCGGCTGCGCTACGCCAGCGCCTCGACCGACGCCATCCGCGACGTCGACCTGCACGTCCCGGCCGGCCAGCGGGTGGCGTTCGTCGGCCGCACCGGCGCCGGCAAGTCGACGCTGTCGAAGCTGGTCGCGCGGTTCTACGACCCGACCGCCGGCTCGCTGCTCGTCGACGACCGGCCGCTGGACCGGCTCGACATCACCACCTACCGCCAGCACCTCGGGTACGTGCCGCAGGAGCCGTTCCTGTTCTCGCGCACCATCCGCGACAACATCGCCTACGCCCGGCCCGAAGCCAGCGATGCCGAGGTGGAGGCGGCCGCCCGCGCCGTCGGGGCGCACGAGTTCATCACTCGTTTGCCGGGTGGTTATCACCACGTGGTCGCCGAACGCGGCCGGTCGCTGTCGGCCGGACAGCGGCAGCTAGTCTGCCTCGCGCGGGCACTGCTCGGCGACCCGTCGATCCTGATCCTCGACGAGGCGACGTCCAACCTGGATCTGGCCAGCGAGCGGAAGGTGAATCAGGCGATGCGGGTGGCCTCGGCCGGCCGCACGACCATCGTGGTCACCCACCGGCCACAGTCCTTGCACTGGGTCGACCGCGTCGTGGAGGTCGCCGACGGGCGCATCGTCACCGACGAGCCGGCACCACACTACGTCGCCCGCGTCCTGCAACCGACGGGGTGATCACCCGGCCGGCCGGGGTCTGGTCCCGGCCGGCCGGGGAGTCTCAGCGCGACATGCCGGCCATGTTGCGGCCGCTGATGTGGGCATGCCGCAGCGAGCGTCCGGGGTCGGCGGCACCGCCGGGAGCGGTGTCGTCCTCGTAGTTGGGGTTGTGGTAGCCGCGCGGCCGCTGGCGCCGGAAGATCGCGTCGTAGTCGATGTCGCTGCGCGGGTCGCCGAACGGGATCATCCGGTAGCCCTCGCCCACGCCGGGCGGCTGCTCGTCGCGGCGCTCGCCGTCCTTGGCGTGGTACAGCGGGTACCGCAGCGGCTGGGCGGCGATCTGATCGATCGGGCTGAAGATGCTCTCGCGCCGCTGACCGTCCCAGTCGTAGTACCACCGGAACCGGTGCTGCGCCGAGTGCGCCCAGTAGATGTCGATCTCACAGAGGCACTTCGTGCTGGGCGTGATGTCCAGGTAGTACTGCATCCGGCGGATGCCGGACTCGCCGCGCACCATCATCGGCTCCGGCAGCGGCTCGCCGGTCACCCGGTCCACCGTCACCTCGACCAGTGGGCCGTCCTGGAGGAAGCCGTAGGCGTCGGCGTGGTTGTGTGGGTAGATGTGGATGCGCCACTCGCGGCCGAGGTCGTTGAGCGCCTCCCACTTCTGCCCGGCCAGATCCCACGCCTCCTTGGCGCCGCCGCCGGTCGGGTCGCCGCCGGTGCCCATGTAGGGCATCCCGAGGATGGCGGCGAACTCCAGCTCGACCTGGAAGCGGTCGTAGTCGTCGGCTGTCATGCCACCGTTCGGGCCGCCCGGCCAGGTGTTCGGGATGAACCCGTGGTTGCCGATGGCCTCGAGGCCGGTCTCGTCGAGGAAGCCGCGCAGCGCCCGCGCGTAGTCGAGGTAGGCCGGGAAGTTCTGCCGCAGCAGCTGGCCGCCCTGGCTGATCACCGGCAGGGCGCCGCCCTGGTTGTCGGCGTGCTGGCCGTACCCGGCGAACTCCACCTGCTTGAACCCGACGCCGGCGAGGAACTGGAACACCTCACGGAACCCACCCGGCAGCGGGACCAGGGGCCCCAGGTCGTCGGGGTCGTCGGGGAACGCCGGACCACCCAGGTAGCCCATCGTGGGCGCGGGGTTGTTCCAGATGCCGCGCCGGGCCGTGGCGTCGCGCTGCGTGTACAGGATCGTGCCCCGTTTGCCCGGCGGCACGAGCGGGTCGGGCACGTTGGGCACGAGCGGCTGCGCGATCGCTGAGGCCGCGGGTGCGAAGGCCGCCGCGGCGAGCGTTCCGGCGCTGATGGTCAGCAGCCGGCGCCGGCTCATCGGGTGTTCCAGAGTCATGAGTCGTCTCCTTGCTCCGTCGACAATGGGGACGTGCTCGACCAGTTCGCAATGCTGCGGCGGCGCGACCGGCTATCTTTCACCGGCCTTTGGCGAAAGCCACACCGATGCTGAGGAAACAGTAGCGGCATCCTGCCGTAACGCGACATGGCACTGCGGAAATTGTCCGGATTGTGCCATGTCGCTCTCACGTCGTTGCCGAGGACCGCGACGAGGCTGGCCGCTGTTACCCCGATGCCGGGGGTTCGCACGGATCACCGTCGTGCGGGTGACGCGGTCGGCCTCGGGACTCGCGGCGCGCCCTGAACCTGCGGTGCAGCACCCGGTCGCCCTGAATGTCGTCGATGAACCGGTCGAGCGGCGCAGCGGGCACTCGGCCGACGTACTCCATGAATTCAGTGCGGCCGACGAGCGTCCGGTTCGCGGGGGGAAATCGCCCGCCCTGTCATCGGTCGTCTCGTTTCCGGACGCGGTATCCTACGGCCGCGCGATCACCGTCACGCCGTCCACGCCGTCGCACCCGAAGCGAGGTGAGACCGATGCCGGTGTCCCCTTCCGTTCGCCGCCGCTGCCAGGACCTGCTCGAGCCCGGCGAACGCATCGCGTACCTCATCCCGGTGTCCGCCGTGTGGCTCGGCACCGCCGCCTCCGGTGTCGACTGCTTCGTCGTCGTGTCCGATCGGCGCATCGCCGTCCTGATCGGCGGACTGCTGCGGCGGGACCGGCCGAAGGAGGTCAACCTCCAGTACCCGCGGACCACCCGGCTCGGCCCGGTGGAACGTGACTCGGTGCCGCAGTTCCAGCTGGGCGGGCGGGTCTACGAGATCGAGGACGAGTACGTCGCCCAGGTCAACGCCGCCGACGCCGAGCTGGACGGCGCCGGGGCCTTCCCGCGCGACCCCTTCCCCGACCTCTGACCCACGACCGCGGCCGCGGGTCAGAGGTCGGAGTCCGCGCAGCCGAGGTCAGCGAACGATCCGGATGGCGTCGATGACGATCTCCCCGTCGCGCTCCAGCGGGTCCAGCCGCAGGCCGGTCAGCGTCCCGTCGAACGCGCGGACGGGGACGCGGTAGGTCCGCGACTTCCCGGCGGTCACGGCGAACTTCGTGCTCTTGCCCTCGCTGAAGAACGGCTCGGCGTCGGTGGTCCAGAACAGCTGCGCGCCGCTGTCGGCCGAGACGCTCATGGTCACCTCGACGACGGCGCCGTCGGCCCCGTCGATGTCCAGCGGCGTCGTGCTGACCAGGTACGGGTCGCCGCCGGACGACATGGTGCGCAGCACGCCGCCGGACACCTCGGGGTCGGTGAGGTGGTTCTCCGGCTGCCAGCCCTCCGGGTCGCCGTCGGTGTCGAACAGCCACGCGGCCAGCGAGTGAGTCAGCCGGACCGACGCGGTCGCGCCCGCGTTGGCGCCGTAGCTCGCCGTCAGCGTGACGTCGCCAGCGACCGGCTCGGCCGGCGGGACGACGCGGAAGGTCAACGGCCGGCTCTCACCGGCGGCCAACTGGTACGCCTGCTCGGCCGGCTCCACGCTCCACCCGCCGGGCACCGAGGCCCGCACGGTCCCGTCGACCTGCCCGGCCGCCCGGTTGGTCACCACCGCCGTCACCGTCGACGGCGTCCCCGGCTCGTCGACGATGCGCGGATCGGCCGTGACGTCGCCGAACGTCACCGGCGACAGCACGTCGACCTCCGTCGACGCTGGCAGCTCCACGCGGCCGCCGGCGTGCAGGTACGACGCCTCCGCCGTGAGTGGCAGGTCCGCCGCCACCGGTTGCGAAATCGGCGGGGCGACGGAGAACCGCGCGGTGAACTCCTCGCCGGGTGCCAGCGAGGCGACCCGGTCCGGCCCGGCCGGCTCGACCGGCCAGTCCGCCGGCGCGCCCAGCTCGATTCGGACGCCCTGGATTCGTTGGTCGCCGTCGTTGCGCACGGTGGCCGCGACCTCGACCGCGGCACCGGCGACGACGGACCCAGCCGCCGGCCCGGCCATCGTCACCGTGACCCCACTGATCAGCGCGCTCGCCGCTGACAGCGACGCGTGCACCGGCCGCACCGCCGAGGCGAGCGGGACGGCCAGGCCCGGCGGCAGCTCACCAGCGGCCGCCTGCCGGTCGATCCAGTCCGTGAGCTGCCCGGTCACAGAAAGCGCTCGCTGCACCTGACGTACGACGACGTCGTCACCGGCCGCTGCCTCGACCCCGGCGACGGCCGCGTCGACGTCCGCCACCAGCTCCGCGTGCCGGTCCCACAGGTGATCTGCCTGGTCGTCGGTCAGGCCGTCCGCGACCGCGTCGATCGTCGCGCCCAGCTCGGCGCCGGCCTCGTCGCCGAGGTGCAGGTGGCCGAGCACGTGGTCCGAGACGAACCGGTAGTCGCCGGAGCGGATCCGGAAGACGGCGTACCCTTCGGCCATCCGGTCGAACTCCACACCCTCGGCCGAGCCGGCCGGGCTGCCGCTCTCGGTCACCGCGCCGGCCGCCACCGCCGGGACCCAGACCTCTGCGGTGGTGTTGACCGGCACCGACACGTCCAGCTCGAAGCTCCGCTCGGTCTGCCGCCAGGCGCTGCGCACGTCGCCGGCGACGGACCGGTAGGTGGCCGACGCGTGATCCAGCCCGCCGCCCGGACGCGGCCGGATGGTCGTCCGCGAGAACCCGGGTGCGGCCGGCTCGATCCCGGCGATGGTGCCGAACATCCACTCGCCCACGGCCCCGTAGGCGTAGTGGTTGAAGGAGTTCATCGCCGGGTTCTCGAACGTGCCGTCCGGCTTGAGGGAGTCCCAGTGCTCCCACATCGTGGTGGCACCGTTCGCGATCTGGTAGCCCCAGGACGGGTAGGTGTCCTGGGTGATCAACCGGTAGGCGACGTCGGTGTGCCCGGTTTCGGTCAGCACCGGCAGCAGGTCAGGGGTGCCGAGGAAGCCCGTGGACAGGTGCCAGTCGCGCGCCGCGATCAGCTCGACCAGCCGGTCCGCCGCGGCCTCGCGCAGCTGCTCCGGCACCAGGTCGAACCCGAGCGCCAGCACGTACGCCGTCTGGGTGTCGCCCTCGACCCGGCCGTCGGCGTCGACGTATGCCGTGGCGAACGCGGCGGCGACGTCCGCGGCGAGCTGCCGGTAGCGTTCGGCGTCGTCGGCCTTGCCAAGCGCGTGGGCGAGCTCGGCGACCAGCGCGGCGCTGTGCGCGAAGTACGCGGTGCCGATGACGTCCTTCGGCGTCTCGTCCTCGACGTTGAGCCAGTCGCCGTAGCCCTCGGCCGGGCGCAGGTACCCGGTCGAGTGCTCGATCAGGTAGTCGATCCACGCCTGCATCGCCGGGTAGTGCTCCTCGAGGACCCGCAGGTCGCCGTAGCGCTGCCACAGCGTCCAGGGGACGGTGACGCCGGCGTCGCCCCACCCGGCCGAGCCACCGCCGAGGAACCCGACGATCGGCGCGACGTCGGTGAACGCGCCGTTGTCGAACTGAGCGTCGCGCAGGTCCTGCAGCCATTTGTCGAGGAACGGCGCGACCTCCATGTTGTAGGCCGCGGCGCCGACGAAGACGTTGATGTCGCCGGTCCAGCCCATCCGCTCGTCGCGGGCAGGCGTGTCGGTGGGAATGGACAAGAAGTTGCCGCGCTGACCCCACGTGATGTTGCTGAACAGCTGGTCCAGCATCGGGTCGGACGACTCGAACTCGCTGGTCATCGGTGCGTCGGTGTGCATGACGAGTCCGGTGACGGTGCCCGGCCCGGGCGCCGCGGTCAGGCCCGTCAACTCGACGTAGCGGAACCCGTGGAACGTGAACCGCGGCTCGTACACCTCCTCGCCGCCGCCGGCAAGCGTGTAGTGGTCGGTGGCCAGGGCGCTGCGGAGGTTGTCGGTGTATATCGTGCCGTCGGGGTTGAGCACCTCGGCGTGGCGCAGCCGCACGGTCTGCCCGGCCGCGCCCTCGACGCGCAGCCGGACCGTGCCGACCATGTTTTGGCCGAGGTCGACCACGTACACGCCATCCTCCGGCTCGGTGATCTCCACCGGAGTGATCTCCTGGGTGATCCGCACCGGCGGGTCGGTCTGGGAGACCAGCTCGGCGGTGGCGTCGTCGTTGACCACCGCCTGCTGCCAGCCGCCGTCGTCGAAGCCGGCCTCGGTCCAGCCCGCCGTCACCTTGCGCGCGTCGTACGTCTCGCCCATGAGCAGGTCGGACTGCAGCACCGGCCCGGTGGCCGAGTGCCAGGAGTCGTCGGTGACAACCACGTCGGTGGTGCCGTCGGCGTAGGTGACCTCCAAGCGGGCGATGAACCACGGTTGCGTGCCGTACTGGTTCGGGCCGAAGATCGCGACGTGGCCGGCGTACCAGCCCGGGCCGACCGTGGCGCCGATCGCGTTACCGCCCTCGCGCAGCTGCTCGGTGACGTCGAACGTCTGGTACTGCACGCGGGTGCGGTAGTCGGTCCAACCCGGGGCGAGCTGGTGGTCGCCCACCTTCGTACCGTTGACCGCCAGGTCGTAGACGCCCAGCGCGCTGGCGTAGACGCGGGCCGAGGCGATCGGCTTGTCCAGCTCGAACTCGGTACGCAGCTGCGGCGTACGCCCGTCGGCCTCGGCGAGCGACGGCTGCCAGCGGATGGTCCGGTCGCCCGCCACCGGCGCGCCGCCGGCGAAGGCCTGGCCGTGCGGGTAGACGTCTCCGCTGTGGCTCCACCAGCCGACGGTCCCGACCGGCGCGGACTGCTCCAGGTAGTAGACGCCTGGCTCCAGCGGCTCGGTGACGCTGATCCCGATCCAGGCGTTGTCGGCGACGTCCTCGACGACTTGGCGGGCGACCTCGGCGCCGTCGGGGCCATCGTGACGAAGTGTGAGCGTGACCGCCGAGCCGGTGGTGTTCCACGTCGGCGCCTTGGCCTCCGCCGCGGTGAACGGACGGTCGGTGGTGAAGGTCTGGCCGAGGGTGACGTCCTCGCTCAGCCGGGCCGGGGTGTCCTGCTCGGCGTTGCTGGTCGGCAGCTGCTCCTCGATGTGGTGCCCGATCCAGGCCGCGCCGATGTCGTCGTCCATCAGGCCGGTCTCCCACCACCCGGCCGGGCCGGCCGCCGGCCCACCGCCGTCGGCGTCCCACACCTGCACCGACCAGTGGTACCGGGTGCGCGGCCGCAGCGCCGGGCCGCCGTACTCGACCAGGTGCGCCTGGGCCGACTCCACCCGGCCGCTGTCCCAGACGTCGCCCCGGCCGGCCGCCAGCTCCGCGGCGCTGGACGCGACGAGGATCCGGTACGCGCTCTGCGCCTGCGCCCGCCGATCGGACTCCAGCCGCCAGCTGAACCGCGGCACCGGCACGTCCAGCCCGAGCGGGTTGGTCCGGTACTCCACCCGGGGGTCGACGACGGCGACCTCGCCGCCGGTGCCCCGCGCCGTCGACGACACCGGGACAACCAGCATGGCCACACCAGTTACCAGCACCATCACCAGGGCGATCCGGGCCCCAGAACGCAGCGGCATCGTCGTCATCGGCGGGCTCCTTCCGTGCTGCGAACGGGCTGGTAGACCGAGTGTCCGGAGCCGACCTCGAAGATCGCCCGGCCGTCCTCGACGCCCAGATAAGTGGCCGGGCTGCGCCCGTCGGCCCGATAGGTGATGCCGGCACTGACCGGCAGCGCGACCCGGGCGGTCACGTTGACCGGCACGTCCAGCTCGAGCCGGACCCCGTCACCGATCCGCCGCCACGCCACCGTCACGTCGCCGCGTTGGGTGGGCACCGTGCCCGAGGCCTGGTCCAGCCCAGCGCCCGGCGGCGCGATCTCGACGGCGGCGGCGCCCGGGCTCGTCGTGCGCACACCCAGCAGCGTCTGCTGGATGTCGACCACGGCTTGCGCGCCCCAGCCGTGCGATTGGCTGAAGTTCGTTCCCGGGTCGAGCGTCCAGGCCTCCCAGGTGAACGTGGCGTCCTGAGCGAGCAGGTTCGCCCAGCCGAGGTCGTCGGCGTCGGTCAGCATCTCCAGCACGGCATCCGGCCGGCCGGCGTCGGCGAGCGCCTGCAGGATCCAGTGCGCGGTCATCGGGCCCTGCTTCATTCCGAGGCCGGCGACGTACTCGGCCAGCGCCTCGTGGTCGGCCGCCGGCGCGACGCCGTGTGCGATCGCATAGGTGGTGGAATGCTGCCCGGCGTGCGTGCTTTGGCTGCCGTCGGCGGCCAGCCCGTCGACGTAGACGCCATCGGGCCGGCGCAAAGTCTCGTTCATCCGCTCGACCAGCCGGTCGGCGTGCTCGGTGAGCTGCGTGGTCTCGGCCTCGGGCCGGCCCAGAGCCGCGCCCATCGCAGCAGCGTCACGCAGCACGGCCACGCCCTGCGCGTTGATGGTGGTGCGTGCGGCGGCGCTCATGTCGTAACCGAACCGGCCCGGTGCCGGCCAGTCGACGATGCCGTACTGGTAGGCACCGCTGCCGCCGGATAGCTGGGTCACCAAGCCCGCGGTCGGCCCGGTCTCCGGGATGTGCCGCAGCACGTAGTCGGCGGTGTTCAGCACCGACGGGTACGCCTGCGCCAGCAGCTCGCGGTCACCGGTCTCCTGGTAGTAGCGCCACACCCAGTCCACGAACATCAGCGAGTAGTCGGGGATGTCGCGCTTGCCGTCGCCGTTGGGGTAGACGGCGTTGTAACGGCCGAGGTCGTTGCCACTGAACCAGAACCGGCTCGCGGAGTTCAGGAACTCGCGGATCGCCTGCTGGGTGGCGTCACGCTCGCCGAACGCGGCCATCGTGGCGTAGGAGATGTTGACCGCGTCGCCGAGGAACTGGCCCTTCTCACGGGTCGGGGTGTCGACGAACGCCTCCTGCACCGAGTAGATGGCCGAGCGCACCATCAGGTCCCACACCGCGTCGAGGGTGTCGTCCGAGCTCTCGAACGTCGCTTCCCGCCCGGCCGGGGTGTCGGTGTGCACGACGACTGCCTCGACGTCGTCCAGCGTGATCTCCTCGCCGGCGTCGGGCAGCTCCAGGTAGCGGAAGCCGAGGTGGGTGAAGGCGCGGAACTCCTGCGCGCCGTCGACCTGCGTGTACGGAAAGCTCATGTTCGTGCCCTGGCTGAGCAGCGTCGACGTCGCGACCCGGCCGTCGTCGGTGAGCGTGTAGCCGGCCCGCATGGGCACTGTGCGGCCGGCGACGCCGTCGTCGAAGCGGACCACCGGCCGGGCCGGGATCACCACCCCGAAGTCGATCACCGGGGTGCCGTCGGCCGCGGTAAGCAGCGCGACCGGCTCGGCCGTTGTCTCCGTCAGCCGGGTCTCCTGGCCGGTCAGGTGAGTGAACGGCGCCGTCGGGTGTGGCCCGAGGACGACGGCGTCGGCCCACGCCGCGTCGTCGAAGCCGAGCCGGCCCCAGCCGGCAGGGACCCGGCGGGCGTCCAGGTGCTCGATGTAGTCGCCCTCACCGTTGCGCCGGGACGTCGCGACGTAGGGACCCTCGGTGACCTTCCACGACCCGTCGCTGACCACCACCTGCTCCGAACCGTCGGCGTACTCCACCACCAGCCGCACCAACAACCCCGGCTCTCCGGCCGGCCGGCCCTGGCCGCCGCCGTACCAGTGCAGGATCGCGCCGAGGGCGATCTCGTCCTTCCCGTCGACCAGCGCGGTGACGTCGCTGGCCTGGTAGTAGTTCTCGCCGCTGTACGCGAAGGACTGGCCGCGGTCGGCCCGCTGCCCGTCGACGTACAGCTCGTACGTGTGGCTGGCGGCGACGTAGGCCCGGGCTTGGGTGACCGGCTCGTCGCGCAGCGCCACCTCGGTGCGGGCCAGCGTCCACTCGTCCGGCTGCCGCGACGGCGGTGCCGCGACCCACTTGGAGAGGTCGCCGGCGAAGTCGTCGGAGAACAGCACCGTGCCGTCCGGCGCGGTGACCTCGATGTCGTCGAACTCGCCGATCTCGTTCGACGCCTCCCGCAGCCCGATGCCGCCGGCGGCGAAGGTGGCGTCCTCGTACTCGTCGACCAAAACGCCGTCGACGTACGTGCGGAACGTGGAGCCGGCGATCTCCATGCGGACCTGGTAGTCGGTACCGGCGACGATCGTCAGCGGCACCGACGCCAGCCGGGTGGACGACCCGTTGCGGTGCAGGTGTGTGTTGAGACCCTCCCCAGGCACCAGCTGCCAGAGGTAGCCGTTGCGCCGGTCCGGGCTGCGGAACGTCCAGCCGGCGCCGCGGGTGTGCGGGCGCACCGTCAGCTCGACCGTGTAGTCGGTCGCGGTGGCGTCCATGTCGGCGAGCGTGATGTCGCCGCCGGTCACCCGCACCCGGCCGTCGACGATCTCCAGTGGGCTCCGGCCGCCCGGCGCGCGCTGGATCCACTGCGCGCCGTCCCACCCGTCGTTGGGGATGCCGGTCTCGAACCTGGCCGCCTCGGCCCATGGCGACGGCCGGTCGGTGCGGTCCCACGTGCGGACGCTCCAGGTGTAGGCGGTGCCGGCGTCGAGCGACGGTCCCGCGTACGGCACGTAGGACTGCTCGGCGGAGGCGACCTTGCCGCTGTCCCAGACGGTGTCCTCTCCCGTAACGTCCCGCACGATCAGCTGGTACGCGGTCTGCACCTCGCCGGGGTCGCGGTCGCGCGGTAGCCAGCCGAAGGACGGCGTCCCCTCGACGTTGAGCGGCTGGACGCGGTCGCCGACGGTGAGCTCGGCGGGCGCGAGTGGTGCCCGGCCGGCCGTCCCCGGATCGGCGTCGGCGGGAGCGGCCCGGCCGGCCGCGGCGGTGACGGCGACCAGCGCCGCCACCGCGATCAGCACCGCCGAGCGGCGCACCGGAATGGAACGATTCATTTTCGACCTCCCGGGTGAAAGCTGACAGGTACCGACTCCTCCCCGTGATCATCAACCGTGGGCGACGTCATAGCGTCGCCACCGGTTGATGATCACGGGAGGGCGTGGTCAGAGCAGGCCGCGCCGGGCCGCCCAGACCACCGCTTCGATCGGGGTGCCGACGCCGAGCCGGTCGCAGATGGCCCGGGTGCGGCGCCGGATCGTCCGGTCGGAGAAGCTCAACCGGCGGCCGACGGCATCGAGCGGCAGCCCTTGCGAGATCAGCCGCAGCAGTCGTAGGTCATCATGGGCGAGCGACGACCGTTCCGTAGTCGAGGTGGTCATGCGTTCCTCCTCGTCGTCGGGGAAGATCGGGTCAGAAGTCGAAGTCGTCGATGTTGTCCGCGTTGAACCGGGTGGGCGGGCCCAGCGTCACCACACCGTCCGCGCCGACGGTGTACTCGCCCAGCTCCCCGGCGGTGAACGTCTCGCCCTCGGCGCCGGTGATGATGCCCGACGCGATCGCCGCGCCGGTGTAGGCGGCCAGCTCGCCGAGCGCCGTCGGGTCCCAGAGCGCGAACTCCGTCACCGTGCCGTCCTTGACGAACTCGCGCATCTGGTTCGGGGTGCCGAGGCCGGTCAGCGCGACCTGTCCCTTGAACTCCGACCCAGACAGGTACCGGGCGGCGGCCGCGATGCCCACCGTCGTCGGCGAGATGATGGCGCCGAGGTCGGGGTTGGCCTGCAGCAGGCCCTGGGTCTCCTGGAAGGACTTCTCGTCCTCGTCGTCGCCGTACACGACGCCGACCAGCTCGATCTCGGCGTAGTCGGGGTTGGAGGCGAGCTCCTCCTCGATGACAGCGATCCACGCGTTCTGGTTGGTCGCGTTCGCGGTGGCGGAGAGAATCGCCACCGTGCCCGCGCCGCCGATCTGCTCCGACGCCATCTCGATGAGCGCGCGGCCCACCTCGTCGCTGTCGACCTGGCTGACGAACACGTCGCGGCAGCCGGGGTCGACGTCGGAGTCGAACGTGACGACGTACGTCTCGGCCGACCTGGCCTGCTCCAGCGAGGAGCACAGCGCGTTGGGGTCGTTGGCCGAAAGCAGGATGACGTCAGCCGACTGCTGGCTCAGCGTGTTTATGTAGCTCACCTGCGACGACGCCGAGGTGTCTGACGGTCCGGTGTACTCGTACTCGCCGCCGAGCTCGTCGACGGCGGCCTGGGCGCCTTCGCTGGACGCCTCGAAGTACGGGTTGTTGACCGACTTGGGGAGCATCGCGATGGACAGGTCGGGCGCGAACTCCGCGTCGGGGTCGGCGGCGGCCGCGGACTCGCCGTCACCCCCGCCGTCGTCGTCGTTGGAGCTGTCCTGGGTGGTGCCACCGCAGGCGGCGACCGTCAGCACCAGGGACAGGCCCAGGGCGACCGGCACGACCGCACGAGTCCGGCGGGCTCGACTGGCGAACATGGGCGGTTCCTTTCTCAGGTGGTGCTAGGACGTCGGTGTCATACGCAGACGTGCACGCCGGCGGGCCAGTGCGGCCCGTGCCGAGGTGACGACGTTGGGGGCGAGGACGGACACGATCAGCAACGAGCCGGTGACGACCGTGAGCGCCTCGGTCGAGACGCTGGCCAGGCGCAGCGCGT
The DNA here is from genome assembly GCF_004349065.1 of Jiangella asiatica. GTDB lineage: Bacteria > Actinomycetota > Actinomycetes > Jiangellales > Jiangellaceae > Jiangella > Jiangella asiatica. The sequence continues at coordinate 20,400 of NZ_SMKZ01000021.1, forward strand.
TCTGCAGTGAAGTCAGCAGCACGACACCGGCCACCACGCCGGGCAGCGTGCCCTTGCCGCCGAAGATCGACACGCCGCCCAGCAGCACCGCCGCGACGACGGTGAGCTCGAGGCCGGCGGCGTTGTCGGCGCGCGCGCTGGAGTAGCGCAGCGTCCAGAACACACCGACCAGCCCGGCGACGGCGCCGGAGACGACGTAGAGCCAGAACTTGAGCCGGCCCACCGGGATACCCGCGAACGCGGCGGCGGTCGGGTTGGCGCCCGCGGCGAAGACCGAACGGCCGACCGGGGTGGCGTGCAGGGCGGCGGCGAAGATCCCGGACACGACGATCAACGGGATCAGCACGTTGGGCACCGACGACGCGCCGATGTTGCCGATGGTCCAGCTGGTGAAGTCGCGCGGGTAGTCAGCCACCGCGGTGTCGCCGAGCAGCACGTACGCCAGCCCGCGGTACAGCGCGAGGGTGCCGATGGTGACCGCCAGCGATGGCAGCCCGAGCGCGGTGACGAAGATGCCGTTGACCGCGCCGAGCACGGCGCCGATCACCACGCACAGCGGCATGATCGTCTCCAGCGGCAGCCCGTTGTTCCACATCACGCCCATGGCCGAGCTGGTCAGGCCCACCATGCTGGCGACGGAGAGGTCGATCTCGCCGGTGACGATGATCAGCGTCATCGGCAGCGCGAGGAGCAGCACCGGCGTCAGGTCCAGGATCAGGAAGCCGGCGTTGCGTGAAGTGCCGAAGTGCTCCACCGTGACCGCGGCGACCGCGATGAACACCAACGTCACCAGGACGATGGCACCGTCCCACCCGATCAGGCGGCCGGAGCGCAGCCGCCCGGACGCCGGCCGGGTGGCGGTGATGCGGTCCGGCGCGGTCTCAGTCGACATGGGAGTCCTTCGTCCGCAGGGAGGCCGCGACCCGCAGTCCGACGAAGCGGTCCAGGCCGATGGCACCGAGGATCAGTGCGCCGACGATGGCCTGCTGCCAGAACTGGTCGATGCTCAGCACCGGCAGCGCGTTGCTGATAACCGTCAGCAGCAGCGCACCCAGCGCCGCGCCGTACACCGTGCCGCTGCCGCCGAAGATCGCGACGCCGCCGACCACGACGGCCGCCACCACCGACAGCTCCAGCCCGGAGCCGGCCGAGGCGTCGACCGTGCCGTACCGGGCCGCGTGCAGGACGCCGCCGAGCCCGGCAAGCGCGCCGCACAGCACGTACGCGGTGAGCAGCCGGCGACCGGCTGGGACGCCGGCCAGTCGGGCGGCCTCCGGGCTGGACCCGAGCGCGTACATGTCCCGGCCGGCGCGGTACCGGGACAAGAACACCCCGATCAGCACCAGCACCACCAACGAGACCATGATCAGGTACGGGATTCCGGCGAACCGGGCGGTTCCGAAGTCCAGGAAGCCCGGCGGCATGTCCGAGGCGTTGATGCGCGAACCGCCCGCGACGAAGTACACGATGCCGCGGAACACGTAGAGCGTGCCCAGCGTGGCCACCAGTGGCGGCACCTTGCCGACGTGGATGACGACGCCGTTGACCAGACCGCAGGCGGCACCGACGCCCAGGCCGACCAGCATCGCGACGGGAACGGGCGTGCCGGCGTTGCTCTGTAGGAAGTCCGCCGTGACATATGCCGAGAGGCCGAGCACCGAGCCGACGGAGAGGTCGATGCCGCGGGTCAGCACCACGACCGTCATGCCGACGGCCAGCAGCATGGTGATCGCCGCGGACAGCAACAGGTCGCGGATGCTCTGCTGCCCGACGAACCGCGAGTTGACCGCCGCCGTGACCGCCACCAGCACGGCCAGAGCGATGACCAGGCCGAGCGCCCGGAAGCGCAGCACCAGGTCGAGCGCGGTGGAGCCGGTACGCGTGCGGCCGGTGGCCGGCTCGGTCGGCTGGGCCAGGAGGGTCATGCCACCGCCTCCTGTCCGGTCGCGAGGAACATCACCGACTCCTCGCTCGCCTCCGCCCGGCTGAGCTCACCGACCAGCCGCCCCTCCCGGAGGACCAGCACCCGGTCGGCCATGCCCAGGACCTCAGGCAGCTCGGAAGAGACCATGAGGACGGCGACCCCGTCGGCGGCCAGCTGCGACATCAGCCGGTGCACCTCGGCCTTGGTGCCGACGTCGATGCCACGAGTGGGCTCGTCGACGATGAGCACCTTCGGGTCGGTGGCCAGCCACTTGGCCAGCACCACCTTCTGCTGATTGCCACCGGAGAGCGTGCCTGCGGGGTCGGTGAGGCGGCCGTAGCGGGTCTGGAGCCGCCGGGTCCACTCCGCGGCCTCACGCCGCTCGGCGCCGCCGGTGAGGAAGCCGAACCGGGCCAGCCGGTTGCGCCGGACCAGGGTCGCGTTGCGCATGATGGACAGATCGAGGATGAGCCCCTGCTGCCGGCGGTCCTCGGGCACCAGGGCCACCCCGGCGCGCATGGCCGCCTTGGAGTTGCCCGCGGGCAACGCCCGGCCGGCGACCCGAACGACGCCGGCGTCGCGCGGGTCGACCCCGAAAACCGCCTGCACCACCTCGGACCGGCCGGAGCCGACCAGGCCCGCCAGTGCGACGATCTCGCCGGCCCGGACCTGGAACGACACGTCGAGATAGACGCCGGCGCGGCTCAGGCCGTCGACCTCCAGGACGACGTCGCCGGGCGTCACCTCCTGCTTGGGGAACAGCGCGCCGAGCTCGCGTCCGACCATCCGGCGCACGATCTGGTCGATGGTGACGTCGGCCAACAGGTCGGTCGAGACGTGGGCGCCGTCGCGCATCACCGTCACCCGCTGGCACAGCGCCGCGACCTCGTCGAACCGGTGCGAGATGAACAGCACCGCCGCGCCGGCATCGCGCAGGCCGCGGACCACCGCGAACAGCCGCTCGACCTCGACACCGGACAGCGCGGCCGTCGGCTCGTCCATGATCAGCACGGTGGCGTCGACGGAGATGGCCTTCGCGATCTCGACGATCTGCTGGTCGGCGATGGAGAGCCCCTTGGCCGGGCGGTCCGGGTCCAGCGGGACACCGAGCCGCTCGAACAGGGCGGTGGCGTGGCGGTGCATCTCGGCCCGCTCGATCAGGCCGAACCGTCCGCGCGGCTGCCGCCCGACGAAGATGTTCTCCGCGACCGACAGGTCGGGGAAGAGCGTGGGCTCCTGGTAGATGACGGCGATGCCGGCGTCCTTGGCCGCCGCGGTGTTCGTGAACTCGACCGGCTGGCCGCCGACGGTGACGACACCGGCGTCGGGCCGGTGCACCCCGGCCAGGATCTTGATCAGCGTGGACTTGCCGGCACCGTTCTCGCCGACCAGTGCGTGCGCCTCACCGGGGAACAGCTCCAGCCGCGCGTCGCGCAGGGCCATGACAGCGCCGAACGCCTTGGTCACACCGCTGAGGGTCACCACGGGGCGAGCTGGCTGCTGACCGGTATCGGACGTGTTCCCGGCTGCGGACAACGGCGTCCTCCCAGGTACTGAATCGTTTCATGACCTTGCGAGGACATTAGGGCCAGCGACGCCTCCGGTCAACCCCGGCCGCGCGCGGAATCGCTCGGCCAGAACCCGAAATGATCACGTCCAGCAGGATCACCCGTGCCTCACCATGATTGCGAGCATGGTGCGACACGAAATCTCGTGCTGAACGTGATCATTCCGAGGTCGCGCGCACCGCGGGCACAGGTCAAAGTCATGTCAGGTCAGGCGGGCGGTCCGGTAGAAGCCCTCGATGTGCGCGGCCACCAGCGACGCCGCGCCGTCGCCGTCGCCCCCGGCGATCGCGGCGAACACGGCACGGTGCTGGCGACGCAGCTCACCGGCGGTGGCCACCCAGTCCGGCAGGTCCGCCGCCGCGGCGACGACGTAGCCGTGGATCGCCTCGCGCAGCGACGCCATGATCGTGGAGACCAGCACGTTGCCGGCGAGGGTGGCCAGCGCGACGTGGAACTCCGCGTCGAGCAGGTGGAAACGCTCGCGCGGCAGGTCGGGATCGTCCATCGCGTCCAGCAGCTGGCCGGCAGCGGCGAGCTGCTCCGGATCGGCGCGACCGGCAGCCTCGCGCACCGCCCACGACTCCAGCAGGACCCGTGTCTGGACGATGTCGCCCATCGGCAGGTGACTGGTGGCCAGGTGCAGCCGCAGCGTGGCTGTCAGCGGTGAGGCCGGCTCGGCGACGATGATCGCGCCGGCCTCGGGCCCGGAGCCGACCCCCGTACGCACGACGCCCATGGCCTCCAGCACGCGGATCGCTTCGCGGACCGAGGGCCGGCTGACCCCGAGCAGGCTGGCGAGCGCCCGTTCGCCGGGCAGCCGGTCGCCCAGCCGCAGCCGGCCCGCAGCCAGGTCGGCCTCGATCTGGCGCAGCACCAGCTCGTACGTCCTCACGACCGGCAACCCTACTGGCCGGCTTCCGCTCCGCGGCCTACCTGGTCTACCGTGTGGTCTGACCACACGGACCGCACTCGCACGACGCCTACGGAGCCGTTCCATGACCGACCGACAGATCCCGCGCTGGTCCGAGCTGAAGCCGCTGCTGCGGGCCAAGCCGGTGACGCTGAATCCCACCGAGCGCCGGCTGGAGAAGGCACTGACCATCCCCGACCTGCGCCGCGTCGCCCGGCTGCGCACGCCGCGGTCGGTCTTCGACTACACCGACGGCGCCGCCGAGGCCGAGATCAGCCTGCGCCGCGCCCGCTCGCTGTTCGCGCACCTCGAGCTGCGTCCGTCGATCCTGCACGACGTCTCCGAGGTCGATCCGACGACGACGATCCTCGGCGCGCCGTCGGCGCAGCCGTTCGCGTTCGCGCCGACCGGGTTCACCCGGATGATGAACCACGAGGGCGAGAGCGCCGTCGTCCGCGTCGCCGACCGGATCGGCATCCCGTACGCGCTGTCCACCATGGGCACCACGTCCATCGAAGACGTCGCCGCCGCCGCGCCACGAGCGCGCAAGTGGTTCCAGCTCTACGTGTGGAAGGACCGGTCCTCCGGTGAGGATCTGGTGAAGCGGGCCGCGGCGGCCGGCTACGAGGCGCTCATGCTCACCGTCGACGTCCCGGTGGCCGGCGCCCGGCTGCGCGACGTCCGCAACGGCTTCACCATCCCGCCGACGCTCACGCTGAAGACCGTGCTCGACGCGGCCGCGCACCCAGCGTGGTGGATCAACCTGCTGACCACCAAGCCGCTGCACTTCGCCTCGCTCAGCGAGTGGCAGGGCACCGTGGCGGAGCTGCTGAACCAGCTGTTCGACCCAACCATGACCATCGAAGACCTCGCGTGGCTGCGATCCATCTGGAGCGGGCCGCTCATCGTCAAGGGCATCCAGACCGTCGAGGATGCCCGGCGGGTAGTCGACGCCGGCGCGGACGCGATCGTGCTCTCGAACCACGGCGGCCGCCAGCTCGACCGAGCGCCGGTGCCGCTGCGCATCCTTCCGGAGGTCGCCGCAGCCGTCGGCGACGACACCGAGATCTACCTCGACACCGGCATCCTCAGCGGCGCGGACATCGTGGCCGCGCTGGCCCTCGGCGCCGACGCCTGCCTCGTCGGCCGCGCCTACCTGTACGGCCTGATGGCCGGCGGCGAGCGCGGGGTCGCCCGGGCCGCGGAGATCCTGACCACGGAGGTCCGACGCACCATGCAGTTGCTGGGCGTCCGTACCGTGGATGAGCTGAACCCCGACCACGTCCGGCTGCCCTGACGCGGCCGCCGCCCGACCCGTACGACAACCACACCACCCAGGGAGACACGATCATGCAACTGATGCGCATCGGCGAGCCGGGCCAGGAGCGTCCCGCCGCCCGCGGCGACGACGGCACCGTCTACGACCTCGGGCCGCTCACCGGCGACATCGACGGCGCGTTCCTCGCCGACGACGGCATCGGCCGGGCCCGCGCGGCACTGGCCGCCGGCGAGCTGCCGGTGCTGTCCGGCGGAGCCGACGGTGCCGGCGCGCGCATCGGCGCGCCGATCGCCCGGCCGGGAAAGGTCGTGTGCATCGGGCTGAACTACCGCGACCACGCGGCGGAGACCGGCGCCCAGCTGCCGGCCGAGCCGATCATCTTCATGAAGGCGTCCAACACGGTGGTCGGGCCCAACGACACCGTGCTCGTCCCGCGCGGCAGCACCAAGACCGACTGGGAGGTCGAGCTGGGCGTCGTGATCGGCCGGACGGCGCGGTACCTGGAGTCTCCGGAGGAGGCGCTGGGCATCATCGCCGGCTACACCGTCTCCAACGACGTGTCAGAGCGGGAGTTCCAGCTCGAGCGCGGCGGGCAGTGGGACAAGGGGAAGTCGTGCGAGACGTTCAACCCGCTCGGCCCGTGGCTGGTCCCGGCCGACGAGGTCGACGACGCCGGCAAGCTCGGGCTGCGGCTGTGGGTGAACGGCGAGCTGCGCCAGGACGGCACCACAGCGGACCTGATCTTCGGAATCGGTCACGTCATCTGGTACCTGAGCCAGTTCATGGTGCTGGACCCGGGTGACCTGGTGAACACCGGCACCCCGGCCGGCGTTGCCATGGGCATGCCCGGCCAGCCGTACCTGCGCGCAGGCGACGTCGTGGAGCTGGAGATCGACGGCTTGGGCCGCCAGCGCCAGGAGCTGCGCGACGCCTGATCGACGGCGTCTGACGGAGATCGCGGACGCGCAAGGGGCCGGTCGCCCGTTCGGGCGCCGGCCCCTTCCTGCGTGTTCGGCTGAGGGCGTACTCCTCAGCGCGGCCACCGACGGCCTGTTCGTCCGTCCTTCGCACGTCCCCGTGCCATGCGCGAACGGTCAGTGCCGTCAGCCGTGCGCGGACTCGTACTTCGCCAGGATGTCCGACGGGATGCGGCCGCGGTCGGAGACCTTGAGTCCTTGGTCTCGCGCCCACTCACGGATGGCCGTCGTGTCGGTGCGGCTGGACCGTCCACCGGACGCGGCCGCTCGGCCCCGTCCCCGCCGAGCCGAGGCCCTGCGCGCCGACGCCACGTACGGAGCCAGGGTGTCGCGCAGCTTGCCGGCGTTCTTCGCCGACAGGTCTATCTCGTACGAGGCTCCGTCCAAGGCGAAGCTCACGGTCTCGGCGGCTTCTCCACCATCGAGATCGTCGAGCAGAATCACCTGAACCTTTTGCGCCATCGTTGATCCTTCCTGCGGGGTTCACACTGTTGATTTGGCTTGACATCACTATTGTTACGCCCGGGAAGGTGGAATTTCAATTCGTCTGCGGCGCGTCGTGGGAGCCGATTTGTGACGGCCGGCTCATTCGTCGTAGCATCCGCACGTTACCGAGAGTATTCGGCTTCACCCGATCGAGGTCGAGGAACTCGGCGACCCCTTCGTCGGCGGACCGCAACAACTGCGAGTAGACGTCGTCGGCCACCGGCGTGCCTTCTACCCGCTCGAATCCGTGCCGGGCGAAGAAGTCGACCTCGAACGTCAGGCAGAACACCCGCACGACGCCGAGTTCTTCGGCCACTCCGAGCAATCGCTTCAGCAGTGCATGACCCACTCCGTGGCGGCGCCATTCGGGGTCGACGGCCAGTGTGCGAACCTCGGCCAGATCCTCCCACATGACGTGCAGCGCGCCACATCCGACCACGCGGCCGTCACCGGTTTCGGCCACCCAGAACTCCTGGATGTCCTCGTACAATGTGACGGTCTCTTTTGATAGCAGGATCCGCCGTGCTGCGTATCCGTCGAGCAGCCGGCGGATCACCCGTACATCGGCCGTGCGTGCCCGACGCACTCGAATGACCGGCGCGTTATCGGCCGGCTCGGTCATTCCGGCTTCACCAGCGGGAACAGGATGGTCTCGCGAATGCCGACCCCGGTCAGCAGCATGAGGAGTCGGTCGATTCCCAGGCCCATGCCGCCGGTGGGCGGCATCCCGTACTCAATGGCCCGCAGGAAGTCCTCGTCGAGTTGCATCGCCTCGGGGTCGCCGGCCGCGGCCTTGAGCGACTGGGTGGCCAACCGCTCGCGCTGCAGCACCGGGTCGATGAGCTCGCTGTAGGCCACGCCGCACTCGACGCCGCCGACGATCAGGTCCCACGCCTCGACCAGCCGGGGATCGCCACGGTGCGGCCGGGCCAGCGGGCGCACCGACTCCGGGTAGTCGCAGATGAACGTGGGCGGCATGAACGTGTGCTCGGCCAGCTTCTCGAACAGCTCGAGCACGATCTCGCCGTGATCCCACTCGGGATCGAGACGCACCTGGTGCTTGTCGGCCAGGTCGCGCAGCCGCTGGACCGGGGTGTCGATGGTGACCTCGTCGCCGACGGCGTTCGAGACCGCTTCGTGCAGGGTGACCCGCTGCCACGGCGCCTCGAGGTCGATCTCGCCGCCGTGCCCGTCGAAGATCACGGTGCGCCCGATCGCCCGGGCGGCATCGACGACGATGTCGCGAGTCAGCGCCGCCATGCCGTCGTAGTCTTCGTACGCTCCGTAAGCCTCGAGCATGGTGAACTCGGGGCTGTGCGTGGAATCGATACCCTCGTTTCGAAAAATGCGACCGATCTCGTAGACCTTGTCCACACCGCCGACGATGGCTCGTTTGAGGTACAGCTCCAAGGCGATACGCAATGTCATCGGAATATCGAACGCATTGAGGTGCGTATGGAATGGCCGGGCCGCGGCGCCACCGTGGATCAGCTGCAGCACCGGCGTCTCGACCTCGATGTAGCCGTGGCGGTGCAGCGTTTCACGCACCGATCGGGTGACAGTGGCGCGAGTTCGCACCATCTCGCGCGCTGCCGGATTGACGATCAGGTCGGCGTAACGCTGCCGGACCCGGGTTTCCTCATTCAAATCCTTGTGCGCCACCGGCAGGGGCCGCAGTGCCTTGGAAAGCATGATCCAGGTGTCAGCGGTGACCGAGAGCTCGCCGCGCTTGCTGACGATGACCTCACCCTCGACGCCGACGTGATCGCCGATGTCGACCAGATGCTTCCACTGTGCCAAGCTCTCCTCGCCGACGCGGTCCAACGAGAGCATCACCTGGAGTTCGGCGCCATCTCCTTCGCGAAGCCGGGCAAAACAGAGTTTCCCGGTGTTGCGTAGAAAGATCACTCGGCCGGCGACGGCGGCACGGTCGCCGGTTTCGGTGCCCGGCGCGAGATCGGGATAGGCGCTTCGAAGCCCCACGAAGGTGTGCGTGCGGTCGAATCCGAGCCGATATGGCGGAACCCCCGAAGCCAGCAACTCCGCTCGCTTCTCGCGGCGGATGCGCATCTGCTCGGGAACATCCGGACCGGTGGGCGGAGGCACGTCACTCATGAGGGACAAGCCTAGGCGGTGCATCGCGGCGACCGTTCAGGAGCCGGGTGTCGGTATTGCTGAGACCCACAACTGCTGTCACTGTGGGTCATGGAGGATCGTGCGAACCTGCGGCCAACGCAGGGCCGAAGGTCCTCCTTGGCTGCCGGTCCGGCGCTGGCTACGGCCTTTGCATCGGCAGTCTTCGCACGACCCGACATCTGGATGAGGATGGAGGTGAGGTCGATGAGTGCTGTCCAGGTCGTCGACCGAGGCGCCCGCGAGATCGTCGTCTTCCTCGCCGGCGACGTCAGCGGCGAGCCGGCCGATTCCATGCGCGCGGCCGTCGAAGAGGTCAGCCGGCTGGAAGGGCTCAACGCGCTCGACCACGTCGTCGTCGACATGCACCAGGTCACCGAACTGGGCGACGTCGGCGTCGCGTTTCTGCGCGAGCTGTCCGACCGGGGCCGGCGGGCCGGCTTCGAGGTCTCCTTCGCGGCCATGAGCGGACCGGCCCATCGCGCGGTCGAGGCCGGCGGCTGGCGCTTCGCGGAGCACAGCCCCACGCTCGGAGACACCCCCTAGCCGACGAGGACCCGCACGGCCGCGAGGTACCGCTCGGTGTCGGCGGCCTTTCCGGGGTAGTCGGCGTGCCCGGCCGCGAACACCACCAGCTCCTTCCGGCCGGGTATGGCGTTGTGGACGGCGAACTGCCCGGGCGGCGGCACCGCCGGGTCCCAGAGCGCCGGCGCCACCACCATTGGGATGCGCAGCCGGCGCGCCGCCGTCGCGGCATCGAAGAAGCGCAGGACCTCCCGGGCCCGCGGATGCCCGGCGATGTGGTGCCGCACGGCCTCGCCGCTGCCCGTGCAGGGCATCGTCAACCGCAGGTCGTGGTTGCCGAAGCTCGGGACGTGGAGCGCGCCGCCGTCGAACCGGTCGTCCCACGGCAGCGCGAGCGCCCCGATGCCGCCGCCGAAGCTCGAGCTGACGTAGCCAAGGCGTGCCGGCGGCTCGGGCAGCAGGTCGAGCAGCGCCGACGCCGCGCACCAGACGTCCGCGGCGCAGCCGCCGTGCACGTAGGTCTCGACCGACTCGATGCCGTGCAGCACGTGCTCGGCGCCGACCGGCGGGATGCCGGGTACGAGTCCACGCGTGGGCAGCCCGCGCGACGCGGCGAACAGTGCGGCCGTGCCCGGTCCGACCAGGTCCAGCTCCGGCTCCGCGCGCCCGCCGTATCCGTGCCCCACCACCAGCGCGCGCTCGGCGGCGCCGTCGGGCGGCAGGACCAGCCACCCGCCCAGGCGCACCCCGTCCAGCGACGTGAACTCCACGTCGTAGTGGCCCGGCCTGCCGCGCACCGGGCGGACGGCCGGCGCGGTGTCGACGTCGCGGGCCCGCTCGTACAGGCCGGTCCAGAACTCGGCGAAGCCGGCCGGCTCGTCCGGCGCGCCGACCCGCGACAGTGCGGCCAGGTCGTGGCCGTACGTCGCGTCGAACGCATCCGGGCCGAACCACTCGTCGTAGGGCGCCGCGACCGTCACAGCCGGCGATGGTAGCCCGCTCAGCGCGAAATCGCGCGGAACCCCTCACGCCAGCTCGGGTACTGCGGCTTCCAGCCCAGCTCCCGCTTGGCCTTCGCGTTGGACGCGCCGCGCAGCGTCGTCATGAACGTCACGCCGAAATCGCCGATCAGCGGGCGGGCCAGCCACGCCGGCAAATTGAGCGGCGGCTTCGCGCCGAGCGCCGCGGCCAGCGCCGGCAGCATCTGCGCCACCGGGGCGGGGTCGTCGTCGACGACGTTGTAGACGCCCGGCGCCCCGCCCTCGACGGCCGCGAGGGTGGCGCGGGCCGCGTCATCGATGTGCACCACCGTCCACACCGCGGTGCCGCCGCCGACCAGCGGGAAACGCCGCTTGCGGAGCATGCCGGCGACGTCGTCGCCGGTGAGCCCGGTGCCGCGGCCGTAGAAGCTGCCGTAGCGCAGGGCCAACCCGTCGATGCCCGGCGTGGTAGTCGTCACCCGCTCCTGGTACTGGATGGCCTGCAGCGTCTGCCGGCAGGCGGCCGGCGGGTTCGCCTCCAGCGGGTCGTCCTCGGTCTTGACCGGTCCGCCGCTGCGGGCGTTGGGCCAGCCGGTGTAGCTCTGCGCGACGAACCGCCGCACGCCCACCTCGCGGGCGGCGGACAGCAGGTGGTCGGTGCCCTCGGTGCGCAGCCGGTTGGTGGCCGCGAACTCGTCGTCCCAATGCTTCAGGTCGCCGCTGCCGCCGGCGAGCGCTGTCTGCTGCTGGACGATGACGTCCGGAGCGGCCGCCCGGACCGCCCGCAGCACCCCGCCGGCGTCGAGCCCGTCGACGACGACACCCTCGGCGCCGGCGGCACGCAGCTCGGGCACCTTGTCCGGGGAGCGCGTGGTGCCGACGACCTCGTGCCCGGCGCCCACCAGCACGGGGATCAGCGACCGTCCCACGGCGCCGGTGGCGCCGGCCAGGAACACTCTCATCTCAGCTCTCCTCTTCTCGCGACACCCCCTTCGACGTGGCCACCCGCCGTCTTGTGACACGATCGGGACCGTGACCGATCTCGCGGTCTCACACGACCGTCTGCGACCGCTGATGTTCTCCATCGCGTACCGGATGCTCGGGAGCGTCAGCGAGGCCGAAGACGTCGTCCAGGAGGCGTTCCTGCGGATGCACCGCAGCGCGTCCGCCGCGGCCGCCGCGCCGGTGAGGTCGCCGGATGCGTATGCGACCACCGTCACCACTCGACTGGCCATCGACGCGCTGCGCTCGGCGCGCCGCCGGCGCGAACAGTACGTCGGGCCGTGGCTGCCAGAGCCGCTGCTGACCAGCGACGACGACCCCGCCGGCCAGGCAGAGTCGGCCGAGACCCTGTCCACGGCGTTCCTCGTGGTCTTGGAGACGCTGTCGCCGGTGGAACGGGCGGTCTTCCTGCTGCGCGAGGTGTTCGGCTACGGCTACGACGAGATCGCCGCCGTCGTGGAGCGGTCTGAGGCCAACTGCCGGCAGCTCCTGGTCCGGGCCAAGCGACGCATCGACGAGCGACGGCCGCGGTTCGAGCCGTCGCCGGAGCGCCGCGACGCGCTGGCCAAGCGGTTCCTGGCCGCTGTGCGTGACGGTGAGGTCGCGGCGCTGGAACGGATGCTGGCCGAGGACGTCGAGTTCCAGGGCGACGGCGGCGGCAAGGCGGCGGCGGTCCGCAAGCCGATCACCGGCGCGCTCCAGGTGGCCCGGTTCCTGGCGAACCTCGGCCGGCAGGGCGCACAGATCGGCGCCGTCCTCGAGCCGGTCACCGTCAACGGGCAGCCCGGCATGAAGGTCTCCGCGCCCGGCGGCGTCATCGGCGTGCTGTCGCTGACCATCGTCGACGGGCACGTCCAGGGCGTGCACAACCTCATCAACCCCGACAAGCTGCACCACCTCGGCCCGGTCGGCGACCTCGACGCGCTGCTGTCCGCCCGCGGATGAGACCCGCCACCCACGTCAGGCGGGGTGGTTGCGGTCGAAGACCAGGCGCAGACCCATGAGCGTCAACCAGGGCTCGTGGTGATGGATCGTCGCCGACTCGTCGAGCACCAGCGGCGCCAGTCCGCCGGTCGCGATCACCGTCACGCCGTCCAGGCCGACGCCGAGCTCCGCCGCCATCCGGGTGACGATGCCGTCCACCTGGCTGCTGAACCCGTAGAGTGCGCCGGACTGCAGCGCCTCGACGGTGTTCCTGGCGATGACCGACCGGGGCCTGACCAGCTCCACGCGGCGCAGCTGGGCCGCGGCGTTGCGCAGCGCCTCCAGCGAGACGTCGATACCCGGTGCGATTGCGCCGCCGAGGTACTCGCCGCGCGCGGAGACCACGTCGAAGGTGGTGGCGGTGCCGAAGTCGACGACGATGTGCGGCCCGGCGCCGTAGCGGTGCATGGCCGCCAGCGCGTTGACGATCCGGTCGGTCCCGACCTCGCGCGGGTTGTCGGTCAGGATCGGGACGCCGGTCTTGACGCCGGGCTCGACCAGCAGCGACGGCACGTCGCCGTAGTACCGCTGGGTGAGCCGGCGCATCTCGCGCTGCACCACCGGGACCGTCGAGCAGATGGCCACCCCGTCGACCTCGGCGTCGACCCCGACGAACAGGCCGCGCAGCAACGCCATGATCTCGTCGGTGGTCCGGCTGTCGACGGTGGCGACCCGCCAGTGGTGCTCCACCTCGATGCCGTCGAGCAGCCCGATGACGGTCTCGGTGTTGCCGACGTCGATCGCCAGCAGCATGGCCGCTATCGTCCTTCGACGGCGACGACGTCGAGGCCGAGGTCGAGAGCGCGCACGGAGTGGGTGAGGGCGCCGGTGGACAGGTAGTCGACACCGGTGGCGGCGTAGGCGGCGGCCTGACCCAGCGTGAGGCCGCCGCTGACCTCCAGCCGGGCACGTCCGTCGACCGTCTTGACCGCTTCGAGCACCTGGTCGACGGTGAAGTTGTCCAGCAGCACCAGGTCGGCCCCGGCCTCGACCGCCTCGGCCGCCCCGGCAACGTCGTCAACCTCCACCTCGACCGTCAGGCCCGGGTAGCTCTCGCGGACCGCCCGGAACGCCGCGGTGATGCCGCCCGCGGCGGCGATGTGGTTGTCCTTGATCAGCGCCGACTCCGCCAGCGACGAGCGATGGTTCACACCGCCGCCGACCCGGACGGCGTACTTCTCCAGAGAACGCATCAGTGGGGTCGTCTTGCGGGTGTCGCGGACCTCGGCCCGGCTGCCGGCGAGCGCGTCGACCCACGCACGGGTGGCGGTGGCGATGCCGGAGAGTCGGCAGGCCAGGTTCAGCGCGGTCCGCTCGGCCAGCAGCAGCGCCCGGGTACGACCGTGCACGGTCAGCATGTTGGTGCCGGCCGGCACCTGGGCGCCGTCGGCGACGTGCCGCTCGAGCTCGATACCGGCGTCGACCGCGGCGAAGACAGCTTCGGCCACCGGCAGCCCGGCGAGCACACCGGCCTCCCGGGCCGCCAGTACCGCGACCGCCCGCTGCTCTGCCGGCACGGTGGCGGCGGTGGTGACGTCCTCACCGCCGTCGAGGTCCTCCTCCAGCGTGGCCCGGATCAGGTCCTCGACGTACGCAGGATCGAGACCCGCCTCGCGCAGGGCGAGCGTCACGGCCTCGGGCAGACTCATCATTACTCCTTCATGGGTTCATATGTCGTCGTGAGGACGCCGTCCGGGTCGAGGACGCTGACCAGGTGGCCGCGCCAACGCGTGTCGTCACGTTCCGGGAAGTCCTCACGCCAGTGGCCGCCGCGCGTCTCCTCCCGCAACGCGGCGTGCCGACCGAGCGTAACGGCCACAGTGTGGAGATTTGTGGTCTCCCAGGAATCCGGCGTCATTCCGTCGTCCACACGGCCGACGCCCATGGTGGCCAGCCGGGCGGCGAGCGTCGTCAGCGACGCCTCCGACCGGAGCACCCCGGCGCCGGCGGTCATGGCCGACTGGACGAACGGGCGGGCGTCGGCGTCGAGCAAACCGACCGGTCCGCCGCGCTCGACCGGGTCACCGGGGTGGGCATCGCCCAGCGACGACGCGAGGTCCTCGGCGATCCGGTGCCCCCACACCAGTCCTTCCAGCAGCGAGTTGGACGCCAGCCGGTTCGCGCCGTGCACGCCGGTGCACGACACCTCCCCGCAGGCGTACAGGCCCGGCACGCTGGTCCGGCCGCGCCGGTCGGTGCGCACGCCGCCGCTGGCGTAGTGCTGCGCGGGCGCCACCGGCACCAGGTCGGTGGCCGGGTCGATGCCGTACGAACGACAGCGGGCGACGATCGTCGGGAACCGCTCGGCCAGGAACTCACCTCCGAGGTGCCGCGCGTCGAGCCAGACGTGCTCGGCGCCGGTCTCGGCCATGGCGGTGACGACGCCCTTGGCGACGACGTCGCGCGGCGCGAGTTCGGCCAGCTCGTGCCGGCCGACCATGAACCGGCGGCCCTCGACGTCGCGGAGCACCGCGCCCTCGCCGCGGACCGCCTCGGAGATCAGCGGCTGCTGGCCCTTGGCCGAGCGGCCCAGCCACAGCACGGTCGGGTGGAACTGCACGAACTCCAGGTCGGCCACCGCGGCACCGGCACGCAGCGCCACCGCGACGCCGTCGCCGGTGGAGACCGGCGGGTTGGTGGTCGACGCGTAGACCTGGCCGAGGCCGCCGGTGGCCAGCACGACAGCCCGGCCGAGCGCGGCGCCGACCCCGCTCTGCGTGCCCTCGCCGATGACGTGCAGGGTCACCCCGCAGGCGCGGCCGGACGCGTCGGTGAGGATGTCGGTGACCAGGGCGTGCTCGTAGACCTCGATCTGCGGGTCCTCGCGGATCGCCTCCAGCGCATCCAGAAGCGCACGAGAGATCTCCTTGCCGGTGGCGTCGCCGCCGGAGTGCGCGATGCGGTCGCGGTGGTGCCCGCCCTCGCGGGTGAGCGCGATGGACCCGTCGGCGGCCAGCTCGAACTCCGCGCCGAGCTCGACCAGCTCGCGCACCCGCCGGGGCCCTTCGGTGACGAGCGTGCGCACGGCGTCTTCTTCACACAGGCCTACGCCGGCCACCAGCGTGTCGCGCAGGTGCTGCTCGGGGCTGTCCTCCGGGCCGAGCGCAGCGGCGATGCCGCCCTGCGCCCACGCGGTGGCGCTGTCGGCCAGGCGGGTCTTCGTCACCAGCAGCACCCGGCCGGCCTTGCGCGCTTCGAGGGCCGCGGTCAGCCCGGCGATGCCGCTGCCGACCACGACGACGTCGGCGGACACCGTCCACCCGGGCGCCTCGGTGCGCAGCCGACGCGCGATGCGTACTCCGGTCACGCCGGGAAAGCCTACGACGGTGTGGGCGTTTCCCCTACCTCGCGCCCACTGGGCGACATGGAGCCGGCCCGGGCCGCCCAGGCGGCCGGAGAGAACCTGCTCGTCCAGCCCTGACTAAGGCAGCTCGATTGCGGCGTTGTCGATCAGTCGAGTTCCGCGGCCCACCCTCGCTGCCACCAGCAGTCTCGCCGGGCCGTGCTCCGGCGCCGGTTCGAGCCGCGGTCCGCGAAGCTCCAGATAGTCGACGGCGACGGCGTCGGGCTTCAGCTCCGCGGCCGCGGCGGCGACGACGGCGTCCGGACCGGAGCCGGCCGCGTCGGCGCCGGCGCGAAGGGCCCGCGACAGCGCCAGCGCCGCTGTGTGCTCCTCGTCGGACAGGTAGCGGTTGCGGCTGGACAGCGCCAGGCCGTCGGCCTCGCGGACGGTCGGCACGCCGACGATCTGGTAAGGCAGCTCCAGGTCGGCCACCATCCGGCGGATCAGCGTGAGCTGCTGGTAATCCTTCTCACCGAAGACGGCATAGGTCGGCACGGTGAGGTTGAGCAACTTGGCCACCACGGTCAGGACGCCGGCGAAGTGCCCGGGACGGACCGCGCCCTCCAACTCGCGCCCCAGCGTTCCGGGCTCGACGGTGACCACGGGCTGGCCGCCGGGATACAGCTCGGCGTCGTCGGGCGCGAAGACGAGGTCGACCCCCTCGTCGGCGCAGGCCGCGAGGTCGGACTCGAACGTGCGCGGATAGCGCTCGAGGTCCTCGCCCGGGCCGAACTGCAGCGGGTTGACGAAGATCGTGACGATGACGGAGCCGTCGCCGCCCACGAGGTCGCGGGCGGCGCGTATGAGGGCGCGATGACCATCGTGCAGCGCGCCCATGGTCATGACCACGGAGCTGACGGTGTCGGCCGCCGCCAGGGCGTCGGCGAGCTGGTCGCGGGTGCGGGCTACCACCGGGCCGGTCACGCGGCCCAGCGTAGCCGCCGTCAGTCGGTGACGACCGCCTGGACCTCGGCCACCGGGACATCGAACGTCGCGGACGTCGTCTGCGGGTCCAGCGGGCCCTGCGGCTCGCCGTTGGCGAACCACTCGATGTCCCACTGGCTCTCGGCCAGCACCCGAGACACCTGGCCCGGCTGGTTCGCGCTGGAGCGGGTGAACGTCAGCGAGCAGTCCGTCGTCGCACCCTCGGACCAGGGAACCCCGGTGCCGGTGCACGACACGGGCGCGGCGTTCGCGGCGGAGAAGTTCATCGAACCCAGGACCGCTACGACCCGGGCGACGTTGTCGCCGGCCTGGGCGTTGACCTCCAGCGTGACCGGGCCATCGTCGAGCCACAGCCAGGTCGGAACGTTCACGATGGTGGCGCCGTCGCCGTCGCGCCGAGGGTTCCAGGCGATCTCGGGTTCCGGCAGCGTCATCTCGTCGTAGGCGACCTCCATGAGCAGCTCCGGCGGGATGTCCGGCACCGGCGGCTGCTCGTTCAGCTCGACGTAGACGGGGTGATGCTCGGCGAACCAGTCGGTGGCGTACTGCTGGAAGTCGTCGAGCGACCCTTCATAGTTCTCCGACGAGCACGCCGTGAGCCACCATTCGCCCTCGGTGTCGTCCTTGTACTGCTCGTAGTTGGGCCACGGCTCGTACGGCTCACGGTCCGGCGTCGGCATGTTGTCGTAGTACCCGCTCTCGACCTGGTCGTAGTACTCCTTGCCGGTCAGCGACGAGGCCCAGTAGAAGCACGGCGGCATCACGTAGACCGTCTCGGCAGGGATCTCGTAGCCCTCGTCGCCCGCCGTGGTGCCCGAACCCCACACGGTGATACTGACGGTGCCGTTGCCGGACTCGGCGTCGGAGCCGTCGTCGTCGCAGCCGCCGGTGCCGCAGCGCGGCGCCGGCTCGGCGGGGGTCGGAGTGGCGGCCACCAGCGCCGGTGCGGCGACGGCGACCAGGACGGTGGTCAACCCGAGCGCGGCGCGCCGGGCCGTCAGGCGAAGGTTCGTCAGCATGACTGGTCCTCGTGGAAGGTGTTCTCGTTGACCATCCAGCCCGTGCCGCCGCTGTTCGCGACGACCACCTGGATCGGCATCACTGGATGTTCGTCGATGCCGTCCACCGGGCGCTCCTCGCCGTCGTCGATGATCGTGAGCGCCGAAGCGTCCGCGCACCCACCGAGGACGACGACGTTGTCGCCGGACTGCTCGACGGTCAGCGTGATGGTCATCTCGCCGCTGTACCGGATTCCGTTCTCGACCTGGTAGTCCAGGGATCCCTGGGTGTCCTCGACGACGCTCGGCACCGCCAGGACCGGCAGCCGCTCGCTGAGCTGGACCTCCCGCAGCGTGCGCCGCCACTCGCGCGCGAACTCGACGTAGACGGCCAGCGCCGTCGCCTCGAGGTCGTTGGCGGCCGCCGGCTCGACGATGGTGAGACCCGCCTCCGGGAAGGCGTGCTCGGTGGGCTCGGCCGGGTCCGTGGTCGGCGTCGTCTCGGCCTCGGTGGGTGTCGCGGCGGTGGGTTCCGTGGTGTCGCTGCCCAGACCGGTCGGTTCCTCGGCGCCGCCACCGCACGCACCCAGGATGACAAGGACAGCAGCTGCCGAACTCAGGGCCCCAAGGGCCGATCCGGTCCTCACGCGCCGTTCTCCCCGTGGCCGTCGCTGCGTCGTCTCGTGCGTCCCTGCGTGCCCGGCGGCACCGTAGCACAAATCCCATGACGCCGAGACATGGGACGTGTACTGTTGCCCGACTGTGCGCCTGTTTGCCGCCTTCGTAGCTATGGGATTCCGGCGGTGGTCCACATACCGGCTGGCCACGGCGGCCGGCGCCTTCACCAACACGGTGTTCGGCCTCATCAAGGCCTCCATCACCGTCGCCACGGTCGGTGCCGCCGGTGGAACGCTGGCCGGCTACGACGCCGTCACGGGCGCCACGTACGCCTGGGTGGTGCAGGCGCTGGTCGCTCCGGTCAACGTCTTCCACTGGAGCGAGCTGGCGCAGCGGGTCCGTGACGGCGACGTCGCGGTCGACCTCGCCAGGCCGGTGGACCCGCAGTTCGCGTACCTGGCGTCGTTCCTCGGCCGGGGCGCCTACCAGTTCCTGCCCCGAGCCCTCCCGCCGCTGCTGACCGGCGCGCTGACCACCGGGCTGGCGCTGCCGCTGGCGCCGCTGCCGTACCTCCTCGGCGCGGTCAGCGTCCTCCTCGCCGTCGCGCTCTCGTTCGCGTGCTGGTGGATCGTGAACCTCACCGCGTTCTGGGTGGTGGAGCTGCGTGGCCTCATCACGCTGTACGTCGTCGCCATGAGCGTGCTGTCCGGGCTCATCATTCCGGTGCACTGGTTCCCCGGCTGGCTGGCCACCGTCGCCGACCTGACGCCGTTCCCCTCGCTGCTGCAGGCGCCGGTCGACGTGATCATGGGCCGGGTCGAGGGGACCGAGGCCCTGGGCGTCCTTGCTGTCCAGGCCGGCTGGCTGCTCGGGATGCTGCTGTTGGGCCGGCTGGTGTTCGCCCGCGGCGCCGCCAAGCTGGTGGTCCAGGGTGGCTGAGCGAATGCGTGCCTACCGCGTGCTGCTCGGGTCGCGGATGCGCTCGCAGACGGCGTACCGGCGCTCGTTCGCCTTCGACATCCTGGGCAGCGTGGGCATCGGCGTGGTCGAGTTCGCCGAGGTCTACATCATCTTCACCAACGTGGACGTGCTCGGTGAGCTGGACTTCGCCGCGGCGGCCCTGCTGTTCGCCCTGGCCAACGTGGGGTTCAGCGTCGCTGACATGGTGGTCGGCCACGTGGACCGGCTGCCGGCCTACCTGCGCGAGGGGACGCTCGACGCGTTCCTGCTGCGGCCGCTGCCGGTGCTGGCGCAGCTGATCACCAGCGACATCTCGCTGCGCCGGCTGGGCCGCACCGGCGTGGCCACCGCCGTCTTCGCGGTCGCGCTGCCGCTGAATGACATCGTGTGGACACCCGCGACGGTGACCCTCGTGGTGGTCGCGCCGGTGACCGCGGCCGCGATCTTCGCCGCGCTGTTCGTGTGCGCGGCGGCCATCCAGTTCTGGCTGGTCGAAGGTGGGGAGTTCGCCAACGCGTTCACCTATGGCGGTGCCTACGCCTCGGAGTACCCGGCCAGCATCTACAGCCTGCCGATGCGGCTGCTGTTCTCCTTCGTCGTCCCCGCGGCGTTCGCGGCCTACCTGCCGCTGCTGGTGCTGCTGGACTTGCCCGGCCCGGCCGGGTTGCCGCAGTGGCTCGGCTGGTGCACTCCGCTCGCCGCGGCCGTCATCTGGGCCGTCGCCCTGGCCGGCTGGCGTGCCGGCCTGCGCCACTACACGGGAGCCGGATCGTGACCGAGCCGATCATCAGCGTGCGTGACCTGCGCCGCGAGTTCGTCGTCCGCTCACCTGCCGGCCGGCTGCGGCGCACGCGCACCGTCGTCGCCGCCGTCGACGGGTTGAGCTTCGACCTCGAGGCGGGGTCGGCGGTCGGTTACATCGGCGCCAACGGCGCCGGCAAGTCGACGACCATCAAGATGCTCACCGGCATCCTGGTACCGACCGCCGGGACGGTGCGGACCTGCGGCCTGGAGCCCATCCGCCGTCGTCGCGAACTGGCCCGGCAGATCGGCGTCGTGTTCGGACAGCGCAGCCAGCTGTGGTGGGACCTCCCGCTGCGCGAGTCGTTCCGGACACTGGCGGCGATCCACCGGCTGCCGACGGCGTCCTGGCCGGCCCGGCGCGACGAGCTGGTGGAGCGGCTGGACCTGGGGTCGTTCATGGACACCCCGGTGCGCCAGCTCTCCCTCGGCCAGCGCATCCGCGGTGAGATCGCCGCCGCGCTGCTGCACTCGCCACCGCTGCTGATCCTCGACGAGCCCACCATCGGCCTGGACGTGCTGAGCAAGGAGCGGCTGCGGGTCTTCCTGGCCGAGCAGCGCGCGCTGCACGGCACCACGCTGCTGCTGACCACGCACGACATGGACGACGTGCAACGGCTCACCGAGCGGATCATCGTGGTGGATCACGGGCGGTGCGTCTACGACGGGACGCTGACCGGCCTGGTGGCCCGGGTCGGCGCCGAGCGGGTCATGGCGGTGGACCTGGCCGAACCGGTCACGTCACTGGGCGAGATATCCGGGACGCGGACGGTGGCGGTGGAGTCCGACGGGCTGCGGCACCGGCTGGCGTTCGCGCCGGAGCGGACGACGGCGGGCGCGATCCTGGAGGCTCTCGGCCGGCGGGCACAGGTGCGCGACCTGGCGATCGAGGAGCCCGACATCGAGGACGTCGTGCGCCGGCTCTACCTGTCCCAGACACGGACCCCGCGAAGCCCTTCCCCGTAGTCGCGCGGAAAGCGCCGTTGTCAGTCCGGGGCGGGCGGTTCGGCGAGGACGTCGAGCAGCGCCTCCGCGTCGCTGGCCTTGAGGCGGCCGTCGGCCAGGGCACGGGCGGCGGTGCGCCGGGCCAGCGCCGCATAGGCGCCGGCGGCCTCCGGCAGCGCGGCGGTGATCTCGCGCAGGTGGCTGTCGACGGTGCCGGCGTCGCCGCGGGCGACCGGGCCGGTGAGCGCCTCGTCGCCCTGGCGCAGGCTGTTGTCGAGCGCGGCGGACAGCAGCGGCGCGAGCATCCGGTCCGGCTCGTCGACTCCGGCCGAGCGCAGCAGGTCCATGGCGTCGTTGATCAGCGTCACCAGATGGTTGGCGCCGTGGGCCAGCGCCGCGTGGTAGAGCGCGCGGCGCTCCTCCGCGACCCGGATCGGCTCGGAGCCCATTTCGACCACCAGTGCCTCGGCCACCGGCCACAGCGGCTCCGGCGCGGTGACCCCGAAGGTCGCGCCGGACAGCCGCTGCAGGTCGACCGACGTGCCGGTGAACGTCATGGCCGGGTGAAGGGCCAGCGGCAGGGCACCCGCGCGGGTGGCCGGGTCCAGGACCCCGACTCCGTACCGTCCGCTGGTGTGCACGATCAGCTGGCCGGCCCGGATCTCGCGGGTCCTGGCCAGCCCTTCGACCAGGCCGGGCAGGGCGTCGTCGGGGACCGTGAGCAGCACCAGCCCGGACCGCGCGAGCACCCTTGGAACGTCGAGCAGCGGCACGCCGGGCAGCAGGGCGTCGGCGCGGGTACGACTGGTCAAGGAGACCCCGTACCCGGCCACGACGTGATGGCCGGCCCGGGCGAGCGCCGCACCGAGCACCGCGCCGACCCGCCCGGTGCCGACGACGCCCACGTCCAGGCGCGCCGGCCGTTCCTCCGTCACAAATCACAGGCTAGGCCACCGCGGCGTGGAATCCGCGGCCGGCGCGGCGGCCGGCGATCACTCCGCCGCCAGCGCCGTCACCGGAGCGGTACGAGCCGCCCGCCGGCCGGGCACGAGCGACGCCAGCACGCCCAGCGCGACCGCCACCACGGCGCTCAGCGCGAGCAGTCCCCACGGCACCACGAACACCAGCTCGTCGACGCTGAGCACCGCGGCCCAGGCGAACAACGCCCCCGCGGCGGTGCCGAGCACGGCCGCCACCGCGCCCATGAGTGCCGCCTCGACGCCCAGGAGGATGCGGGTCTGCCGGCGGGTCAGGCCCAGCGCCCGCAGCAGCCCGATCTCGCGGGTGCGCTCGTGCACCGACAGCGACAGCGTGTTCGCGATCCCGATGAACGCGATCACCAGCGCCAGCGCCAGGACACCCAGCACCACGTTGACGGCGTCGTCGAGGTCCTCGTTCAGCTCGGTCCGCCGGTCGACGAGGCTCTCGACCGACAGCTCCTGCAGGTCGTGGGTCGCCTCGAGGATCGCGGCCCGGGCCGCCTCGCCGTCGTCGCCGTCGGGTACGTCCACGGCCAGCCCGCCGCCCGCCGTCTCCGCGACCGCGCCGGTCTCGGGCAGGTTCTCGATGGCCCGAACGGCGCCGGCCGGCACGTCGCCCTCGCCGGCCCAGTGGACGACGAGGTCGGCCGGCAGCTGCCCGTCGACCACGACGTCGACGCTGCCGCGCGACGACTCGGCGACGGTGACGAAGCCGGCCACCGTCGTGACCCCGATCAGCAGCGCCGCCGTGGTGGCCGCCACCCGGCGCGGGTTGCGCACCGCGTTGCCGGTGGCCAGCTCCGCGGTCGACCTGGCGGCGCCGGCCAGCCGCGCGGTGCCCGCGCCGAGCGCGCGCACCAGTGGCGGCACCACCAGCGGCCCGAGCACCAGCAGGCCGAGGAAGCAGACGGCGGCGCCGACGACCACCGCCACCAGCCCGGTGTCCGGCGACACCGGACCGGCGCCGGCGATCAGCAGCAACGCGCCGGCGGCCATCGCGAGCAGCCCGGACCCGGCGCGGACCCGGCCGACGGTCCGGCTGTCGGCGCCGTCGGGAACCGTGTGCAGGGCCGCCAGCGGCGAGACGCGGGTGGCGATCCGGGCCGGTGGCACGGCGGACCCGACCGTCACCAGCACACCGACCACCAGCGACCAGACCACCGACGACGGCGACACGACCAGCGGCGCCCTACCCGGGCCGGAATCGATGACCGTCGCCGTAACCAGCGCGGCGACGGCGCCGAGACCGACGCCCGCGACGCTGCCGGCGATCCCGATTGCAACCGACTCGGCCAGCAGGCCGCGCAGCACCTGGCGCCGGGTCGCGCCGACGGTCCGCAACAGCGCCAGCTCGCGCGTGCGCGCTGCGATGAGGATGCGGAAGATGTTGGCGATGACGAACGCGGCGACCAGCAACGACACCGCCCCGAGCATCAGCAGCGGGAGGCGCAGCTCGCCGCCGGTCAGCGCGGATCGATCGGCCACCAGCTGCGCCAGCTCACCGCCGGAGAGCACCCGGTCGGCCCCGTCGAGGGCGGCCAGCTCGGCGCGGACCTGGCCGGTGTCCGTGCCCGGCTCCAGCCGGAGGTCCACCCGGTCGGCGCCGGCGGGCTCGGCTAACCGGCCCACCCCGCCGTAGGTGGCGTACAGCTCGGGATCGAGCCGGGTCGGTGACGGTGGCTCAACCAGGCCGACCACCGTCAGCTCCGCCGGTGCGCCGGAGTCCATGGCGGCGACGGCGAACGTCTCGCCGGGCTCGACGCCGGCGCGCGCCGCCGTCCGGGTGTCCAGGACGACCTCGTCGTCCGCGGCCGGCGCCCGTCCCTCCGTCAATGCCAGGCCGGCCAGCTCGGCGTCGTCCGGCACCGCGGACAGCCGAGCGGACGAGAGCGGATCGATCCGGCCGTCCGGGTCGACCGTCTTGACGCCGACCTCTCGGCGCGGCGCGGCCGCCGCGACGCCGTCGATCCCGGCGACGTCGGTGGCGGCCGCTTCGTCGAGGTACTCCCCCGTGGCCGCCAGCACCGTGAGGTCGACACCGGCGACGGTGTCGGCGAGCCGGTCGATCCGGGCGCGGTCCAGCGAGTCGGTCAGCATCAGCGTCGCCGCGGTGAATCCGACAGACAGCACCACGACCAGTCCGGTCAGGCCGAGCCGCGGCAGGTGGGCGCGCAGGCCCGCGACGATCACACCACGCACGGCTCAGTCCCCCAGCCGGCGCAGGTGGTCGATGACCGTGTCCACGGTCGGGTCGGCGATCTCGCCGGCCAGCCGGCCGTCGGCGAGCAGCACGACGTGGTCGGCGGCGGCCGCGGCCGCCGGGTCGTGGGTGACCATGACGACCGTCCGGCCCAGCTCGCGGACGCTGGCTCGCAACAGCGCCAGCACCTCGCCGCCGGAGCGGGAGTCCAGGTTGCCGGTGGGCTCGTCGGCGAAGATCACCTCCGGACGGTTGATCAGCGCCCTGGCCACCGCGACCCGCTGCTGCTGGCCGCCGGAGAGCTCGCTGGGGCGGTGCGTCAGCCGGTCCTGGATGCCGAGGATGCCGACCACCTCGTCGAACCAGGCCGGGTCCACCGTCCGCCCGGCCAGCCGCAGCGGCAGCAGCACGTTCGCCTCGGCGTTGAGCGTCGGCAGCAGGTTGAATGCCTGGAAGACGAAGCCCAGCCGGTCGCGGCGCAGCAGAGTCAGCTCGGTGTCGCCGAGGCTGGTCAGGTCTGTGTCACCGAGTAGCACCCGGCCGGACGTGGCGGTGTCCAGGCCGGCCAGGCAGTGGACGAGGGTGGACTTGCCCGACCCCGACGGCCCCATGATGGCGGTGAACCGGCCGGCCGCGAACGGTACGGAGATGCCGTCGAGGGCGCGGACGGCGGTGCGGTCGGCGCCGTACACCTTGGTCAGCCCGACGGCACGGACGGCGACCGCGCCGGAGTCGGTCTCTGAACCCGTGTATGCGTGTGTCTGGATGCTCACCGTCCCAGCGTGGCCGGCGCGCGGCCGCGGGTCGTCGGACCAACGGCCGCACCTCGCGTGCGACCTTGGTCGTACGGCGGCGGTGCCCGCTCGATCGGTAGGGTCGGCCACCGTGTCCGGGGTCCGCCTGATCGAGACGCTGCCGAAGGTGCAGTCACACCTGCACCTGACCGGCGCGATGCGCCCGTCGACGCTGGCCGAACTGGCCGCCCGCGCCGGCATCGACGTCCTGCCGGTCCTGGACCTGGACGGTGTGCACGAGTGGCCGGCGTTCCAAGGTCGCTACGACGCCGCCCGGGCCGCGGTCCGGTCCGCCGCCGACGTAGCCCGGGTGGTGCGCGAGGCGGCCGAGGACGACGCGGCCGGTGGCTGCGGCTGGCTGGAGCTCCAGATGGACCCGACGTCGTACGCGCCCGCGCTGGGCGGAGTGGAGGCGGCTGTCGAGGCGGTGCTGGCCGGCGCGGCGGCGGCGCCGATCCCGGTCGGCGTGATCGTCGCGTCCAGCTGGGCCCGTCCGGGCGCGCACGCGACACGACTGGCCACCCTGGCCGCCCGGTACGCCGGCGACGGGGTGGTCGGCTTCGGACTGTCCAACGACGAGCGCCGCGGCCGGGTCGCGGACTTCGCCCCGGCGTTCCGGATCGCCGCGGACCACGGGCTCGCCCGCACGCCGCACGCCGGGTTCTTCACCGGCGCGGCACACGTCCGGGCCTGCGTGGAGACGCTGGACGCCACTCGGATCGGGCACGGCACCTCGGCCGTCGGCAACCCCGCGGTGCTGGACCTGCTCGTGTCGCGCCAGGTCGCGCTGGAGATGTGCCCGACGTCGTACCCGCCGTTCGGGGTGCACCCGCTGGCGTCGGTGCCGGTGCGGGCGGCGCTGGCAGCGGGTGTTCCGGTGGCCATCGGCAGCGACGACCCGCTGCTGTTCGGCGTCGGGCTGGCCGGTCAGTACGCGCTGTGCCGGGACGTGCTGGCCCTGGACGACGCCGAGCTGGCGGCGCTGGCACGGGGCGGCATCACCGCGTCCGCCGCGTCGGCCGACCTCAAGCGGACCCTGCTGGCCGGCGTCGACACCTGGCTCGCTTCCCCGTGATCATCAACGGTTGGCGACGTGATGACGTCGCCAACCGTTGATGATCATGGGAAGGGGGCAGGCGGGGGCGCGGACGTGGAGCCGACCCGAAGATGCACCGGGAGGCGGACGTTGTCCGGGCGGGTGCCGCCCAGCAGGTCGGTCACCATCCGGCCGGTAACGCGGCCCTTCTCGACGATCGGCTGGATGACGGTGGTGAGCCGGCGCTCGCCCAGCCAGGGCGTGTCGATGCCGTCGAACCCGACGACGGTGAGGTCGTCGGGCACGCGCAGTCCGGCGGCCTCCGCGGCGCGCACGACGCCGACGGCGAGCAGGTCGCTCTGCGCGATGATCGCGGTCGGCTTGTCGGGAGACTCGTCCAGCAGCGCGCCCGCGGCCTGCTCGCCCTCCTCGATGAGGTTGGCGGCCGCCTCGACCGCGACGACCGGCCCGAATGTGTCCTCGACCGCGGCCAGCCGCAACCGGCAGTCCGCGTACGCCGTGGCCTCGCGGCGGGCGGTGTCGACGTGCCCGCGCCGCCCGTCCAGTCGCAGCGGCAGCGTCACCACCCCGACGCGATAATGCCCCAGGTCGGCGACGTGCCTGGCCAGCTCGGCCGATCCGCCGTAGTCGTCGATGTCGAGCAGGACGACGTCCGGCCGGTCCGGGCCGTCGACAGCCACCACCGGCACGCCCCGGCCGACGAACTGGTCGAGCAGCGGGTCGTCGTCACCGCCGCAGGTGGCGAACACGGCCGCGTCGAGCGGCATCCGGGCCACCTGCTCCGGCGTCGGCCCGCTGCGGTGGGCGTCGCCGGAAAGCAGCAGTAGCCCGGCCCCGGAAGGACCGAGCGCATCGGCCAGCCCGTCGAGGAGCGCGACGGCGACGGGGTCGCGGAACGCGTAGAGCAACCGCTCGCCGATGACCGCGCCGACGATCCCCGAGCGGCCCCGCCGCAGCGAGCTGGCCATCGGGTCCGGGCCGAGATAGCCCAGCTCACGGGCGGCGTCGAGCACGCGCTGGCGGGTGGCTTCAGCCACCGGGCCCTGTCCGCTGAACGCCAGCGAGGCGGTGGACTGGGACACCCCGGCGCGCGCTGCGACCGCGGCGAGCGTCGTCCGGTGCTCTCCCACCGCGCTCGCCTCCTCTCGTCCGTGCCGGCACGTTTCGGGGTTGCGTGGCCCCGGTGTCACATAGCAGAATATCGAATCGATTCGATCGAATCGATTCGACCCTCCGTTGACCGCCGTCGAAAAGGACGCCCACGTGAGCCACACCGCATCGGACCGGCAGCTGCCGCCGGCTCGCGTGCTGCGTGCGCGCAACGCCGTCGCCACCGTGTTCGCCCTCAACGGCCTGGCCGTCGCCTCGTGGATGGCACGCATCCCCGAAGTCCGCGACCTGCTCGAGATCTCGCCGAGCGAGCTCGGCCGGGTGCTGCTCGCACTGGCCGCGGGCTCCATCGTCGCGCTGCCCACGTCCGGGCTGGTGGTCAACAAGATCGGCGCGGCGCGTACGGTCGCCGGCGGGTCGCTGCTGGTGGGCGTGGGTCTGGTGCTCGCCGGCCTGGGCAGCGACACGCTGCTCAGCATCCCGCTCGCAGCGGTCGGCCTGGCTGCCATCGGCTACGGCTCGGGCTCCTGGGACGTGGCCATGAACGTCGAGGGCGCCGCCGTCGAACGGCTGCTCGGCCGCACCGTCATGCCCCGGTTCCACGCCGCATTCAGCCTCGGCACCGTCGCCGGGGCCGGCATCGGCGCCGGCGCCACAGCGGTCGGCATCCCTGTCGTCGCGCACCTCGGTGTCATCGGGGTCGGCGCCGCGGTCGGCGCGGTCACCGCCGCCCGCAGTTTCCTGCCGCGCGCGGCCGAGGTCGACGACGAGCAGGGCGCGGCGCCGAAGGTCTCGGTGTGGACCGCCTGGCGGGAACCGCGCACCCTGATCATCGGCGTGATGGTGCTGTGCTTCGCGCTGATCGAGGGCATCGCCAACGACTGGCTCGCCCTGGGCATCGTCGACGGGTACGGCACCAGCAACGCCGTCGGCGCGGTCGGGTTCGCGGTCTTCGTCGCGGCCATGACCATCGGGCGCACGGCCGGCACCCAGCTCATCGACCGGTACGGCCGGCTCCCGGTGCTCCAGGTCAGTGGCGCGCTGGCCGCGGGCGGCGTGCTGCTCGTCGTGTTCGGCGGATCGCTGGCCGTCGCCGCGGTCGGCATCGTGATCTGGGGCTTCGGCGCGGCGCTCGGGTTCCCGCTGGGCATGAGCGCGGCCTCCGACGATCCCCAGCGCGCGGCCGTGCGGGTGAGCGTCGTGGCCTCCGTCGGCTATACGGCGTTCCTGGCCGGCCCGCCGATCCTGGGCTGGATCGGCGACCACGAAGGGGTGCTTCGGGCCCTGCTGGTCGTCGCCGTCGCCGCCGTGGTCGGCACGCTGGCAGCGCCGGCCGCTCGGCACCAGGAGCCGTCATCCGAGCGAATCGAATCCAGGATCCGCGAGTGACACACCGGAGTCCAAGCGACCAGCTCGTCGAGTTGATGCTGGCCGCGGGAGGTCGACACCAGGTTCGGCGCGGTGCTGAACGACGCCCCGATGGCACACAGGACCGGCGAGACCGGCAACGTCACCCACGACGTCGGCTACTTCCTGGTGCCGGCCTCGAGACCGTGGTGGTGGTGTTCACCGAGGTGAGCACCACCACGAGCTTCTCGGAGGCGCAGCAGATCGGCAACCCGGCCGTCCAGCGGATCGGGCTGGCGGTCGACGTCGCGCACTTTCGGGCGCTACGCCGTGGACTACCGCGCGGTCGACTGCGGGTGGACCGCCGCCTGCATACCCGCCTCGCTGATCGTGGACCTCTCGCAGAAACCCGGCCCGATATGCCCGATTGATTCCGGCGGAAACTCCAAGACCAACGGGAGTGCGCCGAGGATGGCAGCGGGCGCGGCCTGGGGAGGTAGGGGCCGCCCGGGCTCACGTGGCGCCGGGGCGGACCAGGCCCGTCTCGTAGGCGAGCACCACGAGCTGGACCCGGTCGCGCAGGCCCACCTTCGCCAACACGCGGCCGATGTGGGTCTTCACGGTGGCCTCGGTGACGAACAGCCGGCCCGCGATCTCGGCGTTCGAGCGGCCGCGGACCACCTCGCGGACGATCTCGTGCTCGCGCCGGGTCAGGCCGGCCCAGATCGAGGCCGGCGGGGTGGCGTCGTCCGGGAGGTGGCCGGCGAAGCGCTCCAGCAGCCGCCGGGTGGTGCTGGGCGCCACCACGGCATCGCCGGAGTGGACCGCGCGGACGGCGTCGAGAAGCATCGGCGGCCGGGCGTCCTTCAGCAGGAAGCCGCTGGCACCGGCCTTGATGGCGGCGAACGCGTACTCGTCGAGGTCGAACGTCGTCAGCACGATGACCTTCGGTGCGTCGGGCCGCTCGCGCAGCCGCCGGGTGGCCTCGACGCCGTCGAGCACGGGCATGCGGACGTCCATGAGGACGACGTCGGCGCCGGTGACGGCCAGCGTCTGGAGCGCGGCGTCGCCGTCGCCGGCCTCACCGACCACCTCCATGTCCGGCTGTGACTCGATGACCATCCGGAACCCGGCCCGGACCAGCTGCTGGTCGTCCACGAGGAAGACCCTGACCGGCACCGGCATCACGCCCCTTCCCCGTACGGCATGTCCATGTCGACCCGCCAGCCGCCGCCGGTGAGTGGGCCGGCCGTCACCGTACCTCCGTACATCGTCATCCGTTCGCGCATCCCCAGCAGTCCCTGCCCGAGCCCGTCGCCCGCGGCGGCGGCACCCCGGCCGTCGTCGCTGACCCGGGCGGTGAGGCAGTCGACGCCGAAGGCCAGCCGGACCTGCGCCCGCGCCGCCGGCCCAGCGTGCTTGAGCGCGTTGGTCAACGCCTCCTGGATCACCCGGTACACCGCCAGCGACGGCCCCGGCGGCAGCGGCCGCGGCGCTCCGCTGACGTCGAACTCGACCGGCAGGCCGGCCTGGCGGACCGACGTGACCAGCTCGGGCAGGCTGCCCAGGCCCGGCTGCGGGTTGCGGACGATGTCCTGGTCGGCACCGCCACCGTCGCCGTCGTCGGTGGCGCGCAGCACCCCGAGCAGCCGGCGCATCTCGGCCAGCGCGCCGCGGCCGGTGTCGCCGATGATCGTCAGCGCGTCGGCGGCCGCCTGGGGGTCCTGCGCCGCCGCGTACCGGCCGCCGTCGGCCTGCACGACGATGACGGAGAGGTTGTGGGCAACGACGTCGTGCATCTCGCGGGCGATCCGGGCGCGCTCCTCCGCCGCGGCGATGAGGGCACGCTGGTCGCGGTCGCGTTCGGCCTGGTGGGCACGCTCGACCAGCTCGGCGACGTAGGCCTGGCGGACCCGGCGGACATCGCCCATGGCCCAGGAGCCGACGACCAGCGCGCTGAACGTGATCAGGCTGGCGACGACGGACTGGGCGCCCTCGTCGGCATAGAAGTAGTACCTCGAGCTGGCGAGTGCGACCCCGAGGAAGCCCGTCGCGAGACCGACCCGGCTGGCCCAGCGCGGCCCGTAGCCGCTGACCGAGTACAGACCGACCAGCAGCAGCACGTCGGACGGCGTCAGCTCCAGCCCGGTGGCCCACTGCACCAGGCCGGCGGCCGACACCACGGCGAACGACTCCACCGGCCGGACCCGCCGGAACACCAGCGCCGCGCACATAAGGCCGCCCAGGACGGCGTGCGCCCAGGCCGGGTCGTAGGCGGCGGCGCTCAGGACGACGAACACGAGGAACAGCCCAGCCGCCAGGGCGCCATCCGGCACCACCGGATGCCGGCGCACCCAGGCGTACAGCCGGTCCCTGCGCCTCACGTGATGCAGGTTAGTCCGCGGCACGCCAGGTCCGGCGCAGCCAGAGCAGGCCGAGCACCGGCAGCACGAGCGGGACGAACCCGTAGCCGCGCCCGTACAAGGACCAGACGGTGTCGTCGGGGAAGTCACCGGGGTCGAACACGGTGACGGTGCCGACGGTCAGGACGCCGAGCAGCTCGACGGTGACGGCGACCAGCGCGACCCGCCGCGCGGTCCGGCCCGGCCGGGCCAGCGCCACGGTCGCCACCACATAGACCAGGGCGGCGAACGCGGACAGCAGATAGGCGACCGGCGCATCGGAGAACCCGGTGGCGATCTGCACGCCGGCTCGGGCGGAGGCGGACAGCGCGAACACCGCGTAGACGGCCACCAGCAACCGGCCCGGCCCGCTGGTGCGCCGAGATCCCTCGCTCACGTTCCGCCTGCGTCCCAGATCTGCTGCATCCGCACCACCAGCACCGGGATCACCAGCGCGGCGACCACCAGCACCGCGGTGCCCCACCGCGACTTCTCCGCCAACGCCCAGAACAGGCCCAGCGGCAGGATCACCACGATCATGAGCAGGTAACCGATGAACGTGGCGAGGTCGGACGGCGCGCCGTCGACGGCCATCACGACAATCGCGACGACCACCTGGACGAAGATCAGCGCCTCGACGACCCCGGCGCCGATGACGTACGGCTCGCGGGGCGGGCGCCCCAACACCACCGCAAGCAGCGCCCACGCGGCATAGGCCAACGAGGCGACGATGACGGTGTAGTCCACGACGGCGAACATCGGCTCACCCCGTCACGGCAGCCTGGCGAGCTCGTCGGTGAGGTCGTCGAGCCCGAGCGACCCCATCGACAGCGCTGCCATGTGCCATGCCTTCAGGTCGAAGTCGGTACCCCGGGCGGCCGCCGCGGCCCGGGCGGCGTCGCGGCCGGCGAGCCACGCCCGCTCGCCGAGCTTGTAGCCGATGGCCTGGCCGGGGATGCCGAGGTACCGGACGATCTCAGAGTCGAGGAACGCGGGATCGCGGCCGTTGAAGGCGCCGAAGAACTCGCGGGCCAGTTCCGGCGTCCACACCTCGCCGGGGTGGAACGTCTCGCCGGCCGGGATGCGCAGCCGCAGGTGCATGCCGATGTCGATGATGACGCGGATGGCTCGCATGATCTGGGCGTCGAGGTAGCCGAGCCGCCGGGCGGGGTCGGTCAGGTAACCCAGCTCGTCCATGAGCCGCTCGGCGTAGAGCGCCCAGCCCTCCGTCATCGCGCTGACCGAGCCGAGGCTCACCTGGTACCGCGAGAGCGCCTGCGCCGAGTGCACCCACTGCGCGAACTGCAGGTGATGGCCCGGCACGCCCTCGTGGTACCACGTGCTGACCAGGCCCCACACCGGAAACCGGGTCTCGCCGAGCGTCGGCAGCCAGGTCCGGCCCGGCCGGGAGAAGTCCAGCGCCGGCCGGGTGTAGTACGGCGCCGCCGCGCTGCCCGGCGGGGCGATCATGGCCTCGACCCGCTTCACCGGCTCGGCGAGGTCGACGTGCGTGCCGTCCAGGTCGGCCATCGCCTGGTCCATGAGGCCCTGCAGCCAGGCCCGGACCTCGTCGACGCCCTCGATCGCCTCGCCGTGCTGGTCCAGGTGACGCATCACTGCCAGCGGTGTGTGGCCGGACAGCACCGCCTCGGCCGCCTGCTTCATCTCGTCGTTCAGCCGGTGGAACTCCGCCCAGCCGTAGGCATAGGCGTCTTCCAGGTCCAGGGTGCTGCCCGCCCAGCGGCGCACCCACATCTCGTACCGCTCGCGGCCGACGGCGTCCGGCGTGCCGGCCGCGACGGGCAGGTAGCTGCCGGCCAGGTAGTCGCGCAGCTCGGCCAGTCCGGCCGTCGCCTCCGCGGCGGCCGTGGTGAGCTCGGCGCGCTGGGTGGCCGGTCCCGCGGCGACGAAGGTCGCGTACCAGTCCGCGGCCAACCACGTGTCGATCTGCTCGACGACGGTCTCGACCTGGCGCGGCGCCGCCAGCAGCCGCCGCTCGACGCCCGTGCGCAGCGACTGCTCGTAGCCCCGGGCCGCCGCGGGCACGTTGCGCAGCCGCCGGCCGACGGCGGCCCAGTCGTCGTCGGTGACGGTGGGCATGAGCAGGAAGACCGAGCGCAGCGACTGCACCGGCGAGAAGAGGTTGCTGACGTCGCGCAGCCCTTCGCCGGCGTCGTGGACGGCCAGCGCCGCGGACAGCCGCTCGCGCAGGAGCCGGGCCGCGCGCCGCTCCTCGACCGGCAGGCCGTCGCCGCCGGGGTCGCCCCCGCCGGCCGCCCGTGCCGCGGCCTCGGCCGCGTCGAGGTCCGCGAGGGTCGACCGGTCGGCCTCGGCGACCGCGTCCAGGCCCTCCGGTGAGAGGTCGGGGAGGGTGTCGATGCCGGGACGGATGCCCAGGGCCGTCCCGATGATGGGGTTCAGGTCGGCCATCGTCTCGACGTGGTCGTCGGCGATGCGGCGCGGTGTGAGTGCGTTGTCCTGCGGCACCGGCCCATCATCCCCGATGGCGTGCCGAGCCGGGTCGGCGGGCCGTCGCGGCCCGTGGACAGGGCCTTGCACGATGATCACTCGAGCCAATATGTTCGATTCTGCGCGATTTCGGGACAATGTGGTCGACTTCGAAATCGGAGGTCAGAGTCCGTGAACCGACCGTCGAAGACCCCTCTCACGGCCGCCGTCGTGACTTCCCTGCTCTGCGCCGGGCTTCTCGCCGCTCCGGCCGCGGCCCAACCTCCAACCGAGCCGCCGACTCCCGCCGCGGGCTCGTGGACGGTGCAGGCGCCACCCGTCTCGGGCGTCGAGCGACTGTCGGCCGAGGTCGCGCTGGACGAGAACGGTGCCCCCACGCTGAGCGTCAGTGCCGGCGACCGGGTCGTGCTGCCGCCGTCGCCGATCGGAATCGTCACCGACGGCGCCGACCTGTCCACCGGCCTGCGCCTCATCGACCGCGCCGAGCGCTCGGTGACCGAGAGCTACACCATGACGACCGGCAAGAACACCCAGCGGCACGCCGTGATGCGGGAGGCCACCCTGTCCTTCGCCGGTGCTGGCGACGCCGAGCTGGACCTTGTGGTCCGGGTGGCCCCGGACGGCGTGGCCTACCGGTACGAGCTGCCCGACCGCGACGGCACCACCGTCGTCACCGGCGAGACGTCCAGCTGGCAGCTGCCCAACGACGCACCCGCGTGGCTCCTGCCGTACACGTCCTGGTACGAGGAACCGCGCGCCCAGACGACAGCGGGAGCCGCCGCCACCGGCAGCTACGGCCACCCGGCGCTGTTCGACGTCGGCGGCATGTACGTGCTGCTCACAGAGTCCGGGCTGAGCTCGGCCTATCCCGGCGCCTACCTCGACACCACGGCAGGGACCGGGCGGTACGCCATCGGCCTGGTCGAGGAGCAGGTGGTCGCCGACGGCGAGCTGGACACGCCGTGGCGCACCGCGATCGTGGGCGACCTCGCCACCGTCACCGAGTCGACGCTGGTCGACGACCTTGCGCCGCCGTCGCAGGTCGAGGACACGTCGTGGATCCGGCCGGGCCGGGTGGCCTGGTCGTGGCTGCCGGAGCACTCCAGCCCGCGCGACTTCGAGCGGCAGAAGGACTACGTCGACTACGCCGCCGCGCACGGCTGGCCGTACACGCTGGTGGACGAGGGCTGGAGCGACGCATGGGTGCCCGAGCTGGTCCGCTACGCGCGAGCGAAGGGCGTCGAGATCCTGCTGTGGTACCGGTGGACCGACGTCGACACGCAGGAGGAGATGGACGCGGAGTTCTCTCGCATCGCGGTCTGGGGCGTCAAGGGCGTGAAGCTCGACTTCATGAACACCGGCGCGCCGACCCACGGTGAGAGCGCCGCGCGGCACGCCTGGTACGAGCAGGTCCTGCGCGAGACCGCAGAACACCGGCTGCTGGTCAACTTCCACGGCTCGACCATCCCGAAGGGGCTGCAGCGCACCTGGCCGCATCTGATGTCGTACGAGGCCGTGCGCGGCGCGGAGTACTACTCCTTCGCCGGCGACCCGCGGGTGACGCCGTCGTACAACACGATGCTGCCGTTCACCCGCAATGTCGCGGGGTCGATGGACTACACGCCGATGACGTTCGGCCAGACGTCGCGGTCGAGCTCCGACGGGCACGAGCTCGGCCTGTCAGTGGCATTCGAGACCGGGCTGCTGCACCTGGCCGAGATGCCCGAGGTGCTGGCCACCCGGCCAGAGGCGGAGCGCTACCTCGACCAGGTGCCCACCGTCTGGGACGAGACGTCCCTGGTCAGCGGCGCGCCCGGCGATCACGCGGTCATCGCCCGGCGCGCGGGCGAGCGGTGGTTCGTCGGCGGCATCGTGGGCGGCGCCGGCCGCGAGGTCGAGGTACCGCTCGACTTCACCGGCGGCGGGCGGTGGCTGGTCGAGACCGTCACCGACGACGGCAGCGGCGGGCTCGTCCGCACCGCGACCACCCTCACCGCCCGCCAGACGCTCACCGTCCCCGTCGTCGAGAACGGCGGCTTCGCCGCGGTGCTGTGCCGGGCCACCGACGGCCGCACCACCTGCGACGAACCCGTGCACACGGTGCCCGCCAGCACGCTGGTGATCGAGCCGGGCGAGGCCGTGGTGCGGCCCGGCGACTCCGTCACCGTCAGCGCGACGTTCACCCTCGACGAGGGCGACCCGGTGCGCCGAGTGACCATGACGCCGGTCCCGCCGGCGGGGTGGGTGGCAGACGGCGACCCGCAGCGGCGCCCGCGGCTGGCCGCCGGCGAGCCGCTGACCGGGACCTGGACGTTCACCGCGGCCGAGGACACCGCATCCGGCTTCGTCGACCTGCCGGTG
The DNA here is from genome assembly GCF_004349065.1 of Jiangella asiatica. Classification (GTDB taxonomy): domain Bacteria; phylum Actinomycetota; class Actinomycetes; order Jiangellales; family Jiangellaceae; genus Jiangella; species Jiangella asiatica. The sequence goes on from NZ_SMKZ01000021.1 coordinate 56,498, forward strand.
GTGGTCGAGTTCGACCAGAATCCGGCCACCACCCGGCGACGGGTCCACGTCGAGCAGGCGGTACGGGCACTGGTCCCGCCGCCCGCGCCCAGCGGCGTTGTCCCGGTCAGCGATCTGGCCTTCATCGCCGAGACGAACGGCTGGGGTCCGGTGGAGCGCGACGCCTCCAACGGCGAGGCCGACGGTGGCGACGGCGCCCCGCTGACCATCGGCGGCACCCAGTACGCCAGTGGCCTGGGGGTCCATGCCGTGTCCGGTATCACGATCTACCTGGGCGGCGCCTGCGACCGCTTCACCGCACAGGTCGGCGTCGACGACGAGGTCGGCGACCAGGGCACGGTGACGTTCAATGTGAGTGGCGACGGCGACGACCTCGCCGGAACCGACGTCATCACCGGCAGTGCCGGCGCCACCGCCATGGACGTGGACGTCAGCGGCGTCGAGCTGCTGACCCTCGAGGTCGGTGACGGCGGCGACGGCATCAACTTCGACCACGCCGACTGGGCCGACGCCACGCTCGGCTGCACCTGAGCCGAACCCGGCTCGGCCGCGGCCTCAGCCCGCGGCCACGGTGTCACCGCGGAGCTGGTCCGGCGCGTCCGGGGCCGGCTCCGCGGGGTCGGCGCCGGTGCGCACGATGCGGTTGGCGGCGTCGACGTGCACGACGCGCGGCTGGAGCCGCCGCGCCTCGGCGTCGTCGAACATGCCGTACGTGATGAGGATCACCAGGTCGCCGGGCTGGACCAACCGGGCCGCGGCGCCGTTGATGCCGATGACGCCGGAGCCGCGCGGGCCGGCGATGGCATAGGTGGTCAGGCGGGCGCCGTTGGTGATGTCGACGATGTCGACCTGCTCGCCGGGCAGGAGGTCCGCCGCGTCGAGGAGGTCCTCGTCGACCGTGACCGATCCCACATAGTGCAGGTCGGCTTGCGTCACGGTGGCGCGGTGGATCTTGCCCTTCATCATGGTGCGGAACACTGTCACTCCTGGTCTCGCTCGCTCGATGCGGTCGGGTTACCGTCACCGTCGGCGTCGCCGTCTCGGTCGGAACCGGCGAACCGGTACCTCGCCATCCATTGTTCTGGAACATCGACCTTGCGCGCCACCCGGGAGCGCTCGGTCTGCCCGTCGACGATCTGCCGGGCCTCGGCGGCGTACCGGTGCCGGATGACCGCGTCGACCGGGCCGGGTGTGGTGTCGACGTGCACGGTGGCCAGCCCCAGCCGTCGCTGGACCGGCCCCTGGTTGATGCGCACGCTCTGGGCCTTCGCGTGCGGCACCGCGGTCAGGTTGCGGTACAGCACGCCCTCGCGCACGACGACGACGTGATCGTCGAAGCCGTAGGCCAGCCGTTTCCACCCGAACGGACGCAGCCAGCGCGCCGGCCGCGGCGCCGTCGACAACGGCACAGCCAACGGGTCGGACCCGGGCAGCACCTGCCGGAGCACCTCCGCGGCCTCGTCGAACGTTGCGACCGGCAGCAACGTGGAGGTGCGCTGACTGTCGTCAGTGGATTCTCCGGAGTATCCCGCGACGTCCACGTCCAGCCTCACCCAACCCTTCACCCTCCACAACAACGGCTGGCGCAGTGCTACTCCCTGGACCCGGCCCGGGGGCACGGTCTGGTGCTGGGTGTCCAGCAGGCCCTTGCGGATGCGGTAGCCGTCGGGCGACTCGGCCAGGACGAAGCCGAAGTTGCGGCCGAGCTGGTTCCACAGGGCGGCACCGATCGCGATGATGCCGGGCAGCATCGACCACGCCACCCCCATCGTCGCCGTACGGTTCGGCACGAACGCGAAGGCCACCCCCATCCCCACGAGGATCACCAGGCCCATGACGAACACGCCGGACAGCACCGTCGACCACACCAACCGGTCCAGCGGCACCTGGTGCACCACCCGCTCCGGCGCCTCCGGGGTGTCCGCGTCGATGCCGGCGGCTCGGGCCAGCAGCTCGGCCCGCAGCCGGACCGCGTCGTCGACGGCGAGGTATTGCAGCGGCGCCTCGGCCTTGCCGCCGCCGGCCACCTCCAGCCGCAGCTCCGACACCCCCAGCAGGCGACCGGCCAGCGGCCGGTTGATGTCGACCGCCTGCAATCGGTCGAGCCGGACCCGCCGCGAGCGCCGGTTGAGCATGCCGGAGTCGATGCGCAGGGCGTCCCCGTCGAAGCCGTAGCGGGTGAACCACCACGACAACAGTCCGGTGACCATGCCGAGAATCGCGATGCCGACGACGGTGATGCCGAACCGGCCCATCTCACCGGAGCGCAGCGCGTCCTGACCGCCGAAGGCGATGGCCGCGGCCAGGAACGCCCAGCCGCGCAGCAGCGGCGTCAGCGGATGCAGCCGCTTGAAGTGCTCCGGCGTCGGGTCGACTCGGGACGCCTTGCCGGAGGGCTCGCTCGTCTCGTCGTCGCCCGCGGCGTCGGGTCGCACCCCGCTCACAGAGTCCTCGGGTCGCACTCCGCTCACAGAGTCCTCGGGTCGCACTCCGTTCACCGAGTCGCCAGGGCGCTCCCCGTCGCTCACAGACCGGCCGCCTGGGCCTCGCCGAGCGCCGAGAGGCGGTCGCGCAGCCTGGCCGCCTCGGCCGCCGGGAGGCCCGGGATCTTCGCGTCGGTGGCCGGCGACGCGGTGTGCAGCTGAACGGTGGCCAGCCCGTACCGGCGCTCCAGCGGCCCGGACGCGACGTCGACGAACTGCATGCGCCCGTATGGCACCACGGTGAGCTTGCGGTACATCACGCCGTGGGTGACGAGGAGGTCGTCCAGCCGCTCGGCGTAGCCCCAGGCCCGCCAGTTGCGCGGAATGAGCCACAGCCCCCACACCAGGGCCACCAACCCTCCGGCGAGGGCAACCGCGACCCCGACCTCGTCGAAGAGCAGGCCGAGCCCGACACCCGCGACCGCGGTGCCGATCACCACCGAGACGATGAGTACCAGCCGGCGCAGCGAGACGAGCTTGCGCGACACCTGCTGCCAGGCCTCACCGGGTGGCGCGAAGAGCTGGTCCTGATCCACGGCACACGAGGCTACCCCTGTGCCCGGCCATTCGTGGCAGGCGACGGCCGCGGCGCACCGTGGCGCGACCTCAGGTCGGTACCAGCTCGCCGGCCTCCAGCGGGACGTCCAACCGGTTGCCCGGCGGCGCCAGCGGGCAGGTCCAGGCCGGGTCGTAGGCGCAGGATGGGTTGTAGACGAAGTTGAGGTCGACCACGAGGCCCGCGGCGACCGAGCCGCCGAGATCGGCCCCCTTCACGGTGTCGAGCAGGTAGCGGCCGCCGCCGTACGTCCGCGCACCGGCCAGGGCGTCCTTGACCGGCACGAAGACACCGCCGCCGTAGGAGTCCAGCCACCAGACGTCGAGATCGCCCAGCGGCAGGTGCAGCCGGCCCACCAGCTCGAACGGCACGACGCCGTCGGTGGCGGTCGGGACCTCCAGCCGGTGCGGCTCGACCTCGGTGTCGACCGCGACGACGAAGCGCAGTGCGGAGTCGTACGGCGCGTGCCGGAGACCGGCGAACGCGGACCGGCGCTCCGCCGGTACCGGCGACGCCGGGTGGGTGCGGACCAGCTCGTCGCGGCCCGCGACCCACTCGGCGTGCGCCTGAGCCGGATCGGCCGCCGCGCGCACCCTGGCATAGAGCGCGTGAACCCGGCGGCGCCAGTCCAGGACGTCGAAGGCGCTGATGGAGCTCAGAGCAGACCCTTCTCCTCCAGGTACGCCTGGGCCACATCGGGCGCCTGCTGGCGCTCGGCGTCGACCTGGGCGTTCAACGTGGCGAGGTCCTCGGTGGTGAGCACCTCGGCCAGCTGCCCGAGGACCTCGGCGATCTGCTCGTCCGCGGCGGCCTCGCTGTTCACCACCGGCACGAGGTTGTCGGCCAGCTGGAGCTGCTGGTCGTCCTCGAGCAGCACCAGCTCGAACTGGTCGAGCGTGCCGTCGGTGGTGCCGACCAGGCCGAGCTGGGCGTCGCCGCGCTGGACGGCCTGCTTGGTCTCACTGGTGCTGAACCCGGTTGCCAGCGGCGGGTCGACGATGTCGATGCCGTAGACGGACTCCAGGCCCGGCTCGCAGAACGGCCGGTCCGGGCACTCCTCTACCGCCGCCAGCTTGATCGGCTCCCCCAACGCACCCAGGTCGGACAGCGTGGTGAGGCCGTTGTCGTCGGCGAACTGCCGCGACACCGCGAACGCGTTCTGGCTGGCCGCGTCGGCCGGGTCGAGGATGGTGAGCCCGAGCCCTTCGGCCAGCGGCCGGGCCGCCTCGACCGTCTCCTGTGCGTCGGCCGTGGCGACCGGCGCGTCGGCCGGGGCGTCCGGGCCGTTGACCGCGGCGTTGAGGTACTCGGCGAACGTGGCCAGGTATTCCGGCACGATGTCGATGTCGCCGCTCTCCAGCGACGGCGCGTAGATCTCGCGGTTGGCCACCGACTGGATGTCGACGGAGTAGCCGGCGTCCTCGAGCAGCGCGGCGTACATCTCCTGCATGATCACCATCTCGGTGAAGTTGGCGCCGCCGACGGTGAGGTCGCCACCGCCCTCGCCGCCATCGGTCGCGGTGGCGTCGCCACCGCCGTCCTCCTCGAACGGATCGTCACTGTCGCCGCACGCCGCGAGCGATAGCGCCAGCCCTGCTGCCGCCGCGAGCACGGCCACTCGCCTGCGCATGGTAAGGGGCATCACAGTCACCTTCCGGGTGTCACCTTCTGTGTCCCGTGACAGCGTCGGGCCGCCACGCGTGTCCGGCGAGCACCTGGACAGCGCCCGCATGCAGTCAGTCAACTACGCGCTACCGACAACCTCTTCCTGAACCAGCGGCATTCCCTGGTCACGATCGGGTCTCGACGCTCGCCGGCCGGCTCGCCGCATGGGGTCGACCGCGCGTTGCAACAACGCCATCAGCCCTTCGACGGCCAGCGCCAGCGCACCGACCATGATCGCTCCACCGACCAGCTCCGGAACGTCCTGCCGGTTGAAGCCGCTGGTGATGATGCGCCCGAGTCCCGGTCCGGAGATCACCGCCGCCAGCGTGGCCGTCGCCACCACCTGGACGGTCGCCAGCCGGATGCCGCCCATGATCATCGGAATCGCCAGCGGCAGCTCGACCCCGCGCAGCAGCTGTCCGCCGGCCATGCCCATGCCGCGAGCAGCCTCGACGGCGTCGCGGTCGACCTCGCGCATCCCGACATAGGCATTGGTGAGGATGGGCGGGATGGCGAACAGCACCAGCGCGATGACGGTGGTCCACATGGACAGGCCCAGCGGCGTCATGTACAGGATCGCCAGGATCGCGAACGTCGGGACCGCCCGGCCCACATTGCTGATGTTGATGGCCAGTGCCCCGCCCCGGCCGAGGTGGCCCAGCCAGAGCCCCACCGGCAGCGCGACGGCACAGGCGATGACCATGGACAGGAGGGTGATCCACAGGTGTTCCACCAGCCGAGTGCCGACACCGGTCGGGCCTGACCAGTTGTCTCCGTCGGCCAGCCAGCTCAGGCCGTCGAGCAGCGCGTTCACGAGCTCACCGCCCGTCGCCAGGGCATGAGCCATCGTTGCAGTGCCAGCAGCAGCAGGTCGGCCGCCAGCGCGAGCACCACACACAGCACCGACGCGGTCAGCACCTCGGCATGGAAGTTGCTGCGCTGCCCCCGTGAGATGAGGTTGCCGAGGCCGCCGTGGTTGACGATCATGCCGACCGTCGTGAGCGCGACGGTGGACACCGTCGCGACCCGCAGCGCCGCGAAGACCGCCGGCAGCGCCAGCGGCAGCTCGACCTTGCGCAGCAGCCGCAGCGAGTCGTAGCCCATGCCGACCGCGGACTCGCGCACGTCGGCGGGAACCGCGTCCAGGCCGGTGAGGATGCCACGCACCAGGATGGTGAGCGAGTACAGCACCAGCCCGACCACCACCGTCGTCGCCGAGATGCCGGTGAACGGCAGCAGCAGGGAGAACAACGCCAGCGACGGCAGCGTGTACAGCGCCGTCGAGGTCCCGAGGATCGCCCCCCGCAGCCACTGCACCTGCCGCGCCACGACGGCCAGCACCAGTGCGACGGCGAAGCCGATGGCCACCGAGAGCACCGTGATGGTGATGTGCTGGCCGAGGGCGTCGAGGATCTCGTCCCAACGGGTTCGCACGTACTCGCCACACACCCAGTCGTTGCGTGCGAGGCAGTTGTCAGTCAGGGTTGCGTCATGAGCGGGCCCGAAGAGCGCCATTCCGTCGACGCTACCGAAGAACCGATGATTCGTCTCGACCGCGTGTCGAAGAGATACGCCGACGGCACCGTCGCGGTCCAGGAGCTCTCGCTCGAGGTCGGCCGCGGCGAGCTGGTGGTGCTCGTGGGCCCGTCCGGTTGCGGCAAGACCACCACCATGAAGATGGTCAACCGCCTGGTCGAGCCGACCGCCGGCAGCATCTACGTCGACGGCGTCGACGTCACCCAAGCCGACCCGGTGGCGCTGCGTCGCGGCATCGGCTACGTCATCCAGAACGTCGGGCTGTTCCCACACCGCACCATCGAGGACAACATCGCTGTCGTGCCGGAGCTGGTCGGCTGGGCGCGCCGGCAGCGCGCCGACCGCGCCCGCGAGCTGATGGAGCTGGTCGGGCTCGACCCCGCCGTGCACGGCCCGCGCTACCCGCACGAGCTCTCCGGCGGCCAGCGCCAGCGCGTCGGCGTGGCCCGCGCACTCGCCGTCGACCCGCCGGTGCTGCTGATGGACGAGCCGTTCAGCGCCGTCGACCCGGTGGTCCGGTCACAGCTGCAGGACGAGTTCCTGCGGCTGCAGGACGACGTGCGCAAGACCATCCTCTTCGTCACCCACGACATCGAGGAGGCGGTCCGGCTCGGCGATCGCATCGCGGTCTTCAAGCAGGGCGGCCTGCTGGAGCAGTACGACACCCCGGCCGCCGTCCTCGGCGCGCCGGCCACCGACTTCGTCGCCGACTTCGTGGGTGCGGACCGCGGCCTGAAGCGGCTGTCCGTCACCCCCATCACCCAGGCCGACCTCGAGCATCCACCCGTCGTGCGTGCCGAGGACGACCTCACCGACGCCGGCTCCGTACTGGGCTCGGGACGGTGGGCGGTGGTGCTGGACGGCGACGGCAAGCTGGCCGGGTGGGTCGGCCGCGACATGCTGACCGGCAGCGGCCGGGTCCGTGATCGGGCCCGGCGGATGGAGGCGTGGGTCGAGCTGGACGACACCCTCAAGGTGGCGTTCGCGGAGATGCTGCAGTGGAACGCCGGCTGGATCGCGGTGCTGGACGACGACGACCGCTACGTCGGCGTGCTGACGCCGGCCACGCTGCACACCGCTCTGCGCCGTTCCGTGGAAGCCGAGGTGCAGGACGTGCCGCGCGCCGCCGTGCTGCTGGAGACGGTGCAAGACGCCTGAGCTCGGGCGCTGCACCCCCAACCGGGTCAGAAGCCCCGGCGCGAAGCCGCAGTAGCACGCGAGAACGTACGACGCTGGAGCGCCTGGAGAAGCTCCGCCGTCACGCGTAGGTCAGGCGCTGCGCTCCTGCGGTTCGACCGGTGCGGACTTCGCCTTGCGCCGGTCGGCCTCCGGCAGCAGGTCGGTGTTCTTGTCCTCCCACGTGATGAGGTCGACCACCGTCGGGGCCTCGCTGAGGTCGGGCCACAGGTCGTTCCACTCCGCGCCTTCGGCCAGCCGGGCCAGCTCGACGCTCGGGGTGGAGGCACCCGGGCGGGCGCTGCGTGCGGCCGCGATCTCGGCCTCCAGCAGGTCGAGCTTGGATCGCATGACGTCGATGCGCTCGGAGGCGACATCGAGCAGCCCGACCATGTGGTCGGTGAACTCGCGGTGCTCCTCGGAGTAGCGCGCGTGTGCCTCGGAGTACTCCGCCGCCTGCTCGGCCCGGACCGTCGCCACCTCGACCCGCAGCCGCCGCTCGAGCCGCAGGACGAACGCGCCCAGGACCGCCGCGACGACCGCACCCTCCGCGGCGGCCAGCCGAGGCCACGGCCCATCGGCAACGAAGGCGGCCGCGGCCAGCCCCATCGCCAGAGCAGGGGCGAAGACGGCGAGCACGCGGACAGCGGTGAGGCGGCGGCGGTGACGGACGGAGGCCATGGGCGTCACCGTACCTGCTTGTACGACGCGAATCGGACTTCACACGCCGCGCCACACCGGCGGTTTCAGACGATCGCGGCGAGCGCAGGACGGCCAGCGCACCCACCCCGCCCAGCAGCGCGGTACCGGCGAGCGCGGCACAGGTCACCGTCACCGCGTCGGCCGAGCCGGCATTCGTCGACATGGCTACCGCGATGCCCCCTGGCCGACCGGCTTCGCCCGTCGCGAACCGGAGCCGGAGGCGGCCAGGTGCCGCGCTAGCGTCGGCTCATGCCTACGATCCGGGTCAACGGTGGCGACCTCGCCTACGACGACGCCGGCGCCGGCCCCGCGGTGGTGCTGGTCCACGCCGGGCTCGCCGACCGGCGCATGTGGGACCACCAGTTCACCGCCCTGTCCGCACACCATCGCGTGGTCCGGTACGACTGGCGCGGGTACGGCGGCTCCGGTGACGCCAGCGGCGAGTTCGCGCACTACGCCGACCTGCTCGGGCTGCTGGACGCCCTCGGCATCGAGCGCGCGACCCTGGTCGGGTGCTCCTACGGCGGCGCCTACGCCGTTGACGTCGCGCTGACCGCGCCGGACCGGGTGACATCGCTGGTTCTCGTCTCGTCGGGCCTGTCTGGGCACGAGTGGCCGGCGGAGATGGGCGAGCTGGCGCGAGCTCGCATTCACGCCGCGCTGCCGCCGCAGCGGCTGCGCGCCTACCGCGAACGCACCGCCGCGAGCGTCGACGCCGACGACGTCACCGCGATGGCCGAGGCGCAGCTCGCCCTGATGGTCGTGGGCCCGGACCGTGAGCGGGGCGACCTCGACCCGCGGGTGTGGGAACGCGCTCTGACGATGTGCCGCCTGGTGTTCCAGCGCGAGTGGTCCGGCCCGGCGTACACCGAGGTCGGGCTGCGTCCACCGGCGAAGGGACGGCTGCACGAGGTGCGCACACCGGCCCTCGTGGTCAACGGCCTGGCCGACCTCTCCTACATCCAGGACGTCTCCGGCATGCTGGCCGACGGCATCGCCGGCGCCCGGCGGGTGGACCTGCCCGACACCGGCCACCTGCCGCCGCTGGAGCGGCCGGAACAGCTCACGGCTCTGCTGGCGGACTTCCTGGCGCGTTGATCAGGAGGCGGCCAGGTCGCCGTTCTCGTCCTCCGCCGGCGGCGGCACCTCGCCGGCCCGCTCCAGCCGGACCGCGGCGACGGAGAGCACCACCGCGCACACCACCGTTATGCCGGAGAGTACGGCGCGGTTGCGGCCCATCGGCACGTCGAGCATGGTCGACGCCAGCAGTCCGAGGCCGCCGTAACCACCGGCGACGACGGCGCCGAAGTACGCCGACGCCTTGGCCAGCGCCACCGAACGAGCCACTCGCAGCGCGTCGATGCGCTGGTCGAAGCGCCGCTCGGTGATCCAGGCGCGCACCGCCCGGGCGCCGGCGAACATCGCGATGGCGAGGAACAGCAGCAGGAGCGGCAGCACCCACGGCACCGGCGGCAGCGAACCCGAGGCGGCGTCGACCAGCCGGCTGATTGACCAGCCGATCGGAACCGCCACCAGGGCGGCCCAGATCAGCGAGCCGATCTTCGTCTTCTGCACGGAACCGCTCCGGTCGTGTCAGGCGGGGAACTCGAGGCTCTCCTCCAGCCGGCGGACGCCCGTGGCGTCGACGGCGGAGCTGAGGTCGAGCACCCGGCCGAGGCCGGGGATGCGGAACTCTGGGTCGACGTCGGCCCACGGGATCAGCACGAACGCCCGCTCGGCCAGCCGCGGGTGCGGTACCCGAAGGTCCTCGTCGTCAGCGGTGACGTCACCGACGGCCAGGACGTCGATGTCCAGGGTGCGCGGGCCGTTCGGCACGTCTCGGGTGCGCCCGTAGGCGGACTCGGTGGACTGCGCCCGTTCCATCAGCGAGCGCGGGGAGAGAGTGGTGTCGACCACCAGGACGGCGTTGAGGAACTTCGGGGAGTCCGAGGGGGCGTCCACTGGCTCGGACTCGTACACGGGCGACACTGCCACGGCCACGATCTCCGAGGAGTCCGTCAACGTGTCGACGGCCGCCTGGAGAAACTCGAGCCGGTCACCCAGGTTGCTGCCCAGTGCGAACGCGGTGCGACGCAGCGGGCGCAGATCACCGGTCAGGGTGTCGGCGTCGACGACGTTGGGGTTGGGGACATTGGTCACGTTCGGGCCCTTCGGATCGTCACGGTCACGTCGTCGAATGGCACCGAGATCGGCGCCTCCGGCTTGTGCACGGTCACTTCGGCATCCTCGATCCTGGGATCCTCCAGGCAGAGGTCTGCGATGCGCTGGGCGAGGGTCTCAACCAGTCTGACCGGTTCCCCCTCGACGAGGCCGACCACCCGTTCAGCAAGACTGCCATAGTCGACGGTGTCGGTCAGGTCGTCGCTGCGCGCCGCCGCCCGGGTGTCGACGCTCACGGAGACGTCGACCCGGAACAGCTGACCGGTCTCCCGTTCGTGAGGGAGCCAGCCGTGGCGTCCGGTCGCGGTCAGGCCGCGCAGCTCGATGCGGTCAAGCACGCCACGACACTAGTCGCAGCGCCCGGCCGGCCGCCTCCCCCTTGGTCGTGGCATTGGACACGCTCATCCGTCCTCCATGCCCAATCGGGCAGCGACCCGCACCGCGTCCAGCGTCGCGGGCACCGTGTGCACCCGGATACACCATGCGCCCTCCAGCGCCGCCAGGACGGACAGCGCGTCGGTGGCGGCGTCGCGGCCGATCGGCAGGCGGCGTTCGCCAGTCGCGGGGTCGGCGAGCAGTTCACCCAGGAAGGTCTTGCGGGACGCGGCCACCAGCACCGGGAAGTCCAGCCGCACCAGTTCGTGGAGCCGGGCCAGCAGCGTCCAGTTGTGCTCCCAGGTCTTGGAGAAGCCCAGGCCCGGGTCGAAGACGATGTGTTCGGGCCGAATCCCGGCCGCCAAGGCGGCGTCGAACCGCGGCCGCATCTCCCCGATGACGTCGGCGACCACGTCGTCGTAGTCGGTGAGCTGCTGCATCCGGTCGGAGTGTGCGCGCCAGTGCATCAGCACGACCGGCACCCCCGCGTCGGCGACGACCCGAAGCATGTCCGGGTCGGCCTGGCCGCCGGAGACGTCGTTGACCAACCGGGCGCCCGCCTCCAGTGCCTGCTCGGCGACGGAGGCGCGCATGGTGTCGACGGAGACCACGGCACCGGCTGCCGCCAGCTCGCGGATGACCGGCAGTGCCCGGCGGCGTTCCTCGTCGATCGACGGCCGCACGGCGCCGGGCCGGGTGGACTCGCCGCCGACGTCCACGATGTCGGCGCCCTGGGCGATGAGATCGAGGCCATGCCGTACGGCGTCACCGGGCTCGAACCAGAAGCCGCCGTCGGAGAAGGAGTCCGGCGTCACGTTGACCACCCCCATCACCAGCGCCCGCGGCGGCTGGGGCAGGTCGGCGACATACCGGATGGGCCGGCCCGGCCGCTGCGTGCTCATGACCGCGCCGCCGCCGCGGCGATGTCGCGCCGGTGATGGCTGCCATCGAGGCGGATCAGGTCGACTGCCTCGTAGGCACGCTGACGCGCCTCGGCGAGGTCGTCGCCGACGGCGGTGACCGACAGCACGCGCCCGCCGCTGGACACGACCGAACCCTCGGCGTCGAGCCGGGTGCCCGCGTGCAGCACGTCGACGCCCTTCACCGCGGCCGCCTCGTCCAGGCCGTGGATCCGGTCGCCGGTGCGCGGCGAGGCCGGGTAGCCGTGTGCGGCAACGACGACGGTGACCGCCGCTCCGTCGCGCCACACCGGCTCCGGGTGCTGTGCCAGCGTGCCGGTGGCGGCGGCGCGCAGCAGCCCGCCGAGACCTGAGCGCAAGCGTGCCAGCACGGCCTGGGTCTCCGGGTCGCCGAAGCGGGCGTTGAACTCCACCACCCGCACGCCGCGCGAGGTCAAGGCGAGCCCGACGTAGAGCAGGCCGGCGAACGGGATGCCGCGGCGGTGCATCTCGGCGATGGTCGGCCGGACCACGCGCTCGAGGACGTCGTCGACGAACCCCGGCGGCGTCCACGGCAGCGGCGTGTACGCGCCCATGCCGCCGGTGTTGGGGCCGGCGTCGGCGTCGTAGGCCCGCTTGAAGTCCTGCGCCGGGGTCAGCGGGGCGACGGCCAGGCCGTCGGTGACACAGAACAGCGACACCTCCGGGCCGTCGAGGTACTCCTCGACGACGACCGTGCCGCACGCCTGCGCGTGCGCCAGCGCCGCGTCGCGGTCGTCGGTGACCACGACGCCCTTGCCGGCGGCGAGCCCGTCGTCCTTCACGACGTAGGGCGGGCCGAAGCGGTCCAGCGCGTCCACGACCTCGGCCCGGGTGTCGCACACGACGGCCATCGCGGTCGGGACGCCGGCGGCGGCCATGACCTCCTTGGCGAAGGCCTTCGACCCCTCGAGCTTCGCCGCGCGGGCGGACGGGCCGAAACAGGCGATGCCGCGGGCCTTGACGGCATCGGCGACGCCGGCGACCAGCGGTACCTCCGGACCGATGACGACGAGGTCGGTGTCGAGCCGCGCCGCCAGGTCGGCCACCGCCTCGGGCCGGTCGGCGGCCACCGGGTGGACGGCTGCGTCGACGGCGATGCCGGCGTTGCCGGGCGCCGCGTGCACCTCGGACACCTCGGGGTCGCGCCGCAGAGAGCGGACGAGAGCGTGCTCTCGGGCACCGGAACCGATGACGAGTACCTTCACGTCCGCCGACCCTATCGGGCCGGCGACGCCGCCACCTACACCGTCCGTACCTGATCCGTCTCCGGCCCGCCACGGCCACTCCCGCCCATGTCCATCGGCTGGTCGCCGCGCTCGACGAGCACAGCCATGAGTTAGCGTGACAAGCGATGACTCAGCGATGGATCGACCTCGTCGGCGCGGTCAACGTCCGTGACCTCGGCGGGCTGCCCACGACGGACGGAGGTGCCACCCGGTTCGGCCGGGTGCTGCGCTCGGACAACCTCCAGGATCTGATCGACGACGACATCGAGCGGCTCACCGGCGCACTGCGCGTCCGCGACGTCCTCGACCTGCGTACCGGCGTCGAGGTGGCGTCCGAAGGCCCGGGGCCGCTGACCACCGTGCCGGACGTCACCGTCCACCACCTGTCGCTGTACCCGGAGGTCGGCGAGCGTACCGACGTCGAGGCCGAGTCCGTGCTGCCGTGGACCCGCCAGAACGGCAACACCATCCGGCAGGACACCGGCACCTACTACGTCAACTACCTGCGCCACCGGCCGGACAACGTCGTCGCCGCGCTGCGCACCATGGCCACCAGCAGCGGCGCCGCGTTGGTGCACTGCGCCGCCGGCAAGGACCGCACCGGTGTGGTCTGCGCGCTGGCGCTGTCCGTGGCTGGGGTCGAGCGCGACGCGATCATCGCCGACTACGTCCAGACCGGCGAACGCATCGAAGCCATCATCGGCCGGCTCCGGGCCACCGCCACGTACGCGGCGGACCTCGACGGCCGTCCGGTCGACAGCAACCTGCCGCGAGCGGAGTCGATGGTCACGTTCCTCGACACCGTCGACGAACGCTTCGGCGGCCCGCTGGCCTGGCTGGGCCGGCACGGCTGGACGACGTCGGACACCGACGCGCTGCGCACTCGCCTGCTCGCATGACCAACGACCGCTTCATGCTGATCCACGACCCGGGGTTCCAAGCCGGTGGCGAGCGCGTTCTGGGTGCCGAGTTCACAGCGATGAGCGAGAGGGTGTTGCGGGTCACGGAGCTGACCTCTCGTCTCAACGTCCTCCCGTTCGATGACGAGGCGGGCAAGGCGGCACTGCTCGAGCAGATCCTTGGCCGCCCGCTCCCGGCGAGGGTGACGATCTACCCGCCCTTCTATACGGATCACGGCCTTCGTCTGGACCTGGCGGAGCGTGTCTTCATCAATCAGGGCTGCACGTTCCTCGACTACGCCGGCATCCGGTTGGGCGAGGGTGTGATGGTCGGCCCGAAAGCCACGTTCATCACGATGGGCCACCCGGTGGACCCTGACGAGCGGCGACAGTTCCTCACCGGTGCGCCCATCGATGTGGCGGAGAACGTGTGGATCGGTGCCGGCGCGACGATCCTGCCTGGCGTCAGCATCGGTCGCGACTCCGTTGTCGCGGCCGGGACGATCGTGGCCGACGATGTGCCGGCGGCGAGTCTGGTAGCCGGGTCCAAGGGCACCGTGCGCCGACGGTGGTAGGACCGCACCGCGTTGACGCCGGTTCGGTGAGCGCGGTTGCGGCGATCAGGCGCGCGAGGTGAGCACGGCGGTGAGGCGGTCGCGGACATCCGGCCACTCCGCGGCCAGGATCGAGTAGTAGACCGTGTCGCGCCAGGTGCCGTCGGGGCGGCGCATATGGTGGCGCAGGACGCCCTCGCGCACCGCGCCCAGCCGCTCGATCGCCGTCCGCGAGCGCTCGTTCAGGTGATCGGTCTTCAGCGACACCCGCTCCAGGCCGAGCGTGTCGAACGCGTGCTCCAGCAGGAGCAGCTTGGCGGCGGTGTTGACCTCGGTGCGCCACCACTCCGGCCCGATCCAGGTGGCGCCGATCTCGACCCGCAGGTTCCGGGCGTCGATGTCGAGGTAGGACGTGGAGCCGACGATCCGGCCGTCGGCCTGACGGCGGATCGCCCACGGCGCCATGTCGCCCCAGCGCCCGCCCTCGACCATCGCCGACACGACGCCGTGCAAACTCTTGGCCGCCCCGATCCGCCACATGTGCATCCACCGGAAGATCTCGTCCGGGTCGGTGGCGGCGGCCATGAGATCGCCGACGTGATCAGTGCTGAGCGGTTCGAGGGTGACCCAGCGGTTCTCGAGCGGGACGGCGGAGATGGCGACGTCGTTCACGCTCGCCATGATCCCACCCGGCTCAGGCCTCGCTGAGGCTCACCCGAGCGTGCAGCCGCCGCAGCGCCCGCGGCGCGTACCAGGCGTGCCGGCCCAGCAGCCGCATCGACGCCGGCACCAGCAGCCCGCGCACCACGGTGGCGTCCAGCAGGATCGCGAGGCCACAACCCAGGCCGAACATCTGCAGGAAGCTCACCTGCCCGGTGACGAAAGCGAAGAACGACACCGCGAGCAGCGCAGCCGCGGTACTGACGATGCGCCCGGTCCGGGCCAGCCCGGCCACCGTCGCGTCGTGGATGCTCGCACCGGCCTCGACCCGCTCGCGGATGCGGCTCATCACGAACACCTCGTAGTCCATCGACAGGCCGAAGACGATGCAGAACAACAGCAGGATCATCGCGGTGTTGAGCGGCACCGGCGTGAAGCCGAGGATCGAGGAGAACGCACCGTCCTGGAAGATCATCACCAGCACCCCGAAGGTGGCACCGAGCACCAGCACGTTCGACAGCAAGGCGCGCACCGGCTGCACGACGCTGCCGGTGAACAGGAACAGGATGACGAAGGTGGTCACCGCGATCATGCCGCCGGCCAGCGGCAGCCCGGCCGCGACGGAGTCCATCGTGTCCACCAGCTCCGCGCTCGAGCCGCCCACCAGCGCTTCGGCGCCCGCCGGCGACGGCACCGCCCGGACGGTGCCGACCAGGTCGCGTGCCGTGTCCGACGCCGGGTCCGCGGCGGTGACGACGGTGAGCAGCTCATGGTCCGCCGCGGCGGCGCCGCCGCCCGGCGCGCCCTCGGTCGCACCGCCCGGAGCGACCTGGGCGCCGTCGGCGAACGTGCCGACCCGCGCGTCGACCCGCTCCACGTCCGGCAGGTCCGACAGCCGCCCCGCGTAGGCCGCCAGCTCGGCGTCGTCGACCGGGCCGGTCGTCACCACGTCCAGCGCGTTGACTTCTCCGGCCGGGAAGTCGTCGCGTAGCGCGTCGCCGACCTGGCGGCTGTCGGCGGAGGTGGGAAGCACGCGGTCGTCGGGCATCCCGAACGTGGCACCGAGTACAGGGGCGGCCAGCGCGAGCAGTACACCCACGACCGGGACGACCGCCAGCAGCGGGCGGCGCATCACGCCGGCGGCCAGCCGGCCCCAGGCGGGAGCCGCCGCGCTGCGGGCCGCCCGTGCCCACGGCACCCGGCCCGCGTCGACCCGGCGGCCCAGCACCGTCAGCAGCGCCGGCAGCACGGTCAGCACCGCGACCACGGAGATGACCACGACCCCGATGCCCGCGTAGGCGAACGAGCGAAGGAAGTACATAGGGAACACCAGCAGAGCGGCCAGCGCCGCGGCGACCGCGAGCCCGCTGAAGACGATGGTGCGCCCCGCCGTCCCCATGGTGCGCACGACGGCGGCACCGACGTCTCCGTCGCGGGCCAGCTCCTCGCGGAACCGCCCGACGACGAGCAGCGCGTAGTCGATCGCGAGCCCGAGGCCCAGCGCCGTCGTCAGGTTGATCGCGAACACCGACACGTCGGTCATCGACGCCAGCACGGCCAACTCGGCGAACGTCCCCAGGATCGCGACCGCGCCGATGGCCAGCGGCAGCAGCGCGGCCACCACGCCGCCGAACGCGAACAGCAGCAGCACGAGGATGAGCGGCACCGCGATGGCCTCGGCGACCAGCAGGTCGGCGGCGACGTGCTCGACGACATCCTCCTGCACGACGGCGCGGCCGCCGGCCGTCACCGACAGCTCGCCCTGGTCGCCGGCGTACTCCTCGACGAGAGGCGCGGCGTCGGCGTCGGGGTCGTCGAGCGTGACGAGCACCAGCGCCTGGCCGCCGTCCTCGGTCCGCAGCGAGGGCGCACCCGTGGTCCAGTACGACCGCGCGTCCCGGACCGCGGGATCGGCGGCGATCCGTTCGGTCAGGTCCGAACCAGCCGCACTGGCCGCGGTGCCGTCGACGCCCCCGGACACGGCGTCGGCGAGCAGGACCAGGTCGGCCAGCCCACCGGCCTGCTCGATGAGGTCGGCGGCGGCGACCGACTCCGCCGCGGGGTCGTTGAAGCCCTCCGACTGAAGCTGGCCGAAGGCACCGGAGCCGACGACGCCGGCACCGACGAGCAGCACGACGGCGACGGCCAGGACCGCACGAGCCCGGCGCACCACGAAGGCGGCGAGACGCTGAAGCATGATCATTCCCCACAGATGTCAGCCGGCCGGCGCCGGAATGTAGTCACGCGTTAACTTGGTGGGTGTTAACTTGCCACCCGATGTGGATGGGTGTCAACATCGGAGGCGATGGCCGAGACGACGACGCGGTCGACCTACCACCATGGCGACCTCCGCAACGCACTGGTCGCGGCCGGTTCGAGGCTGGCCGAGCAGGGCGGGCCCGACGCCGTCGGCGTCCGCGCCGCGGCACGCGAGGTGGGCGTCAGCCCCACCGCCGCGTACCGGCATTTCGAGAACGCCGAGGAGCTCCTGGTCGCCGTCAAGGACCGCGCGTTCGAGACGCTCTACGACGCCATGCGGTCGCGGCTGGAGGCCGTCCCCGACACCGGCGACCCCGGCGAGACGGCGGTGCGGCGGCTCGAGGCACTCGGCCGCGCCTACGTGAGCGTCGCGCTGGCCGAGCCCGGGGTCTTCCGGGTCGCGTTCAGCGAGAAGGGCGCCGTTCGGTTCGACCGGTCGTCGGGGCCGCTCTCGCTTGTCGCGCAGACCATGGACGACCTCGTGGCCACCGGCCGGATGCCCGCGGCGCGCCGCCCCCTGGCCGAGTTCGCCGCCTGGTCCGTGGTGCACGGCATGTCCCGGCTGGTCCTCGACGGACCGCTGTCCGAGGTGCCGCCCGAGAGCCTCGACGCCGTCGTCGACCGTGTCATGGACACGGCCTTGCGCGGCCTGACCGGCCCGGATCCGGCCGCCCCCGCCGTCCCCGGAGGAGCCGCTTCGTGATCGTCCGCCCTTACGCGCCCGGCGACGACGCGGCGCTCTACGACATCTGCCTGCGCACCGGCGACAACGGCGGCGACGCCTCGCACCTGTACGCCGACCCGCGGGTGCTCGGCGAGATCTTCGTCGGTCCGTACCTGCGGTTCGAGCCCTCGCTGGCGTTCGTGGTCGACGACGGCGCGGTGGCCGGGTACGTGCTGGGTGCGCGTGACACGACGGAGTTCTCGAAGTCCTGCGAGCGGGAGTGGTGGCCGCCGCTGCGCGAGCGGTACCCGCGCGAGGCGTTCCCCGACGGCACACCGGACGCCCGCTGCGTCGCGCTCATCCACGAGCCGCGGCGCGCCGACCCGTCCGTCGTCGACGAGTACCCGGCCCACCTGCACATCGACATGCTGCCCCGGGTCCAGGGACACGGCATGGGCCGCGCGCTCATGGAGCGGTTGCTCACCGCGCTGCACGACGCCGGCGCGCCCGGAGTGCACCTGGGCGTCGGCGCAGCCAACACCCGCGCCATCGGGTTCTACGAGCGCATGGGATTCGCCACGCTGGAGACGTCCGACCGCGGCCGGCTGATGGCCCGGCGCACCGGGGCCGCGGCAGGCTAGGCGTGCCTCAGCGCACCAGGTCGCGCACGGCCACGATCTCCTCGCGACCCGGCCCGACCCCGACCGCCGACACCGGTGCGCCGCAGAGGTCCTGTACCGCCTCGACGTAGCGGCGCGCGGCCGACGGCAGGTCGCCCATCGACCTGGCGCCGGTGATGTCGTCGTCCCAACCCTCGAAGTACTCGAAGATCGGGACGGCGTGGTGGAACTCCGTCTGCGTCATCGGCATCTCGTCGTGGCGGACGCCGTCGACCTCGTAGGCGACGCAGACCGGCACAGGGTCGTACCCGGTCAGCACGTCGAGCTTGGTGAGCACCAGGTCGGTCGTGCCGTTGATGCGGGTGGCGTACCGGCCGATGACCGCGTCGAACCAGCCGCAGCGGCGCGGGCGGCCCGTAGTGGTGCCGAACTCGCCGCCGGCCTTGCGCAACCGGTCGCCCTCGTCGCCGAAGAGCTCCGTCGGGAACGGTCCCTCGCCGACGCGCGTCGTGTAGGCCTTGAGCACGGCGATGACGCTGTCGATCCGGGTCGGCGGGACACCGGAACCGGTGCACGCCCCGCCCGCGGTCGCGTTCGACGAGGTCACGAACGGGTACGTGCCGTGGTCGACGTCGAGCAGCGTGGCCTGGCCGGCCTCCATGATGACGACGCGGCCCTCGTCCAATGCGTCGGCCAACAGCAGCGACGTGTCGGTGACCATCGGCCGCAAGCGGTCGGCGTAGCTCATCAGCTCGTCGACCACCTCGTCGACGGTGACCGCGCGCCGGTTGTACACCTTCACCAGCAGCTGGTTCTTCTGGTCCAGCGCGCCCTCGACCTTCTGGCGCAGGATCTTCTCGTCGAACAGGTCCTGAACCCGCAGCCCCACCCGGGCCATCTTGTCCGCGTAGGTGGGCCCGATGCCACGGCCCGTGGTGCCGATGCGGCGCTTGCCGAGGAAGCGCTCGGTGACCTTGTCCAGCGTCCGGTTGTACGACGGGATCAGGTGCGCGTTGGCGCTGACGACCAGCTTCGACGTGTCGACCCCGCGCGCGTCCAGCCCGTCGAGTTCGGCGAACAGCACCGCGAGGTCGATCACCACGCCGTTGCCGATGACCGGCGTGACCCCAGGCGTCAGGATGCCCGACGGCAGCAGGTGCAGCGCGTAGGTCTCGCCGTCGATGACGACGGTGTGGCCGGCGTTGTTGCCGCCGTTGAACTTCACCACGTAGTCGACCGAGCTGCCGATGAGGTCGGTGGCCTTGCCTTTGCCTTCGTCGCCCCACTGGGCGCCGACCAGGACGATCGCGGGCATTGCTGGAGCATCCCCCTTGGTTCGAGGTGTGATCGGCAGGGAGCGGCTACCCCTGCGGGGCCAGTTGCTCCCTGTCGATCACCGGAGCTTTTCGGCCGCGGTCTGGCTGGAGTCGCGCAGGAACTGCGCGCACCGGGTGGCCTCGTCGGTCTCGCCGATGGCCTCGGCCGCCCGGCCAAGCGCGTTCAGCGACCGCAGGAACCCCTGGTTGGGCTCGTGCTCCCACGGGATCGGGCCCTGGCCCTTCCAGCCGCTGCGGCGCAGCTGGTCCAAGCCGCGGTGATAGCCGGTGCGGGCGAACGCGTACGACGTCACCGCGTCGCCCGCCGCGAACGCGCGGTCGGCCAGCTCCGCCCAGGCCAGCGAGAACGCCGGATGCGCGGCGGCCACGGTGGCGGGGTCGACGCCCGACGCCAGCGCCTCGCGCGCCTCGGGGTCGTCGGGCAGGAACGTCTCCGGCGGACCGCCGAGCAGGTTCTCTCCGGTCATCAGCGCAGCTTCTGACCGGCCGAGCGCAGCTGCTGCGAAGCCTCGACGACGCGGGCGGACAGCCCGGCCTCGGCCAGCTTGCCCCAGGCGCGCGGGTCGTAGGCCTTCTTGTTGCCGACCTCGCCGTCGACCTTGAGCACGCCGGCGTAGTTGGTGAACATGTGGTCCACGACCGGGCGGGTGAACGCGTACTGCGTGTCGGTGTCGATGTTCATCTTGACGACGCCGTAGTCGACCGCCGCCGAGATCTCCTCGGCGGTGGAGCCGGAGCCGCCGTGGAACACCAGGTCGAACGGCTTCTCCTTGCCGTAGCGCTCGCCGACGGACTGCTGGATGTCGCGCAGGATCTCCGGGCGCAGCTTGACGTTGCCCGGCTTGTAGACGCCGTGCACGTTGCCGAAGGTCAGCGCCGTCAGGTAGCGGCCGCGCTCACCGGTGCCCAGCGCCTCGGCGGTGGCCAGGCCGTCCTCGACCGTGGTGTAGAGCTTGTCGTTGATCTCGTGAGCGACGCCGTCCTCCTCGCCGCCGACGACGCCGACCTCGATCTCGAGGATGGTCGTCGCCTCCGCAGACAGCGCCAGGAGTTCCTCGGCGACCTTGAGGTTTTGGTCCAGCGGCACCGCCGAGCCGTCCCACATGTGCGAGCCGAACAGCGGCGCCTGGCCGGCCTTGACCCGCTCGGTGGAGGCGGCCAGCAGCGGCTTCACCCAGTGCTCGACGGCGTCGAGCGGCGCGTGGTCGGTGTGCAGTGCGATCTGCACGTCGTAGCTCTTCGCGACCTCGTGCGCGAACGCGGCGAACGCGATGGCGCCGCGGACGCGGTTCTTGACCGTCGGGCCGGAGATGTACTCGGCACCCCCGGTGGAGATCTGGACGATCCCGTCACTCTCGGCGTCGGCGAAGCCGCGGATGGCGGCGTTCAGGGTCTGCGACGACGTCACGTTGATGGCGGGGTACGCGAACGAGCCGGCCTTGGCCCGGTCGATCATCTCGGCGTAGACCTCGGGGGTGGCGATGGGCATAGACGCTCCGTTCCGGTCGGACGGCAGGTGCCCGGCCGTCCGGTCTCACTGCCCCACGGCGACGGGGGGCTCGCATGTCAGGCCCAGTATTCACCGTAACGCCCCGGTAACGCGAAAGCGGCCCGTCGGCCCGTCGGTGCAACTCCCACAACCCCCTCGTGTTGATCATGGAGTAGGTCAGCCTCCGGGAGAGCGGGAAGCTGACCTACTCCGTGATCGACACGGCGAGGGGGACTGGGCGGTGGCTGGCCCCGATAGGCTTGAGATCCCGGACCACCCCGACCTCACCAGAGGAGACGCCGTGCCAGAGCGCACCGCAGTCGTCGCGAGCAAGGCGGGCCTGCACGCCCGGCCCGCCGCCGTCTTCGTCAAGGCCGCGGCGGAGCAGCCGACGAAGGTGACCATCCGCAAGCCGGACGGTGACCCCGTCGACGCTGCCAGCATCTTGTCGATCATGACGCTCGGCGTGGAGCAGGGCGACGAGGTCGTCTTGTCCGCCGACGGGGACAAAGCCGACCAAGCACTCGACGCGCTCGTCAGCCTGCTCGAACGCGACCTTGACGAGTAGCCTGGTCTTTCCGCGCCGACGCTGCAGGTGGCTCGTCCGCCTGCAGCGTCGCTGTTTCCGCAGGTGGTTCCTTGTGCCATCGGACATTACTCGGTTATCCTACAAATCATTGCCAGTGCTAGGAGGAGTTTCACGTGGCTCAGGGGGAACAGCTGAGACAGTTGACAGCGTTGCCGCGACCGCCGAGCCTGCACGAGTCCGTCCAGACGGCGCTGCGGGACTACATCCTATCCAACGGCTTGCGAGCCGGTGACGGCCTGCCCGCCGAAGGGGCGCTGGCGCAACAGCTCGGCGTCAGCCGCAACTCCGTCCGCGAGGCGGTGAAGGGTCTCGTGTCGCTGGGCATCCTCGAGACCCGCCGGGGCAGCGGGGTGTTCGTCAAGGACTTCTCGCTGTCACTGCTCATCGACAACCTTCCGTTCAACCTGCTGTTCGACTTCAGCGAGCTCGCCGACCTGCTCGAGGTGCGCCGGGCGGTCGAGAACGACCTCGTCGCCCGGGCCGTGGCCAACCTGAGCGACCAGACCAAGGCCGAGCTCGCGCAGATCCTCAGCGAGATGAAGACCAAGTCCGACCGGGGCGAGGACGTCCTGGCCGAGGACCGCCGCTTCCACCGCACCCTGTTCGCCGACGCCGGCAACGCCGTCGCGCTGAAGCTCCTCGACGCGTTCTGGCTGACCATGAGCCACGCGGTCGCCCAGCGCGCCGAGATCGCCGACGACCGCCCTACCGACACCTACCGTCAGCACTACGCCATCTACCAGGCAGCGATGGACGGCGACGTCGACGGCGTCCACGACGCGCTGTCCGAGCACTACGCACCCATCCTGAGCCGGCTGGACCGCACCGGACCGCTCTAGCGTCCCGGCCCCGCCGCCGGCCGGCGGCGCCCGGCACGCCGACGGTTCCGGCGTACAGCGCATCAAGCCGTCGCGGTTCTCCTCCGACACGTCCGGAGGCTCGCTGTTTCGGCGGTCCTGACCCGCTCGAGCTCTTCACAACGCGTGGCGGCGGGACCGGGATCGTTAGCGTCGCGTCCCGTCCCGCGCGAGAAGCCGAGTTCAACGATCCGCGGCTGGAACCGCGACCCCGTCGGGCACCCGGACGGCGAGTTCCTCGTCGTCGCGTCCGGTTGACCCCAGATCGATGTCAACCCGACCGCCCCGTCGAGCGTCATACCGGCATATCTCGCATTTGACGCCCGAAGGGGTGATCGTCATGAAGCGTACATTCGTGATCCTGTCCGGGTTGCTGGCGCTGATCGTGGGGATGATGGCGGTGCCGGGCCTGGCAGCCACCGCCGCCGGGAAGGCCGGCCCGTCCTGCGGCCTGGTCTGGGGCTCGCTGCCCGAACAGGCCCGCGCCACCGACACCGCCGCGCTGGTCGGCGTCCGGGCCGGCCGCCATCCCTGCTTCGACCGCCTCGTGCTGGACTTCGCCGGCGACGCCGACGGGTATGCCGTGCGGTACGTGCCGGCCGTGACGATGGACGGCTCCGGGCAGCCGGTGGCGCTGCGAGGCGGCGCATACCTCGAGGTGGTCGCCGTCGCACCCGCCCACGACGCACGGGGCGCGGCCACCTACCGCCCGGCGAACCGGCGCGAGCTGGTCGCGGTCTCCGGGTGGCAGACGTTCCGGCAGGCTTCCTGGGCCGGCAGCTTCGAGGGCCGGACGACCATCGGCCTCGGGGTCCGCGCCCGGCTCCCGTTCCGGGGGTTCACGCTCGACGGCCCGGGCTCGGGCTCGCGGCTGGTGATCGACGTCGCCCACCGGTGGTGACAGTGTGTCCGCGGCCCCGGCTTCGGAACCGGGGCCGCTCGGCGGCACGCCTCGCCGGACACCGTGTTAGCCTGCGGCGTCCGTCTCCGACCCCGGGAATCCACGCCATCATGCAGCCGATCCTCCGCCGCGTCGCGGCACCCGCCGCCATCGCACTCGCCGTCGTCCTCGGGGCCTGCGGCAGCGACGACAGCCCGTCCGCCGACGACGACACCACCTCCGCCCCGTCGGCGAGCGAGACCGTCGCCACGGACCCGACGGACTCCGCGACGGCGACTGCGCCCGAGACCCCGGAGGCGACGGCCCCCGAGACCCCCGCGCCAACGCCGGCCGACACCTCCGCCCCCTCGGGGACCGGCGCCGCCCCCGACACCACCGAGGGCGCGATCGCTCGGTTCGAGGAGTTCCTGCACGCCCTCGGCAACAAGGACGTCGCGACGATGTGCGAGATCGCCGGCCCGGCCGCGGCGATCGCCGAGGCGGAGGGTTTCGGCCCCTGCGAGTCGACGTTCGCGATAGTCGTGGAGATGCCCTCGCCCGAGCAGTCGACGGCGCTGCAGACGGCCACCGTCGACCCCAATCTGGTCGACGACAGCACCGCCGGCCAGGTCATCATCCCGGTGGAAGCGATCGTCGCCGATGCCACCCTCGACGAGGAAGAGCTCGGCGACACCACGTTGGCCTACCAGGACGGCAACTGGTTCATCGTCGACTAGCTGCTGATCACGCCGCGGCGGACCGGGTCATGATGACGATGTGAAGCCTTCGATCTCGGTACCGGAGCACCCGCAGCGCCCCGACGCCTCGTCGGTGACGACACAGATCGACCGCAGCCTGGCTATCGCCGGCAAGGACGAGTCCTCTCGCGCGGCAGCCGAGGCAGGACGGCGTCGGCTCGCCGAGTAGGACGAGAGCAACGTCGCCGACCCAGAAATGTCCGACCTCACCGGTACTCTGCGCTCGGCACGGGGTGACGACATTCCTGGGGGATCCGATGACCGAAGAGACCTGGCATGAAGCACGGCTGATACCGACGTCGGGCATCAACGGAGCAGAAGAGCAGGAGCGTCGGGCCACGTCTGCCCTGCTGGCCGTCATGACCGCGGTTCGTGAGTTCGGCCGCGCGCTCACGAAGCCGTTCGGGGCACCTACGGGGAACGTGGAGACCTTTATCGAGGTCCCGTTCGTCCTCGGCGAGAAGAAGCTCTTCCCGGACGGGCTCGTCAGAGTCAGCCGCGGCCAGCGCACCTGGACCGCCCTCGTCGAGGTCAAGACCGGCAGCAACGAGTTGGTCGCCGAGCAGCTCGAGAACTATCTCGACATCGCCCGGGATCACGGTTTCGACGCCGTCCTCACGATCTCCAACGAGATTCCCGCCGTCGCCGGGCAACATCCGACGAAGGTCGACCGGCGCAAGCTCCGCAAAGTCGCGCTCCAGCACCTCTCGTGGACCAACGTCCTCACCGAGGCGGTGATGCAGAAGGAGTTCCGTGGAGTGGCCGACCCGGATCAGGCCTGGATCCTCGGCGAGCTCATCCGCTATCTGGAGCATCCACGCTCGGGTGCTCTGGAGTTCGACGACATGGGTGAAAGCTGGGTCGCCACCCGCAACGCGGTAGCGGCGGGAACCCTCCGGCCGACCGACAAAGGCGTCAGCGAGGTCACCAACCGCTTCGATGCCCTGCTGAGATTCGCAAGCCTGCGACTGGGTCGGCAGTTGGGCACCGAGGTTACCCCGGTCCTGTCCCGCAAGGAGCTCGCCGACCCGTCGCTGCGGACACAAGCCCTCCTCGGCAGCCTGGTCGAACACGGCACCTTGACCGGCGCGATCCGTATTCCGGATACCGTCGGAGAGCTCGTCCTCACCGCTGATCTGCATGCAAGCCGCATCACCTGCCATGTCGACATCGACGCTCCTCGCGAAGGCCGCCCGACGACACGGGTGAACTGGCTGGTCCGGCAGTTGAAGAACGCGCCCGACGATCTCCGTGTCGAAGCCTTCGTCGCACACGGCCGCGGCGTCGGCGCCGCGGAACTGCTGGTCGCGGTGCGTGAGAACCCGAGCGTGCTCGTCGCGGACCCGGCCAAGGAGTTGCGGTCGTTCCGGGTGGCGAAGAGCAGTCCCATGGGCCTCAAACGTGGCCGCGGCCGAGGCACGTTCATCGACGCCGTGCTCGGCGCTGTCGACGCGTTCTACGGCGAGGTCATGCAGCACCTGAAGGCTTGGTCCGCCGCGCCACCACGATTGCGACCCGAGCCCGAGCCAGGCGACCATCGCCCACACGTTCCCGCCGCTCTCGTGTCGACGGCGCTGTCTTCTCAGGACGGCGCGCAGACGCAGCCGTCCAACGGCGATGGGCCGACCGACGACGGAAGCTCCGAGAGCGCCGACGCCGCCGGCATCGGGAACGCCGCCGCGTCCGAGCCGATCATTCTTCCGGAAGCGTCTCCGTAGTCGCGGCCTGCCCGACCGGGCCACCGAGTCGCCTCTGGTCAGGTGTACCGGATCGCGATGATGGCGGCCAGGATGTCGTCGAGGCGCTGCTGGTCCCGCGCGACGGTCGTCATGACGGTGGCGTCGTCCGCAACCGTCGACAGCGGCCGGCCGGCATCAAGCCGTTCCAGCAGCATGGCGCCGGTGTCGGCGTCGTGGTCCAGCAGCCGGACTATGCCGTCGCCGGCCAGGTGCGCAGGCCGAGGACGGTACCGGCGTTGTTGTCGCTGACCGGCTGCAGCTTCAGCACGGCACGGGTGCCGTCCGGGCGGATCACCGGCACGACGATCGAGGCCATGCCGTTGCCGGACGGCCCGTCCGGCCGCAGCTCCCACCGCTCCAGCGTTTCGGCGATCAGCCGCGGCAGCCCGGCCAGCCAGGCCCGCCCGGCGTCGTCGCGTCCGTACGACGCGACCAGGGCATCGGGAACGTCGGCGGGGATCGGCGCGCTCACCACGGCGGCCGCGGGCCCTACGACTGGGCCAGCTTGGCGGCGACAGCCAACTCGTCGACGAGGTCGTTCATCGGGTGGCCGGAGTGACCCTTGACCCAGTGGAAGACGATGTCGCCCCGGTCATCGATCAGGTCGATCAAGGGCTCCCACAGGTCGCGGTTGGCCACCGGCGTGCGCGCCGACGTGACCCAGCCCCGCGCCCGCCAGTTGCGCCACCATCCGTCGCGGAAGCAGTTGACCACGTAGGCGGAGTCGCTGACGACGACCAGCGGCCCGGACAGCGCCCGTACCGCCTCGAGTGCCGCCCGGATCTCCATGCGCTGGTTGGTGGTGCTGCGCTCGGACCCGGCGGCGAACCGGTCGCGGTCGACCGCCCAGGCCCACCCTCCGGGCCCGGGCGTCCCGGAGCAGGCGCCGTCGGTGAACACCTCGACGGCACCGTCGGGAACCGGCATCGCCGGCTTCCGAGGTCGGCGACCGCGGGTTGCCTTCGCGACAGGCACCGCGGACACCAGCGCCGGCTGCGAGGCGCTCGACGAACCGGCGGACTTCGCGGGCACGGGCATCCACTCCCTTCGAACGGAACGACGAACGAACCCTACCCGCCGGCGATCACCGGCCGGCGAGGTGACGGCGCAGGTACACGCCGGTGTGGGTGGTGCCGTCCTGGACCAGCTGGGCCGGTGTGCCTTCGAACACCACCTGCCCGCCGTCGTGGCCGGCCTCGGGACCGAGGTCGATGATCCAGTCGGCCGCGGCGACGACGTCGAGGTTGTGCTCGATGACTGGCCCGGCACGTGCGCCGGATGCGGCGCATCTACGCGCGACGGCACCACCTCCTGGTCGAAGCGCTACGGCAGTGGTTCACCGGCCTGCTCCGACCGGTACTGTCACTGGTCGGGCTACATGTGGCGGCGGTCCTGGAACCTGCCGCGGGCGACAGCGACACCGAGACAGTCGCCCGGGCCCGCGCGGCCGGCGTGGAGACGCTCGCGCTGTCGCCGAGCTGCGCGACGCCTCCAGCGACGCGTGACACGGGGGCCGGCTCCGTCCGGCACCAACCCCTGCCGCGTGAGCCCGCGCCGTCAGAGCGCGGTCAGCTCCAGCGTCAGCACCTCGCCCGTTCCGAGCAGCGGCGCCTGGAGGCCGACCGTCGACAGCACCCGGCCGGGCAGTTCGATGCCGCCGTCGGCCAGCCACCGCGGCGGGACGCCGAAGCGCGACACCGAGTTCGACAGCGCCGGCAGCGCCACCACCCGGTACCTCACGCCGGGGTCCAGGCCCGGAAGCCGCAGCCGGGGCGGGATGTCGGTGCGCAGCGTCGCGAGCGTGACGTAACTGAACACGGCATGGCCGTCGCCGACGACCCCGTGCAGCAGCCGCTCCGGATGGGTGTCCTCGGCTCGGACCGTGCGGCCGGTGTGCAGCAGCGGGCGCAGCCGCTTGTACTCGGCGGCCCACCGCGTCAGCGTCGCCACCTCGGCGTCGTCGCACTCGGTGATGTCCCACTCGATGCCGGCGTGGCCGAACAGCGCGGTCGCGCAGCGCAGCTCGAGGCTGGTGACGCGGCCGGTGACGTGGGTGGCGGCCGGGCCGACGTGGGCGCCGACCAGCTCCGGCGGTAGCAGCTGCTTGGTCCACCGCTGGATCGCCTGCCGGTCGATCGGATCGTTGGTGTCCGAGGCCCACACCCGGTCGGTGTGCTGGATGACGCCGAGATCCACCCTGGCACCGCCGGACGAGCAGGACTCGATCTCCAGGCCGGGGTGCCGGGACCGCAGCTCGTCGAGGAGCCGGTACACCGCGAGGGTCTGCTCGTGCACGCCGGCGTGGCCGTCGTGCACGGCCTCGAGCAGGTCGCGGTTGTGGTCCCACTTGAGGTAGGCGATGTCGTACTCGCTGACCAGGTCGTCCAGTCGCTTCAGCAGGTACGCGTAGGCGTCGGGGTCGGCGACGTCGACGACGTGCTGGTGGCGCCACTCGCGCGGGGTGCGCTCGGGCAGGTGGAGCAGCCACTCCGGGTGCTCCTGCGCCAGCCGAGATCGCGAATTGGCCATCTCCGGCTCGACCCACAGCCCGAACTGCATGCCCAGCGACCGGACGTGGTCGACCAGCGGGTGCAGGCCCTGCGGCCACACGTCCGGGTCGACGTACCAATCGCCCAGCCCGGCGTGGTCGTCGCGGCGGCCGAGGAACCAGCCGTCGTCGACGACGAACCGCTCGACGCCGACGGCGGCGGCGACATCGGCGAGCCGCTTCATCTTGTCGACGTCGTGGTCGAAATACACGGCCTCCCACGTGTTGAGGACCAGGGGCCGTGGCGTCGACGGGTGCTGCGGCCGGGCGCGCAGGTGGCTGTGCAGCCGCTGCGCGAGGCCGTCCAGGCCGTCGTCGGCGTAGCCGAAGTACACCACCGGCGTCGCGTAGGACTCCCCCGGCGCCAGCTCGACCTCGCCGCCAGCCAGCAGCTCGCCGGCGCCCAGCGTCGACCATCCCTCGGCCATCCGCTCGGCGTCGTGGACGGTCCAGCCGCTCCAGCCCGCGTGCACCGACCAGACCTCGCCGGCGCCGTACCCGAAGCCGGCCGATCCGGCGATGAGTAGGCCGGTGCTGGAGTGCCCGGTGCGGCCGCGGCGGCTCTCGAAGGACCTGATGCCGTGGACGAACGCCTCCCGTTGCGGCGCCTTCTCCAGACTCCAGCGGCCGGTGAAGTGCATCAGCTCCAGGGCGTGGTCCGGCAGCGGGAGGACGGCACGCACGCCACCGACCGACCAGGGGGTGTCACCGGCGTTGGTCAGCGTGTGCCGCACCAGCAGCACGCCGGACGGGTCCAGGTCCAGCTCGCTGACCACCGACACCTCGGCCGCATCGTCACGCGAGCGGACCCGGACCGAGGCGTCGTCGACGGCGACGTCGAAGGGCACCAGCCGCGGATGGGACCAGGCACGCCCGCGGCTGCCCGCGACACCCGGGCGGCCGACCCAGCCGTCGACCTGCGCCGGCAGCAGCGTCGGCGCGGCCGGCTCGGTCGGCGCGCCACCCCGCCGGGTGGGCAGTGCGGCGCTGCGCAGCGCGGTGCGCGCGTCGTCGTCGAGTCCGTCGAGTGCGGCGCCCCAGTGCAGCACCCGCGGCAGTCCTGGCGTCGCCAGGTCGAGCACCAGGCTCACCCCGGCGCGCGTCAACACCACCATGCGGTCGTCCATGCGGTCTCCGTCGAGAAGGCTGGGCGGTCGGTCCCGCACAGCCTGTCAGACCGCGTCGCCGTCCTCCGTCTCGGGTGCCACCGCGCGCAGCGCCGTCACCAGGTGGTCCACGGCGGCCTGCGCGTCCTCGCTCAGCCGCCCCCACGGCACCCGAGCCGGACCGGCGTCGGGACCGAACCGGTTGATCAGCTCCTTGACGACGACGATCGAGCCCCAGCGGTCGGCGACGGCGACGATGTCGCGGAACGGTCGGTGCAGCGCCAGCGCCCGCTCGACGTCGCCGGCCAGGATGGCCGCGCGGACCTCGCGGGCCACCGGCGCCAGCACGTTGTACAGGCTGCCGATGGCGCCGGTAGCGCCGAAGGCCACCCCGGCCGGCAGCAGCTCGTCGCGGCCGAAGTAGACCCGGACGTTCTCGGACACCTCCCGGGTCCGGACGAACTCCAGCAGGTCGCCGTCGGTGAACTTGACCGCGGTGAGGCTCGGGATGCGAGCGGACGCCTCGGCGACGACGGCGGACGGCGCCGCGCGCAGCCCCGTCATCGACGGGATGTGGTAGTAGCACAGCGGCACGTCCGGTGCCGCCGCGGCTATCTCGGCCAGGTAGTCGACGATCGCAC
The DNA here is from genome assembly GCF_004349065.1 of Jiangella asiatica. Taxonomy (GTDB): domain Bacteria; phylum Actinomycetota; class Actinomycetes; order Jiangellales; family Jiangellaceae; genus Jiangella; species Jiangella asiatica. The sequence continues at coordinate 86,939 of NZ_SMKZ01000021.1, forward strand.
CGACCGACGGCGGCTCGCCGTAGAACGGCGCCACTGCGGCGATCAGGTCCACTCCGGCGTCCGCGGCATGCCGTGCCAGCCGGCGCGCGTCGACGACGCTGAGGTCGCCGACGTGCGCACCGACCAGCAGGTCATCGGCGCGCTCCTTGGCCCACGCGGTGATGAGCTCGGCTCGCTCGTCCACCGTCAGGGCCATGGACTCACCGGTGGTGCCGCCGACGAACGCCCCGTCGATGCCGAGCCGCCGCAGATGCCGGGCCTGGGCGGGGACGACCTCGGCGGCGAGCGTCTGGTCTGGCCGGAACGGGGTGGGGGTCGCCGCCCAGAGCTCGAACTCGTCCGCGGTGTCTGTGGTCATCCAGGGCTCCTCGTCGATGGATCAGCTCTTGCTGGCGCCGGCGGTCAGGCCGCCGACGATGTAGCGCTGCAGGAAGACGAAGACGACGATGATCGGCAGCGCGACGACGACGGAGGCCGCCATCAAGTCGTTCCACCGCGTCCCGAAGGAGTTCGTCAGCCCTGCCAGCACGACCGTGATGGGCTGCATCGACTCGTCGGAGGCCAGCGCGAGGCCGAACACGAACTCGCCCCACGCCCCCAGGAAGCTGATGACGGCGACGGTGATCAGACCGGGCACCGACACCGGCAGCGCGATGCGCAGGAACGCCGACCACGTCGTGCAGCCGTCGACCTTGGCCGCGTCGATCACCTCGCCCGGCACCGACAGGAAATACGGCCGCAGCACGGTGACCGCCAGCGGGATGGCCAGCGAGCTGGTGGCAAGGATCAGCCCGGTGTAGGTGTTCACCAGGTCCACCCGGCTGAAGATGACGAACATCGGCAGCGCGATGTTGACGGCCGGGATCATCTGCACGATCAGGAACAACAGCATCAGCAGCGGCACGAACCGGATCTTGAGCCGGGCCAGGCCATAGGCCGCCGGCACCGCGACCACGAGCGTCAGCAGGGTGGTGCCGACGCCGATGATCGTGCTGTTGATCAGGCCCTGGCCGATTCCGGGATGGTTGGCGACGGTGTCGGTGTAGGACGCGACGCTGATCGGCGTCGGGAACAGGTGTGGCGGTGTGGCGAAGATCTCCGAGGGCCGCTTCAGCGACGTCGCCAGCATCCAGTACACCGGCAGCAGGTAGGCGACGGTGATCAGCAGCCCGCCCGCGCTCAGCCACCAGCGCCGCCGGGGGCCGGCCGAGGCGCGCGCCGTCGGAGTGATGGCCGACGGGGTCGAGGTCACGGTGGCCGTCATGCCGTCTCCTCCTTGCGCAGGTAGCGGAAGTAGAGGACCGACAGGCCCAGCGGCACCACCAGCATCAGCGTCGTCGCGACCGCGCCGGTGTCGAACCGGAAGAACTCGAACGCCTCGTTGTAGGCGTAGATCGGCAGGACCATGGTCGCCTCGCCCGGCCCGCCCCGGGTCATCAGGAACACGGTGTCGAAGGTCTTGAACGTGTAAATGAAGCAGAGCAGCAGCGCGGTCAGGTTCACCGGCCGCATCAACGGCATGGTCACGCTGACGAACCGCCGCCAGGCGCCGGCACCGTCGATCGTGGCCGCCTCGTAGAGCGTGTCGGGGATGCCCTGCAGGCCGGCCAGCAAGAGGATCATGATGAACGGAGTGAACGACCAGGCTGTGGCGAACACCACCGCGAACAGCGCGGGCACCGGCCGGGCCAGCCAGAAGATGTCGCCGTCGACGAGCCCGGCCGCGTCCAGCAGCGTGTTGAGCAGCCCGTAGCTGCCGTCGAGCATCCACCGCCACACGTTCGCGCTGACCACCGTCGGCAGGATCCACGCGAGCAGCAGCAGCGAGCGCATCACGTTGCGCCCCGGGAAGCGTTGGTTGAAATAGACCGCCAGCGCCATCCCCAGCGCGAACGCGAACGCCACCGCCAACCCGGTGTACAGCAGCGAGGTGACCAGCGCGTGCCAGAACTCGTCCCGGCCGAGCTGGTCGGCGTAGTTCTCCCAGCCGACCCACTCGGCGTCGCCGGCCACGATCTGGGCCACGCCGACGTCGCGGAAGCTGAGGTCGATGTTGAAGATCAGCGGGTACAGCACGGTCGCGACGACGAAGACGACCGCGGGAACCACGAACAGGTAGCCGGTCCAGCGGCCGGGGGCACGACCGCGCAGGCCACCGCGGCCGCTCCGGGGAGGAGCGACCGCGGCGTCCCGGGTTTCCGTCTGGGTCACGGCAGTCACTCGACGTTCGCCAGCGCCTCGTCGATCTTCGCCTGGGCGTCGGCGAGGGCGTCCTCCGGGCTCGCCGCACCGCTGACCGCGGCCTGCATGGCGCTCTGGATATGGGTGAAGACCTCCGACGACGCGGCCGCGAGCGTTCCTTCCGGGGCCCAGGCGTGCTGCAGCTGCTCGGCGAAGACGGCCCGGATCGGGTCGTCGCCGGTGTCGACGTCGTCGCGAGCGGCCAGCTTGTTGCGCTCGGGCAGGTACTCCGCGAGCACGTCCGGCTCCTGCATCCAGGTGATGATGTCCCACGCCGCGTCGGCGTTCTCGCTGGTGGCCGAGATCGTGAGGTTCTCAGCACTCAGGAAGGTCGAGGCCTCGGCGTCCGAGGGCAGCAGCGCGACGTTCCACTGCAGCTCCGGGTACTCCTCGGCCAACACGCTGACATAGGTGGCAGAGTTGATCATCATCGCCGCCTGACCGTTGGCGAACTGGTTCTTCGCGTCCTCCTCGGTCCAAGTGAGCACACCGTTGGATACCGCACCGGCGGCGATCATGTCCGAGAACTGCGTCAGTGCCGCCACGCCTTCGGGCGAGTCGATGTCGGAGGGATCGGCGCCCGCGGCGAGCATCCGGATGATCAGCGCCGTCGCACCTTCATCACCTTCGATGCCGCTGAACGCCAGGCCGTACCGGTCGCCGGTGGCCAGTTGGGTGGCGACATCCTGCATCTCCGCCCAGGTGGTGGGCGGCTCGAGTCCCGCCTCGGCGAACATGGCCTCGTTGTAGTAGACGGCGTACGCGTCGGCGACGTGCGGGATGCCGTAGGTGGAGCCGTCGCCCTGCGTGGTGTTCCAGCTCGTCTCGAAGTAGGCGTCCTGCTCACCCCAATCCTCGACCCGGTCGGAGAGGTCCTGGATGACGCCGGCCTCGGCCATCGACTGCGTGGTGAAGGCGTTGATCAGGGCGATGTCCGGCAGGTCGCCGCCGGCCGCGGCCTGCAGCAGCGTCCGGGCGAAGTCGGCGTACGGGATGTGCCGTGGTTCGATGGTGACGCCCTCGTGCTCCTCCTCGTACCGGTCGAGCAGGTTCTGGAGGGCCGCACCGGTGGGGGTGTCGGGCGTGTTGTAGAAATGCCACAGCGAGACGGTGGTGCTGCCGCCGTCCCCGCTGGTCTCGTCGTCGGAGTCGCCGCTTCCACACGCGGCCAGCACGGCCGCGGTGACGAGCACCGCCGCTACGCGTGCCGTCCATGCTGCTCCGGCCCGCCCGCCTGTTCTACGCATGACACCTCCCTGTGTCGCGAATCCCCCATCTCGCCTGACGCTAATCGGATATCCCATATCCCGTCAACGGGTTGTTCCCAGGCATCCCTGAACCAGCACGGCCACGGTTCTACGCGGTGGCGTCGCGCGGCCCTCACGAGGACTTTGCGCGCATCACGAGGCTCACAGGCATGGTGCGGCACGAGATTTCGTGCTGAACGTGATCATTCCGAGGGCTGCGGGGCCCTGGTGGAGGCCGCCTACTCCGGCGCGGCGGGGAAACGCAGCACCACCTGCAGCGCCTCGGCCGGGCGCTCGTCCAGCAGTGCGAACGCCGACGCCACCTCCGTCACCGGCACGACGTGCGACACCAGCGGCCCGACACCCATCCGCCCGTCGGCGACCAAGGACATGAACACGCGCAGCAGCCGGTCGTGGTTCCAGCGGTCGCCGAGCGCCCCCGGCGTGCCGCCGATCTGGCTGGCGACGATCTCGACGCGGTTGTGGTGGAACTCCTCGCCGAGCCGCAGCCCGTCACCTTCCCCCTGGTAGAAGCCAGCGGCCACCACCCGGCCGGCCGGGCGCACGGATCGAACCGCCTCGTGCAACGCCCGATAGTTGCCGCTCAGCTCGATCGCGGTGTCGGCACCGACGCCGTCGGTGACCCGCCGCACCTCCGCGGCCGCGCCACCGGCGACGTTCGGACGGACGGCCTGCGCGGCGCCGAACCGAGAGGCGAGCGCCGCCCGGTCGGCCATGCCCTCGACGGCGGTGACCGTGCCGCCGTTGAGCGTGGTGAGGCGAGTCGCCAGTAGCCCGATGACTCCCTGGCCGAACACCGCGAGGTGCTCGCCGAGGTGCACGTCCGCGGCGAGCACCGCGTTCAGCGCGATGGCACCGACCCGGGCGAAGACACCGTGCAGCGGCGAGACGCCCTCGGGCAGCAGCCGGTGGGCAGCGATGGCGGCCGGGACCACGGACTCGGCGCGGTGACCCCAGATGCCGTAGACCACGTCGCCCACCCGCGGCGACGACACGTCGGGCGCCGCCTCGGTGACCTGGCCGACCTCCTGGTAGCCCCAGCCGGAGACCGGATACGAGAACGACGGCGAGCCGTCGACGAACAGCCGCGCGCCGGCGTCCCAGGTCTTCGTCAGGTACGGGTTCGACCCGCGGTACGCGGTCAGCTCGGTTCCGGCCGAGATGCCCGAGTACCAGGTGGCGATCCGGACCTGCCCAGCGCCGAGTGGCGGCGAGGGCTCGTCGGCGACGCCGACCTGCCGGGTTCCGGTGAACTGCACGACGAGCGGCATCGATGGCACCTCGATTTCGTCAACGAATAGACGATTTATGTCTTACCGTCGGAGAATATTAGGTGCCGCTCTGTTCCCGCTCCATGGCATCGGCCATCACAGGGTGGTGGGGAGCTCGGCCCGGACGGCGTCGCGAGCGGCTCGCGCGTCCGGCGCGTCGACGGCCAGCCCCGCCAACCGCACGCACTCGTCCATCGTCACCGACCGCAGAGCCTCCGCGACGTCCGGGATGGCCCGCGGCGTCATCGAGAGGCTGGTGACGCCGAGACCGGCCAGGACGACCGCCAGCACCGGGTCGGCGGCCGCCTCGCCGCACACGCCGACCGGCCGATCCCGTCGCGCGCCGGCCTGCGCGGTCAACCGGACCAGCCGCAGCCCGGCGGGCTGCCAGGGGTCGTTCAGCTCCGCCAGGTCGCCGAGCAGCCGGTCGGCCGCCATCGTGTACTGGGTGAGGTCGTTGGTGCCGATGCTCGCGAACGCGACGTGCTCCATCACAGCGTCGGCGGTCAGCGCCGCGGCCGGGACCTCCACCATCACCCCGGCCGTGGACAGCCCGTACTCACCGGCGAGGGCGACGAAGGCCGCCGCCTCGGCCGCGGTGGCGATCATGGGCGCCATCACCCACACGTCCGCGCCGGAACGCTGCGCGGCCCGGGCGACCGCGTCGAGCTGGTGGTCCAGCACCTGCGGGTGCCGGCCCGCCGTCCGGTAGCCACGCACGCCCAGCGCCGGATTGGCCTCGTCGGCGTCGGTCAGGAACGGCAGCGGTTTGTCCGCGCCTGCGTCGAGCGTGCGGACCACCACCTTCCGGCCCTTGAACGGCTCCAGCACCGCCAGGTACTGCTCGGTCTGCTCGTCGACGGTGGGCTCCTCGGCCCGGTCGAGGAAGCAGAACTCGGTGCGGAACAGTCCGACGCCCTCGGCGCCGACCTCGACCGCGGCCACCGCGCCCTTCGGGTCACCGACGTTGGCCAGCAGCTGGATGTGCGTCCCGTCGGCGGTACGGCCAGTGCCGTCGAAGTGCCGCACGCGGGTGGCGGCCGCCCAGACGGCGTCGACGGCGGCCGGCGACGGGTCGGCCTCGACAGTGCCCGCCGAGCCGTCCACCAACACGACCGTGTCCGCCACGACGTCGAGGACACCGCGTGCCGCGACCACCGCCGGCAGCCCCAGCGCCCGGGCCAGGATTGCGGTGTGCGACGTCGGGCCGCCCTCCGCCGTGACCAGCGCCACGCAGGTGGACGGGTCCAGCGTCGCGGTGTCGGCCGGTGCGAGGTCTCGGGCGGTCAGCACGAACGGTTCGGCCCGTTCGGGCACGCCCGGTGCCGGCCGCCCCTCCAGGACCGCGACGATCCGGTCGCGCACGTCACCGACGTCTCGGGCCCGCTCGGCCATGTAGCCGCCCAGCGACTCCAGCATCGCGGCGACCTCGGCGGCGGCCTCCCAGACCGCACGCGGCGGGGCGAGACCCTCCTCGACCTTGCGTTGCGCCGCCGACACCAGGGCCGGGTCGGCCGCCATCAGCGCCGTGGCCTCGAGGACCGCTGAGCCCTCGCCGTGCGCCGTCGCCGCCCGTCGTTCCAGGTCGGCGCGGACCAGATCGGCCGCCTCGGCGATCCGGGCGGCCTCGGCGGCGACGTCGGCACCGTCGGACAGCCGGGAATCGGGTGCCGGCTCGGCCACCGGGTCCGGCATGCGCACCACCGGCCCGACCGCACGACCGGGGCTGACCCCCACTCCGCTGATGACTGCCACTGCGCGCTCCTCTCGTCCTCAGTCTGCGCCAATCATCGCGATCGCCGGCACGTTCGCGGTGGAACGTGCCGGCGATCACACGTGGTGCTGCTACTCGGGCCGGCGCTGGTTCTGGTCGTCGCCCCGCCCGTCCGAGCCCTCCGCGCCGTCCGGGCCTCCGGAGACGTCCGGCCTCGCCGCGCTGTCCGGCGGCGCGGGCGCCGTCGTCGTCGTACTGGCCGACGACGGTGCCACGGTGGCCGCCGCCGGGGTGCGCTCCTCCTGGACGATCTCCGCGGCCTCCTCGCCGAGCGAGGCCTCGACCGCCTCGGCGTCCTCCTCGCGACCGGGCGTGCGCAGGTTCCACTTGGTGATCACCCAGCGGAACAGGAAGTAGTAGACCGCCGCGTAGCCCAGCCCGATGACCACGAGCCACAACGGCCCTTCGGCGATCCGGAAGTTCAGCGCCCAGTCGATGAAGCCGGCGGAGAAGCCGAACCCGTCACGCAGCCCCAGCGCGTTCGTGAGCGCCAGCGCCGTGCCCGTCAGCACCGCGTGGATGAAGTACAGCGGGAACGCGACGAACAGGAACGAGAACTCCAGCGGCTCGGTGACACCGGTGAAGAACGACGTCAGCGCGGCGGAGAGCATGATGCCGCCGACGATCTTCTTCTGTGCCGGCTTCGCGGTCTGCCAGATCGCCAGTGCCGCGGCGGGCAGCGCGAACATCATGATCGGGAAGAAGCCGGTCATGAATGCGCCGGCGCTCGGGTCGCCGTTGAGGAAGCGCAGGATGTCGCCCTGGACCGGCTCGCCGCCTGGCGGCGTGTACTCACCGAGTTGGAACCACGGGAAGGAGTTGAGGATGTGGTGCAGGCCGAGCGGGATGAGCAGGCGGTTGAAGAACCCGTAGAGCCCGCCGCCCAGCACGTCGTTCTCGGTGACCCACTCACCCAAGTTCGTCAGCCCCGCGTCGAACGGCCGGTACAGGAAGCTCATGGCGACCGCGATGAACACCGCCACGAACGCCGTGATGATCGGCACGAACCGCCGCCCGCCGAAGAACGCCAGGTACGGAGGCAGCTTGATCCGGTAGTAGCGCTGCCACAGCAACGCCGCGACGATGCCCATGATGATGCCGCCGAGCACGCCGAAGTTAATGAGCTCCTGCTCCTCACCCTCCGCGGCCTCGCCGAGGACGTACGGCGACATCACGTCCGAGACGCTCTTGTAGACCAGGTAGCCGACGACCGCGGCCAGCGCCGTCGAGCCGTCGGACTTGCGCGCGAACCCGATGGCGACACCCAGGGCGAAGATCAGGGGCAGATTGTTGAAGATGCCGGCGCCGGCGGCGCCCACGACCTCGGACACCGGCTGGAGCCAGTGCAGCCCGTCGTACTGGGCGAGGCCGGCGGGCAGGCCCTCCGGGACGGTGCCCGGTTCGCCGCCGAGCATGTCGTTCGAGCCGAGTCGCAGCAGGAGGGCCGCGGCCGGCAGCACCGCGATCGGCAGCATCAGGCTGCGGCCGATGCGCTGCAGCACCGCCAGGCCGGGGAAGCCGCGCTTTCCGGTCGCGGTCGCGGTGGCGGCGCTCATGGGCGCACCCCCGCACCGAGATCGAGGATGAGACGGTACACGTGCGTTCTCCTCTACATGTGTGCCGGCCCGCGGTTCGGGCCGGCATGTGGGGTGCGTTCCAGCGTCATGTGGACCTGGTACCGGTCCGCTCGGTACCAGGAGGTGACGTGCTCCATCGGCCGGCCAGCGGCGTAGGAGGTCTTGCGGAAGACGAGCAGCGGCGCCGCGGGGGGTACCCGCAGCAGCCGGGCCCGCAACGGGTCGGCGCCTTCGGCCCAGACCGTCTGGGCGGCGGAGTCGAGGACACGGCCGTAGTCGTGCGCCAGGATCGAGTACACCGAGCTGGTCAGCTCGCGTTCGAGCAGCCCAGGCAGCGGTGCGGCCGGCAGCCACGACACCTCGTGCGCCATCGGCGCGCCGTCGGCGGAGCGCAGCCGCTCGATCCGGTAGGCGCGGTCGGTGACGTCCAGGCCGAGCGCCGCACGGGCCGGCGGCGGCGCGGCGGTCTCGTCGGCACCGAGGACGACGGTGGAGGGCTTGTGGCCGCGGCGGCGCATGTCCTCGGTGAACGACGACAGATGCATCTGCGACTCGATGCTGGCAGCGGCGACGAACGTGCCCTTGCCCCGGACACGGTAGAGCCGGCCCTCGGCGACCAGACGGCCGACGGCTTCTCGGACCGTGGCCCTGCTGACCTTGAACCGCGTCACCAGTTCGCGCTCGGACGGGACCGGAGCGTCCGGCACGAGCTCGCCCTCGATCATGGCGAGGAGGATCTCCCGCAACTGCCGGTGCTTGGGCACCGGGCCGTCGACCACGTTCACGGAGCCTCTTTCACGGAGCATCTCGGCCAGTGGTAAGCACTGGTCTAGATGTCTTGACCAGTGGGCCATACAATGTGGCTGCGCACCGCGCTTGTCAAGAGGTGAGCGACCCGAATCGACCGGCTGCCGGCATTTCCCGGGGCCCCGACCTGATGCGAGTCCCGTGCTGTCCTTGCGCCGTTCGACGCTGAAGTACCTCCAGGTGCGCGACTACCTGCGGAGTCTCGTCGGCAGCGAGCTGCGCCCCGGCGACCCCGTGCCCTCGGAGCGGGTCCTGTGCGAACGCTTCGGCGTGTCCCGGATGACGGTGCGCCAGGCGGTCGACGCGCTGGTGGTCGAGGGCATCCTCGAACGGGTCCAGGGACGCGGCACGTTCGTCGCGCCGCCCAAGGTCGACCTGCAGATCCGGCTGGCATCGTTCACCGAGGAGATGACCCGCCGCGGCATGACGGCCGGCGTCAGGGTGCTCTCCGCCGGCATCATCCCCGCCGAGGCCGACATCGCCGACGCGCTCGAGGTCAAGCCCGGCGCCGAGGTCATCCACCTGCATCGGCTCCGCTTCGCCGACGACGAGCCCATGGCCGTCGAGCACACCTGGCTCCCGGCCGTCCGGCTGCCCGGCTTCCTCGACGACGGCTCACCGTCCAGCGTGTACGTGGAGCTCGACGCTCGCGGGCTGGTCCCGGACTGGGGCGAGGACACCATCGACGCCGGCGAAGCCGACCACGAGGAAGCCCGGCTGCTGACCATCAAGCCCGGCAAGCCCGTGCTCCGGATCTCGCGGCGGGCCTTCACCGGAGACCAGGCCATCGAGTACAGCCGGTCGGCGTACCGCTCGGACCGATACACGCTGTGGGTGCCGGTGGCCCGACCCAACCCCCCGGTCGTCCCGCGCCGCCGGCAAGGCACCATCGTGACAGAGGATCCTCCCCGGCACGGGTTGACCGCGACAGCGCGAGCCGCGCCCGAGGAACCGCGCCGGAGAACCACGAGTCACCGCGGCGCGCCGCCGGGACCCGCGAGCAAGCGCACCACCTGACCACCGTCCACCATCGACAGGAGTTGCCGCGTGACCGAGACGATCATGGCCCGCGAGATCGCCGAGCAGCCGGAGGCGCTCGCCCGCACCCTCGAGGCGCTGCTGCCGCTGCGCGGTGAGCTCCGCTCGCTGGCCGAGGACCGCCGGGTGGTCCTGTTCGTGGCGCGCGGGTCCTCGGACAACGCCGCCATCTACGGCCGATACCTGCTGGAGGTGCACGCCGGCATCCCCGGCGGCCTCGCGGCGCCGAGCGTCGCCACGCACTACCACGCCGAACTCGATCTCTCTGAGGCGATCGTGGTGTCGGTGTCGCAGTCCGGCGAGACCACCGAGATCGTCGAGACCCAGGCCTGGGCCGCCGGACGCGGCGCCCGCACGGTCGCCGTCACCAACGACGGCGACAGCTCGCTCGCCGCGGCGGCAGACCTGGCCCTCGTCACTCGGGCCGGCGCCGAGCTCGCCGTCCCGGCCACCAAGTCCTACGTCACCCAGCTGGCGGCAATGGCTGTGATGGCCGACGCGTTCGCACCCAAGCCCGGCTCACTTGACGCCGACCTGGACCGGGTGCCCGCCGAGGTCTCGCGGCTGATCTCGTTGCGGACGGGTGTCGACGAGGCCGCCGAACGGCTCGCATCGACGCCGGAGACCCTGGTCAGCGGCCGTGGGCTGACGTTCGGGACCGCACTGGAGGCGGCCCTGAAGCTCGAGGAGACCTGCCTGCGTCCGGTGCGCGGGCTCTCCTACGCCGACCTCCGGCACGGACCCATCGCCGTCGTCGACGCCGAACACGTGGCGCTGCTGGTCTCGGCGGCCGACGGGCCGATGGTGGCCGGCATGACCGACCTCGCGCACGACCTGCGTCGCCGCGGCGCCGCGGCGACGATCGGCATCGGCGGCGACTCCGGCTTCGCCGCCGCCGTCGACGTGTGCGTACCCGGCCCGGACCTGCCCGAGCTGGTGGCTCCGCTCGCGCTCGTCGTGCCGGCCCAGTTGACGGTGGAGGCGCTGGCGCGCAGGCTCGGCCTGAACCCCGACGCGCCCCGCGGCCTCTCGAAGATCACCCAGACCGACCCCGCCAACGACGCGTAACTCGACGCCCCGCAGACCCAACGGAGGACACATGGACAAGGCCGAGCAGATCCTGGCGGCGCTGGGTGGCGCCGACAACATCGTGGAGATCGAGCCCTGCGCCACCCGCCTGCGCACCGAGGTGCACGACTCGTCCCTGGTGGACGAGAAGGCGCTCAAGGCGGCCGGGGCGTTCGGGGTCATCTCAGCCGGCACCGTGGTGCAGGTGGTGGTCGGTCCCGAGGCGGACACCATCGCCACGGACATCGAGGACCTCATGTGAGCGGACCCGCGGCGGCGCCCGATGCGACCGGAGGAGACGTGACCCAGCTCGACGTGTTGGCGCCGGTGCCCGGCCGGGTGGTCGCCCTGGCCGAGGTGCCGGACCCAGTGTTCGCCCAGGAGCTGGTCGGCCCCGGCCTGGCCGTCGACCCGGACCGGACCGGCGTCGCGGTGGCCGTGGCGCCGGTGGCCGGCCGAATGGTCAAGCTGCACCCGCACGCGTTCGTCATCCAGACCGCCGACGGCGCCGGCGTGCTCACCCACCTCGGCATAGATACCGTCCAGCTGGCCGGCGAGGGCTTCGAGCTGCACGTGGCCGAAGGCGACGACGTGAGCGCGGGCGCACCGGTGGTGACCTGGAACCCGGCGGCGGTCGAGGCCGGCGGGCGCTCGCCAGTCATACCGGTGATCGCGCTGGACGCCGCACCCGATTCCGTCGTGGCCCGGCAGGCGGAGGGACCGGTCGCGGCCGGCGGTGTGCTGTTCACCTGGTCACGATGACTCCTTCCTGGAGCGCCGCGTTGCTGGACCTGGACGGCACGCTGGTGGACAGCGAACCGGCCAACCAGGCCGCGTACGGTGCGTACTTCGCCGCGCGAGGCTGGGTCGTCGCGCCGGAGGTCCGCCGTCAGTTCGCCGGCCGTCGCGGCGCGGACGTGTTCACCCAGCTGGCCGGGCCCTGGGACGGCGAGGACACCGATGCCCTGGTCGAGGGCGTGCTGGCGCACGTCGACCACGACGCCCATCCGCTCCGGCCACTACCTGGTGCGGCCGAACTGGTCCGGCACTTGCACGCGAACGGAGTCGCGATCGCGTTGGTGACCTCCGCCCAGCGGAACTGGGCGGAGTACGCCGTCGGCGACGTGCTCGGGGTGCGCGAGTGCTTCGGCGCACTCATCACCTGGGAGACGACCAGCCTCGGCAAGCCGCACCCGGAGCCGTATCTGACCGGCGCGGCCGCACTGGGAGTGAAGCCCGCCGACGCCGTCGCGCTGGAGGACACCGTGCCCGGCGTCCACTCGGCCGTCGCCGCGGGCGTAGGCCAGGTGATCGGGGTGAGCTCGGGATCGGACCCGCGCGTGCTCCTGGACGGCGGGGCCCACGAGGTGGTGACCTCGCCGGCGGATCTCCTGCGCTGACCCGCCGCCCGAGCGGCCCGCTCCGATCATGGGCGTTTGACTGCGCCGGTGGCGGGTACGCGGACAGCTGAGGATTCCTTCGACTGGCCGCGAGGCCATAGGAGGTCGGACCCATGATGATCGTGCTTGCGCTGCTCATGCTGACCGCTGCCGTCCTTGCCGTGGTGATAGCGGTGAGCGACGGCGGCGGCACTGTAGAGATCGACCAGTTCGGGCTGGACACCGAGCTGCCGGTCTGGGGTGTGTTCGTTGCCGGAATCGCTACCGGACTGGTCGCGCTGGCGGGCATCGTCGCCCTCGCGGCCGCGATGCGACGCGCCCGTGCCCGTCGCACCGAGATCAGGCACCTGCGTGAGAAAGTGGCCACTCAGGACGTCGCCGACGACGGCACGGCTACCCCGCAGGCGACGGGCGACCAGCCCGTCGCCGACACCACGACCGAGCCCGCCGGACGCCACGGCGTGACCGGACGCTGGCGTCGCCGGCACGCGGCGGACGACGAGACGTCGACGCGCTCGGAGCCGCCCACCGGCGCCGCGCGCTCCTGACCGTCCTTCGACCAAGGCCGCGGCCCCGACTCCTGGCTTCGAGGCCGCGGCCTCGCGTGCCCGGCTGGGGCCCGCGACCTCGGCCCGCGAGCACCGGCGACTACCCGAGGAACACCCGCGGTGGTGGCTGCAGCCCGGTCGGGAAGTCGTACCCGCCCTCCCAGGGGAAGCGACCCTGGTGGTCGTCCCAGACGACCTGGAGCACGGAGACCGGATCGTCAGCCGTACGGCGGTAGTACCGCTGGGCCGAGGTCAGCAACGGCGGGCCGCCGACGTCGTGGAAGGGGAAGAAGCGCACGCGGTGGTGCCAGCCGTCGACCGGCAGCGGCCGGGCCGGCAGCATGCGCCCACCCCCGCGCACCCGCTCGCCCAGCGCGTTGAGCACGAGGCTGCCGGTCTCGTCGCCCAGGCCGAACACCACCAGCTCCGGATGCCCGAAGTCGTGGAGCCCGACGGTGTAGGCGTACGGCGGATCGCCACCGCGCGGCAGCCCGCACGGACACCCCGGCGGGCCCCAGCACCCCTCGCCGTAGACCGACTCGACGGCCCAGCCGTGCCGGAGCACCGTCTCGCGCAGCCACGCATCCTCTTGGTCGAGCCGTTGCTGCACTTGGAGCGGGGTGACGGCGCGTGCCTCCGGCGGCGGCTCACAGGCGAACATCGCAACCTCCCTACTGGAGTGAACAGATGTTCGAACCATAGCCTCCCCCAATGACAACGTCCCTTGCTCAACGCCCTCTCGGCACTCGGGGGACCTCGAAATGATCACGTTCAGCACGAAATCTCATGTCGCACCATGCTTGTAGGCCTGGTGATGCACATGAAGTCCTCGTGATGGCCGGGAGCCTCATTTCGGCTGCGGAAGGCACGCGGCACGCGGCACGCCGCACGCACCAGGGCGTCTACTCCTCGCCGGCGAGGGAGAGAACGCGCAGGCGCTGGCCGGCGTACCAGGTGGCGCCGACGATGACGACCGCCAGCAGCACTCCGGCGACGGCGAGCCGGACGTCGGACGAGACGAGGTCGCGCTCCACGATGGTCTCGGCCAGCGACAGGGACCACTGCTGGATGCTGAGCGTGCGGGCTCCGGGCACGTACCCGCCGACGAGGCCCTCCCAGATGAGCGCGTACGCCAGTCCGTACACGACGGCGTGCCGGGTGACGACGGCGAGGAGGACGAAGACCGCGCTGTAGGCCACGGACGCCACCAGGGCGGCCGCTCCGAACCCGACGGCCAGCCCGGCCTCGGTGCCGGACATGATCAGGCCGGCCACGAAGGTGGGGACGGCCGCGAACAGCACCGTCGCCGCCACCGCGACGACCAGTTTGCTGAGGATGATGGTCGGCCGCGAGATCGGCTTGGACAGCACGTAGACGACGGAGCCGTCGTCGATCTCCGGGCCGATCACGCCGGTGCCGACGATCAGCCCGAACAGCGGGATCAGCGCGCCGAGCGCGACCGCGCCCAGGAAGTCGGCGGTCACCTGGTGGTCGACGCCCACGGACAGGCGAAGCAGCACGGCCAGCGCCAGCAGCACCGCCGACATCACCAGCAGCAGCAAGGCCCGCCGGCCGCCGAGCAGCGCCCGGGCGGTCAGCTGGGCGACTGTCGTGTTCATCGCGAAACCCCTAACTCTTCACCAGGTAGGAGAAGACGCTCTCCAGGGACTCGTCGGAGGGCGAGACCTCGTAGAGCCGGATGCCCGCGCGCTGGGCCACCCGCGGCAGCAGCTCGGTGAACCGCAGGAACGCGACGGCCTCGACGCGCAGCACTCCGGCGTCCTCGTCCAGCTGCACTCCGGCGGTGGAGCCGTCCGCGATCAGAGCGGAGGCCAGGGCGCGGTCGTCGGTGGAGCGGATGACGTACAGGTGCGGCCGGTCGGTCATGAGCCGGCGAATCTCGCGGTAGTCGCCGGACGCCGCGTGCCGCCCGGCCACCAGGACCTCGATCTGCTGAGCGAGCTGCTCGACCTCTTCCAGGATGTGTGAGCTGAACAGCACGGTGCGCCCCTCGGCGCCCATCTGCCGCAGCAGATCCATGAGGTGCAGCCGCTGCCGCGGGTCCATGCCGTTGAACGGCTCGTCCAGGAGCAGCACGGCCGGGTCGTGCACGAGCGCGGAGGCCATCTTGACCCGCTGCTTCATGCCCTTGGAGTATTCGCCGACCCGCCGGTGCTGGGCGTACTCCATCTCCACCGTCGCCAACGCGCGCTTGGCCGCGGCGCCGGAGTCGGGCAGCCCGTGCAGTTCGGCGTTGGCCAGCACGAACTGCCAGCCGGTGAGGAAGTCGTAGGCCGCCTCGCGCTCCGGCACCAGCCCGATGGTGCGGTACACCTCGGGGTTCTTCCAGACGGCGGCGCCGTCGAGCGTGACGGACCCGGCCGATGGCGCCAGGAACCCGCTGAGCATGCCGATCAGCGTGGACTTGCCGGCGCCGTTGGGGCCGAGCAGGCCGGTGATACCCGGTCCGATGGTCATCGTGACGTCGTTGACGGCGACGACGTTGCCGTACCACCGGGAGACGGCGTCGACCGACAGCACCGACGACCCGGCGAGCCCTGTGCTCATGAGGAGACCTTCCGGTAGCGCAGGTTCAGCAGCGCCCAGCAGGCGCCGATCACCCCGAACGTCACCAGCACGTACCCGACGCCGCCGGCCGAACCCGGCGGCGGGGCGACCGCCGACGACGAGGCGTCCAGGACCCAGGTCTGGAAGCCGTCGACCAGCGTGATCGGTGAGAACAGCCCGAGCCAGCCGGCCAGCGTGGCGTCGTCCTCGACGTAGCGGATGATGCCCTGCAGTGAGCTGATGGCGGCGAAGCTCAGCGCGAAGACGGTGATGATGGCGGCGACGCCGAAGCCGCGGCGGGCGGTCAGTGACGCGATCACCAGCCCGACGCCGGCGAACACGATGGCGAACGCCACCGCGCCGACCAGCGCCAGCGCGACGTCGGTGGTCTCGCGTCCGGCCGGGAACTCCGCCAGCAGCGCGCCGATGTACATGATCAGCAGCGGCGCGGCGAGCAGCAGGAACATCGCCGTCGACAGCCCGGCGAACTTGGCCAGCACGTAGTCCGAGCGCTCCAGCGGCCGGGAGAAGTACAGCGGCACGGTCTTGAACCGCAGATCGCGCGAGACCGCCTGTGGCGCCTGCGCGGCCAGGAAGATGGTCAGGATGCCCTGGGCGACCACGGCGTAGCGCGAGTACGGCAGCGGCAGCTCCGTCAGCACACTGGACGTGGCGTTGGCGATGACCGCGATGATGAACGCGGGCAGGCACATGACGCCGAGCAGCAGCATCGGCAGCACCTTGGCGCGCGCCGAGCGGCCCAGGCCGAACGCGCCGCGCAGGCTGTGCACGTACAGTGCCCGGGCAACGGCGCCGCGGCCGAGCCTCGGCCCGTCGTACCCGCGGTAGCCGATGTCGTGGATGACACCGGCGGGCTGTTGCTGGCTCACTGCGAGCCCCTCTCCCCGAAGACCTCGGCGATGTGGTGCCGCCGCTGCTCGAGCCGGATCAGCCCGACGCCGACCTGCGCGACAGTGTCGCGGACGATGTCGTACACGGACTCGTCCTCCAGCGGCACCACCATGAGATGGCCGTCGCGCACGACGTCGAGCCCGGCGGCTTTCAGCTGGCCGGCGACGGTGTCCGGCTCGGCCGTCACCTCGACGGCAACGAACTGGCTGGTCCGCGTGAACTCCGACGTGGACGACGAGCGCAGCAGCCGGCCGGCGTCGATGACGACGACGTGGTCGGAGATGCGCTCGAGCTCACCGAGCAGGTGCGACGTGACCAGGACGGTGATGCCGAAGTCGGTGTAGATGCGGCGGATCAGCGCCAGCATGTCGTCGCGGCCGACCGGGTCCAGCCCGTTGGTCGGCTCGTCGAGCAGCACGATCTCCGGATCGTGCACGAGCGCCTGGGCCAGCTTAACCCGCTGCTTCATGCCCGTGGAGTAGCCACCGATGGGCCGGTACCGCTCCTCGTAGAGGCCGACGTGGCGCAGGGTGTCGGCGGTGCGCTCACGCGCGGCGTCGGCCGGCAGCCCGGACATCCGGGCCATGTGCACGACGAACTCGGTGGCGGAGACGTCGCCGGGCAGGCAGTCGTGCTCGGGCATGTAGCCGACCCGCTCGCGGATCTTCGGCCCGTCGGTGGTGACGTCGAGGCCGAGCATCCGCGCCTGCCCGGACGTCGCCTCCGACAGCCCGAGCAGGATCTTGATCAGGGTGGACTTGCCCGCGCCGTTCGCGCCGACGAGCCCGACGACGCCCGGCTCGACGTCGATGGTGAGCCGATCGAGCGCGGTGACCGCCGGGAACCGCTTCGTCAGCTCCTCGGTCTGGATGACAGGCACGGCACGACGCTACCGCCCGCGACCCGTCCAGCGCGTCGGGCGACGGTACGACGTCGCGTGTCGTACCCCAGCACGACCCTCCCCGATGCCGCCGCCACGGGTGACCCTGAGAGCCGTCTCAGGGTGTACCCGGGTCACAGCCGATCGGCGACCTTGCGTGCGGCGATCTGCACCGGATCCCACACCGGGGAGAACGGCGGCGCGTAGGACAGGTCGGTCATCGCCAGCTCGGCCGCGGTCATCTCGTTCCACAGCGCCAGCGCGCACACGTCGATGCGCTTGGCCGACCCGTCGCGGCCGACGATCTGCACGCCGAGCAGCCGGCCGCCGGGCCGTTCCGCCACCACCTTGACGGTGATCGGCATCGCGCCCGGGAAGTAGCCGGAGCGGGTCGTGGACTCCGCGGTCACGGCGATGATGTCCAGGCCGGCCGCGCGGGCGTCGTCCTCGGTCAAGCCGGTCCGTGCCAGCTCGAGGTCGCACACCTTGGTCAGCGCCGTCCCCACCACGCCGGGGAACCGGGCCGATCCGCCACCGAGGTTGGTGCCGAGCACCCGGCCCTGCTTGTTCGCATGCGTCCCGAGCGGCACGTGGACCCAGTCGCGCCGCACACGGTCCCAGGCTTCCACGCAGTCGCCGGCCGCCCAGACGCCGTCGACGACGCGGTCGCCGTCGGCCACCCGCATACCGTCATCGACGCGCAGCCCGCGGGTCGCGCCCAACGGCAGACCGGCGGCCCTGGCGAGCTCGGTGGCCGGGCGGACCCCGGTGCCCAGGACGACGACGTCGGCGTCGAAGATGCCCGCGTCGGTGATCACCGCGCGCACGACGCCGTCTCCGTCGATCTCGAACTTCTCGACATCGGTTTCGGTGACGACGTCGATGCCCATGCCCTCCATCGCCTCGTGCACCTGCCGGCCGAGGTCGGGGTCGAGCGTCGTCATCGGCTCAGGTGACCTGTCGACGACGGTGACCGCGAGGCCCCGGCGGACCATCGCCTCGGCCATCTCCAGGCCGATGTAGCCGGCGCCGACGACGACGGCCCGGCGCACGTCGCGGGCGAGGTACCGGATGACCGCGCCGCCGTCGTCGAGCGTCTGCACGCCGAACACCCCGGTCGCGTCGGCGCCGGGGACGTCGGGCCGGATCGGCGCCGCGCCGGTGGCGAGCACCAGCTGGTCGAAGCCCAGCCGCTCGCGTCGTCCCGCCGCGTGGTCGACCACCTCCACCCACCCCGCGTCGAGGTCCAGCTCCACCGCTTCGGTCAGCAGCCGCAGGTCGATGCCGTTGGCCCGGTGCTCCTCGGGCGTGCGCGCCACCAGCTGGTGCGGGCCGGCGACGTCGCCGGCCACCCAGTACGGGATGCCGCAGGCGGAGTAGGACGTCCAGTGCCCGCGGTCGACGGCGACGACGTCCAGGCCGCGGCCCGTGCGCTCGGCCGTCCGCAGCGCCTGGGACGCCGCGCTCATGCCGGCGGCGTCCGCGCCGATCACCACCACCCGTTCAGCCATGTCCGGCTCCGACGGTGGCGTGCGTGCGCACCCAGGCGTGCATCGCGATGGCCGCGGCGGCGCCGGCATTGATGGACCGGGTCGAGCCGAACTGCGCGATCGACAGGACGGCGTCGACATGCTCCCGCGCGGCCTCGGACAGCCCGGGGCCCTCCTGCCCGAACAGCAGCACGCACGCCCGCGGCAGCGGATAGGTCTCCAGGGGTACCGCGCCGGGAAGGTTGTCGATGCCCAGTACCTGCAGCCCGTGCTCGCGGGCGAAGGCCGCCAGCGCGTCGAGGTCGGCGTGATGGCGCAGGTGCTGATAGCGGTCGGTGACCATGGCGCCGCGGCGGTTCCAGCGGCGCTTGCCCACGATGTGCACCTCGGCGGCGAGGAAGGCGTTCGCGGTGCGGACCACCGAGCCGATGTTGAAGTCGTGCTGCCAGTTCTCGACGGCGACGTGGAACGGGTGCCGGCGCCGGTCGAGGTCGGCGACGATGGCCTCGGTGGTCCAGTAGCGGTACCGGTCGACGACGTTGCGCCGGTCACCGCCGGCCAGCAGGTCGTGGTCGTACCGGGGGTCGTCCGGCCACGGCCCGTCCCACGGCCCGACCCCGGGCGGCACCTCCGCCTCGTCGCTCACGGGACACACCGTAGTTCGTGCCCGGCTGGCCTGTCGGTGCCGCCCCGTACGGTGGCGGCCATGGAGACCACCCGGACGACCTGGCCGGGGCCGTTCACACCACCGGCGGGGCGCGAGCACCTTCGAGAGGTACTGACGACGCCCCGTCGGTGGCGGTGCTTCGTGCCCGGGTCAGCCCTGCGCGGCGCGCAGCTTGTCCAGCGCGGCAGGGGCCAGCGCGTCCAGCTCGAACACGGCCGACTCCGGGTTGCCGGCCACGTAGACGCCGCGGTCGCCGTCGATCATGTAGATGATGCGCATCGGCGTCTCCGGAACCCCGGGCATGACGGTCGTTGTCTCGATCGCGATCGCCTCATCGGCGTCGACGGCCGGGGCGTCGACGATCTCGGTGGTCAGCGTCATGTCCACCGGCTGGCCCGCGGCCTCGCCGGAGATGGCGATCTCGGCGCACCGACCGTAGTAGTCCTCGACCGCGGCGACGTCGTCGGCGCTGGCGCCGGTGTAGACGGCGCTGACGAACACGTCGGTGCCGCTGATGGCACTGATGCCGGCGCTCTCGACGCCGTCGCGCTGCAGCGGGTCGTCGGCGTAGCCCTGGCAGTCGGCCGGCTCGTAGGTGATGCCCTCCAGCATGCCCGCCATGCTCGCGCCCATGTCGCTGACCATGGTGGCGTCGAACGGCATGATCTCGACGTCGGCCGGGAGATCCTCGGCGGCCAGCACGGCCGCGGACAGGTCGGTGCCGCCCTCGTCGGCCGCGGCATCGTCCTCGGCCGCGTCGTCGGTTGCGGTCTCCTCGGGGGTCTCCTCGCCGCCGGCGGACTCCTCGCTGGTGGTGGTCTCGTCGTCGGTGGACTCGTCGTCACCGCCGCAGGCAGTCAGGAAGAGGGTGGCGGCGATGAGCGCAGAGATTCCAAGCTTTCGCATGATGGGTTCAGGTCCTCGATGTGACGTCGTCGAATGAACAACCCACGGCATGGGCAGTCGCGGGCCTTGTCAGCGCCATCTCGCGTGCCCTCGGCAATGGGTGACGGCGTCAATCTACAGGCCGAGGTCCTCGCTCGTGTATGCGGCGCGATATTCGAATCCAGCCGCCTCGATGCGCTCGCGTGAGCCGGTGCCGCGGTCGACGATGACGACGACGGCGGCCACCTGCGCGCCGGCCTCGCGCAGCGCCTCGACGGCCGTGAGCACGCTCCCACCGGTGGTGGAGGTGTCCTCGACGGCAAGCACCCGGCGGCCGGTGACGTCCGGGCCTTCGATGCGCCGGCGCAGCCCGTGCTGCTTCTCGCCCTTGCGCACCACGAAGCTGTCCAGGCGGTTGCCGCGCCGGGCCGCCGCGTGCAGCATCGCGGCCGCGACCGGGTCGGCGCCCAGGGTCAGCCCGCCGGCCGCGGCGAAGTCCAGCCCTTCGGCGAGGTCCAGCATGACGTCGCCGACCAGCGGTGCGGCGGCGCCGTCGAGCGTGATGCGGCGCAGGTCGACGTAGTAGTCGGCCTCCTGGCCCGACGACAGCACGACCCGGCCGTGCACGACGGCCTTCTCGACGATGTGGCGGCGCAGCTCATCCCAGGCACTCACGAGCCATCAGCGTACGGCAGGCTGTCGGGCGTGATGCCCGGCACCGTCGTCCTCGTACCCGGCCCGCTCGACCCGGACTCTGTCTGGGCGGACGTGGCCAGCCGGCTGCCGTATTCCGCGGTCGCACCGGACGGCGCCGCGGACCGGCCGCCGTACGCCGTCGGGTGGGTGGCTTCGCTGGCCGCGCCGCTGCACGCGTCGGCGCCGCGCGGGCCGCTCGTCGTCGTCGGGCACGGGACGGCCGGCCCGCTCCTGCCGGCGCTGGCCCGCACCCAGCGGGCCGCACGGCGCCACGTGGGCGGCTACGTGTTCGTCGACGCCACCCTGCCCCGACCCGGTGCGCCCAGCCAACTGGACCTGCTGCGCGCCGCCGACCCGGACACCGCCGACGCCGCGCACGCCGCGCTGCACGAGCCCGGCACCGCCACGTGGCCGCCGGCCGCGGCGCGTCCACGAGACCACGACTTCTGGACCGAGCGGCTGCCGCCGGCGCCGGACTGGCCGGACGCGCCGTGCGCCTATGTCAGCACGGGCGGCCTGGTGCCCGGCGTCGGCCCGGTGGACTTCTGGGCCCGCTCGGCGCGAGCCCGCGCCTGGCCGGTCAGCACCGTCGACGACGGCGACGACCTCGCGACGGCGCTCGCGGAGGTCATCGCGAATCTCCCATGAGCATCAACCGTTGGCGACGTCATAGCGTTGCCGACTGTTGATGATCACTGGGACGGACGGGAACGGCTCCGCCTGGCCGGGTGTTGCTGTCCCAGCGCCAGGACCAGCCGGCGCGGCAGCCGTGGCAGCACGGCTCCAGCCAGCCGGTAGACCAGGCCCGGCACCGACACCGTCCGGCCACTGTCGAGGTCGCGCAGCGCGGCCACGACCAGGGCGTCGGAGTCGAGCCACATCCACGACGGCAGCCGCGACATGTTCATGGCGGCACGGGCGTGGAACTCGGTGCGGGTGTAGCCCGGCGCCAGTACCATGACGCGCACGCCGGTGCCGGCCACCTGGGGCACGAGACCCTCGCTGAAGGCCGTCACCCAGGCCTTGGCCGCGCTGTAGGTGCCCCGCGGCACCCAGGCCGCCACCGAGCTCACGTTGACCACCGCGCCGTGCCCACGCTCGATCATGCCGGGCAGTGCCGCGTGGGTGAGCCGCAGCACGGCACGCACGAGCACGTCGAGCATGCGCTCCTCGTCGGCGATGTCGTTGTTCAGGAACGACCGGCCCAGCGCGAAGCCGGCGTTGTTGACCAGCAGGTCGATGGGGCGCTCCGTCGAGCGCAGCCGCTTCTCGACCGCTTCGGTGTCGCCGGCCAGGTCCGCGGGCAGCACCTCGGCGCCCACGCCGTACGCGCCGCGCAGCTCCGCCGCGACCGACAGCAGCCGGTCCGCGTCGCGGGCGACGAGGACGACGTCGTGACCGCGTGCGGCCAGTGCTCGCGCGAATGCCCGGCCGATGCCCGCCGTGGCCCCGGTGACGAGTGCCGTTCCCATGTGGACAGACCCTACGAGACGGCCATCTCGTCCGGGTCACGGTCGGTGGCCTGCCGCTCGCGCAGCACGCGGCGCTCGAACCACACCGTCATGAACGGCGGTATCGCGCAGGTCAGGCCGAGCAGCGTCTTCGTCATGCTCCAGCGCTCGGTCCACCACATCGCCAGCACCGTGACCAGGTACACGAGGAAGATCACGCCGTGCACCGGCCCGAATACCTGGACCCCGATCTCGTTCTCCACCACGACGTACTTGAAGAACATGCCGACCAGCAGGCCCGCCCACGAGACGGCCTCGGCGACGGCGGCGATCCGGAACCAGCGAAACGCAGAAATCACAGCTTTTCCTCTACATCGGGACGATCATGGTCACACTACGGTCATTGCGGTCGATAAGGTCAGGACCCGTGACCGACCCCTCCCACACCGCCGTGGCCGACGCCACCCGCTATTTCGACACGTGGCTGGCGTTCCGCCAACAGTACGACCGGGTCCCCGGCCTCCAGGCAGCCGTGCTCCACCACGACAAGCTGCTGCTCTCCACGGCGCACGGCTGCGCCGACGTCGAGAGCGCCACGACCCTGACGCCGCGACACCTGTTCCGGATCGCGTCACACTCGAAGACCTTCACGGCTACCGCCGTTCTGCAGCTGGTCGAGCGCGGTGCGCTCCGGCTGGACGACCAGGCCGGCCAATGGCTGCCGTTCCTGTCCGGCCGGCCGCTGGCGACGGTGACGGTGCGCGACCTGCTCGGGCACGGCGGAGGAGTCGTGCGCGACAGCCGCGACGCCGACTTCTGGCAGCTCGTCCACGCCTTCCCCGACGAGGACCGGTTGCGTGCGATCCTGCTCGACGGGGCCGAGGTGCTGCCGGCCAACGAACGGTTCAAGTACTCGAACATCGGCTACTCGATGCTCGGGATGATCATCGCAGCCGCGTCCGGCCGCTCCTACCACGAGTACGTGCGCGAGCACATCGTCGACGAGCTCGACCTGGCCAACACCGGGCCCGAGTACGACATGGCGCGCGCCGGCGACTACGCCACCGGCTACACCGCGCTCACCTATGCTGACCGCCGCATCCCGATCGATCACGTCGACACCGCGGCGATGGCCGCGGCGGCCGGGTTCTTCAGCACCGCCGAGGACCTCGTGCACTACGCGTCGGCACACTTCCTCGGTGACGCCCGACTCGTCTCGGACGCGTCGAAACGGCTGATGCAGCGCGCGGAGTGGAAGATCGAGGGCGCGGACGCCGAGTACGGTCTCGGCTTCGGCCGGGCCATGCTGGGCGAGCGACTGGTCTTCGGACACGGCGGCGGCTACCCCGGGCACATCACCCGCACGTCGTTCGACCCGGTCGGGCAGATCGCAGTATCGGTGCTGACCAACGCCATCGACGGTCCGGCCCACATGCTCGCCGAGGGCCTCTTTCGGCTGGTCAACCTCGCCCAGCGGGCTGAGCCGCAGAGCGGGACACCCGTGGACCCGGCCCGGTTCACCGGCCGGTTCGCCAACCTCTGGCGGGTCTTCGACGTCGTGGACCTCGCCGGCCGGCTCTACCTGCTCGACCCCACGCAAAAGGACCCGACGGCCGAGCCGGTGATCCTGGACGTCGTCGACGAGAGGACGCTGCGCCTCAGCGGCGGCGGCGGGTACGGCCCGGTCGGCGAGACGATGCACTACGAGTACGGCGCCGCGGGAGTGGTGTCGGTGTCGGCGTTCGCGATGACCGCCTACCCGGTGCGGCGGATCACCGAGGCCGTCCGCCGTCGCGACCGCGTGTCGCCGGGCACTCCGCTGGTGGATCGGTCCGGAGACTGACGTCAGCGGTCAGGGGTGGGCGGTCATGAGTGGTGCCGGTGGCGATCCCAGGAGATGATCACGCAAGCGATCCACAGCATGGGCAGGACGGACACAACGAGGATGGATGTCATCTCTCTCACCAGGTCAGCTGCGCGACCAACTCTCGATCTTGGTCGCGCTGTCACTCCACTGGCCGGCCCACGTAGCCGCCGGGCACGGCCAAGTCTCACCGCACTCCCGGCACGACGACGACCGATGCGGCATCCAGTGCCGCCCAGGGACATGGGCGTGCAGAAGCCTGGTCGCGTAAGCGTCCACCTCAGCGGTGCTCCAGTCGACGAGTCCGTACCCGTGGGCTCGAGCCGTGAAGCCGGACATCTCTCCTCCGTCGTGTCGGACACCGCGACGGGCGGGGGCAGCCCCTACGTGCCGGCCTGAGGTCGGCGAAACCCTGCGCCGCGGTCCTTGGCGAAGTATCGTGCATGATCTGAGGCCGCCGCGGGAACAATTCGGCTGTCACGTCCGCACCTTGTGACGCCGACCGCGACTTTGTGACATCGCCGGGAGATGCCGTGACAGATCATGATCCGGATTCCGCCGCCGCCTTTTTCGGTGGTGAGCTGGCGCGCGCGCGTCACCGTGCCGGTCTCACCCAAGAGCAGTTGGCCGAAAAGCTGAACTACTCGCGCGGAGCCGTGGCTAATGTGGAAACCGCGCAGCGTCCACCGCAGCGGGAGTTCGCGGAACGCTGCGACGAGATCCTGGGTACTGACGGTCTCCTGCTGCGAGCCTGGAAACTGGTCAGCCGCGAGTCGGTGCCCGCGAAGTATCGAGGGTTCATCGAGGAGGAAGAACGGGCGAAGTCGATACACACGTACGAACAGACCTTCCCGCCAGGCTTGTTGCAGACACAGGCGTATGCACGAGAGCTGTTGGCGGGCGTCAGGATGGCCTATGACAACCATGTCGACACCCAGGTCGAGGCCCGGATGAGGCGCCAAGAAATCTTGCGGCGCGATGATCCGCCCCGACTGCGAGCGGTAATCGACGAGGCCGCCCTCCGGCGCATGATCGGTGGCGCGGATGTCATACGTGATCAACTCGAACATCTACTCAAAATGGGCGAGATGCGGCATATCACCATTCAGGTGATGCCTTTCGCCGCCGGGGCACATGCCGCGCTGAACGGGCAGATGACGATATTTGATCGCCTCAACGGACAACCGGTCCTGTACTACGAAGGCCCTACCGGTGGCCATATCATGACGGAGGCAGGAGTCGTGAGCGATGCCGTCGACCGGATGGATGTACTCCGGGCGCAGGCGTTGTCTCCCGACGAATCGGCGGACATGATCCGCCACGTATTGGAGGAGTTATGAGCGAGGTGTCGGAGCTGGCCGGCGCCGTGTGGCGCAAGTCCAGCTACAGCAACGGGGACGGCGGTCAGTGCGTCGAGGTGACGCCCCTGACCGACGGTGGCATGGCTGTGCGCGACAGCAAGAACCCCAACGGTGGAATCCTGAAGTTCACCGCTGGCGAGTGGTCGGCATTCGTGATGGGCGCGAAGGCCGGCGAGTTCGACTGAGTCCGTCTCGGACCATGCACCGCCCCCGCAGCCGCATGGCTGCGGGGGCGGCCTGCTGAGATGGGTGGTATGACAGCTTCGGTGGACCCGATAGGTGGTTCCGTGGGCGTGGCGGATTCGACCGGTCGGTTGCGTGTCGTCGGCTCGGCGGCGGTGACCCCGGCCATGCTGCGGCTGACCCTCGCGATCGACGCGCCCCACCTGCCGCTCGATCCGTCCTGCCCCAACCTCGTGCTCCGGCTGTCGCCGCCGGCCGACGTCGACACCGGCGGCACGAGCGGCGCCCGACCGCCCAGCCGTACCTACACGATCCGTCGGCTCGACGCCGCGGCCGGCACCGTCGACATCGACGTCGTCCTGCACGGCGACGGGCTGTTCGTGCGCTGGGCGCGCGACGCACGGCCCGGCGACACCATCGATTTCACCGGACCGCGCCCGCACGCCGTGCCATCGTTCGAGGCCGACGCTCTGGTGATGCTCAGCGACGAGACCGGCCTGCCCGCGGTGGCGGCCATCCTCGAGGCCGCATCGCCCGGGCTGCCGGTGCTGGCCGTCGTCGAGGTACCCGACGCCGGCGAGGAGCAGGTGGTCGAGAGCCCCGCCGTCGTCGACCTGCGGTGGCTGCACCGCGACCGCACGCCGGCGGGCACCACCGGCGGATTGGAGCGCGCGGCGCGATCGCTGCCTTGGCCTGCCGGCGCCGTCGACGTGTGGGTGGCCGGCGAGACCAGCGAGGTCCGCGCCGTCCGCCGGTTCGCCGCCGCGGAACGCGGCGTGGCCCGCGACCGGCTGCACGCCTTCGGCTACTGGCGCCGCGGCCGCGCCGGCTCACCCAGCTGAGCCCCCGCACACCGGGCGAGGCCGGCGTGGCGCAGAGCGGGCGTCAGGCGCGGCTGACGCTCAGCTTGTCCGCGGTTTCGTCCAGGTCGACGACGACGGTGTCACCGTCGCGCACGTCGCCGGCGAGGATGGCCCGCGCCAGCTGGTCGCCGATGGCCGTCTGGACCAGCCGCCGCAACGGCCGGGCGCCGTAGACCGGGTCGTAGCCGGTCAGTGCCAGCCACTCCTTGGCGCTGTCGGTGACCTGCAGCACCAGCCGGCGGTCGGCGAGCCGCTGCGCCAGCCGCTCCACCTGCAGGTCGACGATTCGGGCCAGCTCGCCGGTGCCCAGCGGCTCGAACATCACGATGTCGTCGATGCGGTTGAGGAACTCGGGCTTGAACGACGCTCGCACGACCTCCATGACGGCGTCCCGCTTGGCCTTGTCGTCCAGCGCCGGGTCGGCGAGGAACGTCGAGCCGAGGTTCGAGGTCAGGATCAGGATGACGTTGCGGAAGTCGACCGTGCGGCCCTGCCCGTCGGTCATCCGGCCGTCGTCGAGCACCTGGAGCAGGATGTCGAAGACCTCCGGGTGGGCCTTCTCGATCTCGTCCAGCAGCACGACGGAGTACGGTCGCCGGCGCACGGCCTCGGTGAGCTGGCCGCCCTCCTCATAGCCGACGTAGCCGGGGGGCGCCCCGACCAGGCGGGCGACGCTGTGCTTCTCGGAGTACTCGCTCATGTCGATGCGGACCATCGCCCGCTCGTCGTCGAACAGGAACTCCGCCAGCGCCTTGGCCAGCTCGGTCTTGCCGACACCCGTGGGGCCGATGAAGACGAACGAGCCGGTGGGCCGGTCGGGGTCGGAGATGCCCGCGCGCGACCTGCGGACGGCGTCGGAGACCGCGGCGACCGCGATCCGCTGGCCGATGACCCTGCTCCCCAGCTCGTCCTCCATGCGCAGCAGCTTCTCGGTCTCGCCCTCCAGCAGCCGGCCGGCGGGGATGCCGGTCCACGCGGCCACGACGTCGGCGACGTCGTCCGGGCCGACCTCCTCCTTGACCAGTAGAGTCTCAGCGGTGGCGGTCGGAGTTTCGGCTTCGGTGGCGGCGGCGAGCTCCTTCTCCAGCTCCGGGATGCGACCGTAGAGCAGCTCGCTGGCGCCGGCGAGGTCGCCCTCGCGCTGGGACCGCTCGGCCTGGCCGCGCAGCTCGTCGATCTGCTCCTTGAGTGCGCCGACGCGGTTCAGCCCGGCCTTCTCCTGCTCCCAACGGGCCTCGAGGCCGCGCAGCTCCTCCTCGCGGTCGGCGAGCTCGGCACGCAGCGACGCCAGCCGCTCGCGCGAGGCGGCGTCGGACTCCTTCTCCAGCGCCAGCTCCTCCATCTTGAGCCGGTCGACCTGGCGGCGCAGCGTGTCGATCTCGACCGGCGAGGAGTCGATCTCCATGCGCAGCCGGGACGCGGCCTCGTCGATCAGGTCGATGGCCTTGTCCGGCAGCTGCCGGCCGGTGATGTAGCGGTGGGACAGCGTGGACGCGGCCACCAGCGCGCTGTCGGCGATCTGCACCTTGTGGTGCGCCTCGTAGCGCTCGCGCAGGCCGCGCAGGATGGCGACGGTGTCCTCGACACTCGGCTCGCCGACGTAGACCTGCTGGAAGCGGCGCTCCAGGGCGGCGTCCTTCTCGATGCGCTCGCGGTACTCGTCGAGCGTGGTGGCGCCGACCATCCGCAGCTCGCCGCGGGCAAGCATCGGCTTGAGCATGTTGCCGGCGTCCATGGCAGAGTCGCCGGCCGCGCCGGCACCCACGACGGTGTGCAGCTCGTCGATGAACGTCACGACCTCGCCGTCACTGGCCTTGATCTCGTCGAGGACGGCCTTGAGGCGCTCCTCGAACTCACCGCGGTACTTGGCGCCGGCCAGCATCGCGCCGATGTCCAGCGCGACCAGCCGCTTGCCGCGCAGCGACTCCGGGACATCGCCGGCGACGATGCGCTGGGCCAGGCCCTCGACTACGGCGGTCTTGCCGACACCGGGCTCACCGATGAGCACGGGGTTGTTCTTCGTCCGGCGCGACAACACCTGGACGACCCGGCGGATCTCGGAGTCGCGGCCGATGACGGGGTCGATCTTGCCCTCGCGAGCCCGCTCGGTGAGGTCGACGCCGTATTTGTTGAGCGCGTCGTAGGTGCCCTCGGGATCCGGGCTGGTCACCCGGGCCGAGCCGCGGACCTCGGCGAACGCGGCGCGAACCTTCTCCGCCGTCACGCCGTGCTTGGCGAGCAGGTCGCGCACCGGCGAGGGGACGTGCGCGAGCCCGACCACCAGGTGCTCGGTGGACACGTATTGATCGTCCAGCTCGCGGGCCACCTCACCAGCGTGGGACAGCACGGAGTAGGTGGTTCGGGCGAGGTTGGGCGACGCGACGGTCGAGCCGGCCGCCTTGGGCAGCGCCTCGTACGCGGCGTCAACGTCGTGGCGGAGCGCGGGCAGATCCGCGCCCGCTGCCTCGAGCAGCGAGCCGGTGAGCCCTCCGGACTGGATGAGCAGGGCGCGCAGCACGTGCACCGGCTCGACCGCGGGGTTGCCGGCCGTGGCGGCGCTGCGCACCGCGACCGACAGTGCCTCCTGTGCCTTCGTGGTGAGCTGGTCGTTCATCGATCTCCCTAGATGTGAGGCCTGCACCTTGGTCAACGCGTCCCAGAGTTGAGCCTATTCCACTCAACTCTGCATGGCGACCCCTCCGTCGAACACCGCATCTGGAATGATGACCGCGGTCGATCGGAGGTACCCCGTTCATGATCCGCACCCGCTCGGCGGCGATGCTCGGCGTCGTCGCCCTGGCCCTGGCCGGCTGCTCGGTCTTCGGTGAGAAGACCGTGCCCCGCTCGGAGCTCGAGGACGGCGTCCGACGACTCCTCGAGGAGCAGGTCGGCCAGCCCATCGACTCCGTCAGCTGCGACGACGACCTCGCCGGCGAGGTCGACGCGTCGGTCCGCTGCACGCTCACCGCCGAGGACGGCAGCACGATCGGACTCACCGTGACCGCCACCGACGTCGACGGCAACGACGTCCGCTACGAGGTCCAGGTCGACGAGACAGCCTCCCCGCCCGCCACCC
>NZ_SMKZ01000126.1 GCF_004349065.1 Jiangella asiatica
GCGACAGCAACTGGACGTGACGGTGAGACCTGGTGGCGACGGTTCGAGCGGCGAAGGAGGTGCCGGCGATGCGTGACACGAACTGGAACGGCTGAGACGTCAGGAGATCGTCGATGGGCACGAGGTGAAGAGAGGGGGCGCCGGCGATGCGTGACACGAACTGGAACGGCTGAGGCGCACGGAGATGGTCGGTGAGCAGCGACGAAGTCCGGAGGAGGTGCGCGTGATGCGCGACAGCAACTGGACGTGACGGTGAGAGCTGGTGGCGACGGTTCGAGCGGCGAAGGAGGTGCCGGCGATGCGTGACACGAACTGGAACGGCTGAGACGTCAGGAGATCGTCGATGGGCACGAGGTGGAGAGAGGGGGCGCCGGCGATGCGTGACA
>NZ_SMKZ01000022.1 GCF_004349065.1 Jiangella asiatica
GGCTATGGGCGGGCTGGGTTTGATGGGCGGCCCGCCCGGTCGTGAGACCGAGCGTAGGCGACAACACGTTGCAGCAGCGTTGCGAGCCGCGGCGCCGCTCACCCGGTGGTCGACGCGGTCCCGGTGGATGGTGGCCGCGACGGCGAGGGGTGGCGTCAGACGGTGGCGTCAGCCGACGTGGCCGAGGTTGTCGTCGAGGTCGGCGAGGACGGCGGCCGCCTCCGCCCGGTGCGGCGACGCGGGGGAGAGCCGGTCCAGGACGGCCCGCCAGATCTGCACGTCCTCGCGCCCGGACGCGGTCCGGGCGTAGCGCCGCAGCGCCTCGGCGTCGCCGCTCTGCAGCAGCACATTGCGCAGCCAGCCGTGCAGCCGGTAGCGCATGGTGACCACGCCGGGGGCGATGGATCGCGGCAGCAGGTCGCCCGGGTACAGCTGGACGGCGCCGCAGTGGTCGCCGTCGGCCAGCCGGTCGGTGACGTCGTCGGCGTCGGTGCGCAGCTGCATGCGCAGCCGGTACCGGCCGGCCGGCGACACCAGGTCGGGGACGGCCTTGCGCAGCCGCGACATCTCCGCGCGGACGGTGACCTCGGCCGCGTCGTGCTCGTACAGCTGCCAGGCCAGCTCGCTGGCGGACAGGCCGTCGGGGTTGGCTGACAGCAGGAGCAGCAGCTCGGTGTGGCGCAGGCTCAGCTCGACCGGCTTGCCGCCGAGGACGAGCAGGCCGCGGTCGCGGCCCAGCACCTCCAGCCGGCCGGTCGCCGCCGGCACGGCGCCGGCGGCGGGGCGCACCAGCCGCAGCTCGGACTCCATGACCGCGACCACCGAGCGGACCAGGATGGCCGATTGCGGCTCGACCACCGACGCGCCGCCGGTGATGTCGAGCACGCCGATCAGCGCGCCCGTGTGCGGGTCGCGGATGGGTGAGGCGGTGCAGCTCCACGGCTGGACGGTTCGCGCATAGTGCTCGCTGCCGAACACCTGGACCGTCTCGCCGAGCGTGAGGGCGGTGCCTATGGCGTTGGTGCCGATGTCGTCCTCACGCCAGGCCGAGCCCGCCATCAGGTGCATGCGTTCGGCACGGCGGCGCAGGTCGTCGTCGCCCTCGGCCCACAGGAGGCGCCCTTCGGCGTCGCCGACGATGACCAGCACTCCGGTGTCGGCGGCGTCCTCGACCAGGAGCTTGCGCACCACCGGCATGACGTGGCGCAGCGGGTGTGCGGCGCGGGCCTCGGCGAGCGCGTCGTCGACCAGCGGAACCGGCGATGCGGCCCTGTCGGGGTCGACGTGCAGGGCCGCCGAGCGCCGCCATGACTCGAGGACCAGCGGCCGGACGTCGGTGCCGGCACCGGGTTCGGCGCTGAGGAAGGACTCGTGTGCCCGCGCCGTGACGCGCCAACGGGTGACCGGATCGACGCCGTGCGGGAGTGCAAGCGAGAGTCTGGGCACGTCACTCCTCCGGGGGAAGTGGTCCGCTGACACGCATAGAGTAGGCGCTTCGCACCGCCGGCGAGCGCGAAGGCGGTGATCCCAGCTGTCACCGAATTGTCGTCGCGTGGTCATCGGGGAGTCATTTGAGAGTCATCGGGCGGTCATCACACCGTGAGTTGCGGAGGCTGTCGGAGGGCTTCATTAGGCTGGCGACATGCCTGTTGAGCTCCCTGACCGCCGGCTCGTGCTGGTGCACGCCCATCCCGACGACGAGTCCATCGGGACCGGCGCCATCATGGCCCGGTATGCCGCCGAGGGCGCGCACGTCACGTTGGTCACCTGTACCCAGGGCGAGCAGGGCGAGATCCTGGTCCCTGAGCTGGCGCACCTCGCGCCCGACCGCGACGACACCCTGGGTCTGCACCGCGCCGGCGAGCTGGCCGACGCGATGGCACAGCTCAAGGTGGCCGATCACCGCTTTCTCGGCGGCCCCGGCCGCTACCGCGACTCCGGCATGGTCTGGGGCGACGAGGGGCGGCGGGCGGTGGCCCCGCCGCAGGTCGACCCACGTAGCTTCTGGGCGGCCGACCTGCGCGAAGCCGCCGACCACCTCGTCGAGGTGTTGCGCGAGGTCCGGCCGCAGGTGCTGGTCACCTACGACGACAACGGTGGTTACGGTCATCCGGATCACATCCAGGCGCACCGGGTCGCCACCTACGCCTGGGCGCTGGCGGCAGTGCCGACGTACCGCCGCGACCTCGGGCCGGCCTGGCAGGTGGCGAAGGTCTACTGGATCGCCACGCCGCGCGGCGCGCTGCAACGGGCCATCGACGCCGCCCGGGAGCGCGGCGAAGACCTCTTCGATGGCGTCGCCTCCGCCGACGATCTCGGCTTCGTCGTCGACGACGCCGACATCTCCGCCGTCGTCGACGGGTCGGCGCACCTCGACGCGAAGATGGCGGCTATGCGCGCACACGCCACCCAGATCGACGTGCGGTGGCCGTACTTCGCGCTGTCCGACAACGTCGGCCAGCCGCTGTGGGCGCACGAGCAGTTCCGGCTCGCTTACGGCGAGCAGGGGCCGGTCAACTCGCAGACGGGCTACGAGACCGACCTCTTCGCTGGGCTCGACACCTGAGATGACCGATCGGGGGAGAGTCGGCCGCTCGCGCTGGTGGTCGGTCGCGGGCCTGGCCGGGCTGGCGCCGGTCGCGGTGGCGGTGGCGGTGGGCGGCGCGTTCGTCCATCGCTGGGCCAGTCCGGTGGGGCTGCTGCTCGCGGTGGGCGGCGCCATCGGGCTCGCGGTGCTGGCGAGGGCATGCGCCCGCAGCCGGCTCGGGCTCGCCGTGGTGGCGCTGCTGTGGCTGGCGCCCGTGCTGGTGTTGTCTCAAACACCGCCGGGTGAAGACCGCGTCATCACCGGTGACGAAGCCGGCCTTGTATTCCTCTTCGCCGGGACGACGAGCCTGGCCATCGCCCTGGGGCGGGGCGTCGAGGCCAGATCGACTCGACGAGTCACGTAGGATGCGCTGGGCAAGACCTGACTGTTCACGAATTGCGCATATTCAACCGATAGGTGTCCCAGCGTGACCGACCAGCCATCCAGCCGAGGCCGCGCCCCGGCGGGCTCCGCCGAACCGGGCTCGGGTGTCGGCGTCAGCGGGGAAGACGCTGCGCTCGCCGCAGACTCTACCTCCGCCGCCGACGCGGCCGACGCCGGCCCGACCACTGAGACGAACGACACAGCCACTGCCAAGGACGTGGGCGGCGGTTCCACCAGCGGCGCAGCCCGGGGTTCCGGCACCCGGGATGCCGCCGCCGGAACTGCTGCCTCTGGCGGCGCTGGCGCCGCGAGTGCTGACGGCCGGGGCTCGGGAGCCGGGACTGCTGGCACCGCTGCCGGACAGAACGATGGATCGCCGGAAGACACCGCCACGTTCGTGGCAGCCGTCACGGCCGCCCTCTCCCGGGCCGGCAACGTCGCGGAAGCCGAGTCCGGCTCGGCGTCATCCGCTGGCCGGCCCGCCCGGGCTTCCGGGAGCGACGACGCCAGCGCACCGCCCAGCCGCCAGGACACAGGCTCCGCTCGCGGCCAGGCCGCCACAAGTGGTCAGGCCGCTGCTCGCACTCAGGATGGCGTGGGCAGCCGAGGTGCCACTGGCGGTCAGGCGGCCGCTGCCGGGCAAGCTGCCACAGCCGCGCAGCTGGCCGCTCGCCGTCAGAACGGCCCGGGCGGTCAGGGTGCCGCTGGCGGTACCGGCGAACCGGCTTCCGACGCGCTCAGCGGTGCGGACGCGGGTACCGGCGACTCCACAGCGGCAGCGGACGGTTCGGCCGCGGGCGCGCCGGCCAGGCGCCAGGGCGCGGCCGACCGCCGGCCCGTCAACGGCCGTGGGACGTCCGGTGCCGCCGGGCCGGCGGATGCTGCTGCCGACAACGGAGCACCCGACCCCGATGCTGCCGCTACGACCGCCACAGCCAGTACTGGTGGGTCGACACCTGCCGGTGAGGACGGCGCCAAGGGCGCCCAGCCTGCATCGCCGGCGGACACCGCCGGCGGCGATGCTGCCAGCAGCGCGTCCACTGTCGCACCCGCTGGACGCACCCCGACGAGGAGCACCGCGGCCGGGAGCGCGCCGGCCAGGCGCCAGGGCGCTGCCGACCGCCGGCCAGTCCCTCAGCCCGCCACTGCAGCTGCGGCCAGCGGTGCTGCGGGCGCCGGTTCGGGCGCCGGTTCCAACAGCGCTGCTGCCGATAGCTCTGCCGCATCGGGTGCGGCAGCGGCCCAGACACCCGGCGCTGCGACCGCGCCGGCCACAGCCAAGCCGGCCACAGCCACGCCGGCTGCGGCCGCCAACCCGTACGCGCCTCCGGGCCACCCCACCGATCCGGCCACGGCCGGCGACGACACCGCTCCGATGGGTCGCACCGCGACGCTCGCCGCCGACGGCGCCGCGCCTCAGGTCGCCCAGGAGAGTAGCGACGCGGACGGCCCAGGCGACAGCACCGGCGGCCCTCACGACGACACCAGCGACACAGGCGACGGGAGCGGCGACGGGACGTCCCGCCGTGGCCGCGTCGTGCTCATCGCGCTCGCGGCGGTCGTGGTCGTGCTCGGCATCGCCTACGGCGTGGCGTTCGCCGTCGCCGGTGACTCCTTGGCCCGCGGCGCCACGGTCGCCGGCATCGAGGTGGGCGGCATGACGCCAGAGGAGGCCGAGGCGACGCTCACCGAGCAGCTGCCCGGCGTCGTCGACCAGCCGATCCACCTGACGGTCGGTGAGGGCGAGACCACGTACGAGATCGTTCCGTCCGCAGCCGGGCTGACCGTGGACGTGCCGGCCACCGTGGCCGAGATCCCGGGCGGCAGCGCCAACCCCCTGTCGCTGTTCCAGGCCCTGCTCGGCGCGGGCGAGACCGACCCGGTTGCCTCCGTCGACCGGACCGCGCTGGAAGCGGCACTGGCCGAGGTGGCCGCGCAGGCCGACACCGAACCGGTCAACGGTGCGGTCGCCTTCGACGGCGGTCAGGTGGTCACCAGCGAGCCGCAGGTGGGTCAGGGCGTCAACATCGAGGCCACCAGCGAGCAACTGGAGGCGGCGTTCTTCGGCGACCGGTCCACGCTCCCGATCGGCGACATCCCGCTGGTCATCGACGAGATCCAGCCGGCGATCAGCGCCGAGGAGGTCCAGCGCGCCGTCACCGAGTTCGCCGAGCCCGCCATGGCCGCGCCGGTCACCGTCGTCGCCGGTGAGCAGAGTGTGGAGCTGCCGCCGGAGCTGATCGGCCAGGCGCTCACGCTGACACCCGACGACGCCGGGACGCTGCAGCCCGCACTGGACGGTGCTGCACTCGCCGAGGTCGCCCGCGACCTGCTCGCCGAGGTCGGTCAGGAGGGCCGGGACGCCACTGTCACCATCGAGAACGGCGCACCGGTCGTGGTACCGGCCGAGATGGGCCAGGGCATCGCCCCGGACGCGCTGAGCGCCGCCGTGCTGCCGGTTCTCACCGAGCAGGGCGATGCCCGCCAAGCGGCGGTCGAGCTCGCCGAGGTCGACCCGGAGCTGACGACGGAGGCAGCCGAGCAGCTCGGCGTCACCGAGGTCGTGGCCGAGTTCACGACGCGGTTCCCGCACGCGGACTACCGCAACGTCAACATCGGCACGGCCGCCGAGCGCATCGACAACACACTGATCCTGCCGGGCGACGAGTTCAGCCTGAACGGCATCGTCGGCGAGCGCACCGAGGCCAACGGCTTCACCTCCGGCACCATCATCAACGGTGGCCGGTTGGAGGAGTCGCTGGGTGGCGGGGTCTCCCAGGTCGCGACGACGACGTTCCACGCCGCGTTCCTGGCCGGCCTCGACGACATCGAGCACTGGCCGCACTCGATCTACTTCGACCGCTACCCGATCGGGCAGGAGGCCACGGTCGCCTGGGGCTCGAAGGACATGCGGTTCGGTAACGACACCCCGTACGGCGTCGTCGTCGACACCAGCTTCACCGCGAGCACACCCGGCAACCAGGGGACGCTGACGGTGCGTATCTGGAGCACGGAGCATTACCGGGTCGAGACATCGGTGTCGGAGCGGTCCAACTACACCTCGCCGCAGACCATCTACGACACCTCGGACAACTGCCAGGCGCAGGGCGGCAGCCAGGGGTTCGACATCACGTCGTACCGCCAGGTCTGGGCACCCGACGGCACTCTGGTCAAGGACGAGGCCGACCCGTGGACCTACAACCCCAACCACCGGGTCATCTGCGGCTCCGACCCCGGCCAGGGCAACGGGAACGGCAACGACGACTGACCGCCGCGGCCGGCGCCGTCAGCGCAGTCGGCGGTAGTGGTAGGCGTGGTGTTCCACGAAGCCCAGCCGCCGGTAGGTCATCTGAGCGGCCGTGTTGGGTTCGGTGACCTGGAGGTACGCCTCCTGGGCGCCGAGCCCTGCCGCCCATGCGGCCAACCCGGAGACGATGTGGCTGCCAAGCCCACGCCGCCGTGCCGATGGCGCCACCTCGACGGCGGCTATGCCCAGCCAGCGCCGGCCGCTGGGGGCATCGGTCACCGCACCGCGCGCGATCGCGACCCGGACACCGTCGTCGTCGACCGACGCGAACCCGACCGTCGAGGCGTTGACCAGCACGTCGATCGCGTGGGCCGGCAGCTCGCCGCCGCGGTAGTGGTAGCCGGCGAGCCAGGCGTCGTCGGGGCGATCGTCGACGCGGACCGGCGGCAGCTCGGCGCGGGCCGCGGCCCGCGCGTCGTCGACGGGAGCCGTCATGACCAGTGTCCGGTCCTCCAGCGGCGGCCATCCCCGTGCGTCGAGCACCGGGCTGAGCGTGACGCCGAGCGGCTCGGGGACCTGGAAGGCCGGGACCAGTTCGCGTTCGCGGTACCACCGCTCCACCTGGGCGACGGCGTCCGTCACCGGTAGGCCGGGGTCGTCCAGCGGCATGCACGAGTTGGCGCGCCCGGTGAACCCGCCCGACGCGCGCAGCAGCCAGCCACCAAGCCACGCCGTCTCCAGCGCCCGCCAGCCGTGTACCGCGGCGGCCTCCAGGTCTCGGATGTCGCGCCGGGTCACCGTCCGAGCCGGGATGGCCTTGATGGCGACGACGTCCGACTCGGCGACGTCGACCCGGTCGCCGCCGCGGTCGGGCACGACCCGCAGCAGACCGCCGGACCACGACTCGAGCATCCCCAGCACGTCGGTGGCGCCGAAGTCGCCGTCGTGCAGGCGATACCGGACCACGACACGCCTTCCGACCAGGGCGGACGGGTCGAGTTTGGCGCTGGGCTGTCTCATAGGCTGACCTTGGTGCACGATGGGAGATGACCACCGCGATACTAGGTGGGTGGCCAGCGTGATTGTTCAGCCGGTTCACTAACCGGTTTTCGATAGGAGGACATCGCCGTGACGTACGTCATCGCGCAGCCTTGCGTCGACCTCAAGGACCTCGCGTGCGTCGAGGAGTGCCCGGTCGACTGCATCTACGAGGGCGAGCGGATGCTCTACATCCACCCGGATGAATGCGTCGACTGCGGTGCGTGCGAGCCGGTCTGCCCCGTCGAGGCGATCTTCTACGAAGACGACGTCCCCGGCGAGTGGAAGGACTACTACACCGCGAACGTAGAGTTCTTCGACGACCTCGGCTCGCCCGGCGGCGCAGCCAAACTCGGCCCCATCGCCAAGGACCACGCGCTCATCGCCGCTCTGCCGCCGCAGGAGACAGGGGAGCACTGAGCTCGTGCCGCGGTTGCCCGATTTCCCGTGGGACTCGCTGGTGCCCTTCGGGAATCGGGCCGGCCAGCACCCGGACGGCGTCGTCGACCTCTCCGTCGGCACGCCGGTCGACCCGACGCCGGACGTCGTGCGGCGCGCGCTCGCCGCGGCGTCGGACGCGCCCGGGTACCCGACCACCCTGGGTACGGCCGCGCTGCGGGAAGCCGCCGTGCGCTGGCTCGGCCGCCGGGCCGGCGCGCCGGGCCTCGACCCGGGCGCCGTCATCCCGACCGTCGGCTCGAAGGAGCTCGTGGCGTGGTTGCCGACGCTGCTGGGTCTGGGAGCCGGCGACGTCGTCGTCTTGCCCGAGCTGGCGTACCCGACGTACGACATCGGTGCCCGGCTGGCCGGCGCCGACCCCGTCGCCAGCGACTCCGTCACCGCACTCGGCCCGCGCCGGGTCGGCTTGATCTGGGTCAACTCGCCGGCCAACCCGCACGGCAAGGTGCTGCCGGCCGCGCACTTGGCGAAGGTCGTCGAATGGGCCCGCGAGCGCGGCGCCGTCGTCGCCTCGGACGAGTGCTACCTCGAGCTGGGCTGGGACGCCGCGCCCGTGTCGGTTCTCGACCCCGCGGTCAACGGCGGGTCGCTGGACGGCGTGCTGGCCGTGCACTCGCTGTCCAAACGGTCCAACCTGGCCGGCTACCGCGCCGGCTTCGTCGCCGGCGACCCGGCCCTGGTGTCGCGGGTGCTAGAGGTGCGCAAGCACGCCGGGCTCATGGTGCCCACACCCGTGCAGGCCGCCATGACCGCCGCCCTCGACGACGACACCCACGTCGACGAGCAGCGGGCGCGGTACCGCCGTCGGCGCGAGGTCCTGCGTGCCGCGCTGGTCGAGGCCGGGTTGCGCATCGAGCACTCCCAGGGCGGCCTCTACCTATGGGCGACCCGCGACGAGCCTTGCTGGGACACCGTCGGCTGGCTGGCCGATCGCGGCATCCTGGTCGCGCCCGGTGCCTTCTACGGCGCGGCCGGCGGTTCGCACGTGCGCGTCGCCCTCACCGCTTCGGACGAGCGCATCGACGCCGCCGCCAAGCGCCTCACCGCCGCCTGATGAGCGCCTCCGATGTGACGCGCCGGGCACGAAATGATCACGTTCAGCAGGATCACCCGAGCCTCACCATGCTTGTAGGCGTGGTGCGACACGAGATTACGTGCTGAACGTGATCATTCCGGGCGGCGGCGAAGGTCAGGAGATGGCGGCCGCGGCGGTCTCGGCGTCGGGGCCGATGCCGAGCGCGACTTCGGAGTCCGTGCAGCTCACGACCGCTGACTGTTCGGAGCCGGCGAACACGGCGCTGCCGCCGTCGTCGGTGCGGGTGGCGTCGGGGAAGGCGGCCGCGTAGAAATCCGTCACGGTCTCGCACAGCGGCGTGGCGTCGCCGCGGTCGGCCAGCACCAGGCCCAGCGCTGTCTGCTCGCCCTGGCCCCAGACGGTGACCTCGCCGCCCGCCCAGGCCCCCACCCGCTCGGATGGGTCTGACAAGGCCGCGGCCTCGTCGTCGCCGGGGGCCTCGAGCAGGAACAGCAGGTCCGCGGCGCCGAAGGTGTCGGTGCGGAGCTCGTCCCAGCCGGTGGGGCCGGCGGGGTCGCGGACGTCGACGGCCGCCTCGCTGGCGCGGTAGCGGTCGGGGAACAGGATCTGCGCCGTCGTGGTCGGCAGCGTGGAGTACGTCTCGTCGATGGCGTCCCAGCCGCCCTCGAGGAACACATCGCAGCTGAACGTCATGCCCTCGACGTACGGGAACTCCAGCTGACGGGCGATGAAGTGCGGCAGCTGGTCGAGATCGGCGGTGGTCTGCCCGGACTGCGCCTGAAGCGACATCAGCTCGTCCAGCGGCAGGTGCGACCCGATGAACTGTTGGCTGTACAGCGACGCGTCGCCCTCGATGACGTTCAGCGCGGCATAGGCGGCGTCGGAGCCGGAGTCGGCGGCGATGGCTTCCTGGTCCGGCAGCCCGAGCTCGGCGTCGGCTTGGGCGTGGACCAGCTCGTGCGCGGTGACGAACGTGCCGAGCGCGTCCATCTCCTCCGATCCGATGACCAGCTCCTGTGTCTCGGGGTCGTAGAAGCCGCCGACGCCGGCATCCAGCGCGTCGAGCTGGGACTGCAGCAGGTCGGTGCCGGGCTCGACGGCGCCCAGCGCGGCGAGCAGCCGCGAGTCGACCGCCGCCCGCTCGGGATCGAGCTCCTCCGACGTCAGCTCCACGGCACGACGCTGGACCTCGTCGATGCTCACGAACTCGATGTCCAGAGCCTCGGTGGCCGGCAGCCCGCGCTCCTCGGCGACGATGTCCTGGATCGCGGCCACCTGCGTCTCGACGTCGCCGTCGGGGATGGAGCCCTCGCCGCCGATGCCGAGCCCGCTGCCGCCGAGGCACTGGAAGAGGATCGGGTCGATGTCGCCCATGCCGCCCAGGTCGCCGAGCAGGCCCTCCAGACCGGAGCCGTCGCCGCCGAGGAGATCCTCGAGCCCGCCGAGGTCGCCGCCGAGGAGGTCCTCCAGCGAGCCGTCGGAGCCCGACTCCTCGGCCACGGCCAGCTCCTCGCGGGCGGCGTCGCGCTCGGCGCGCAGGTCGTCGACCCGGTCGTCCATGACCAGGTAGACCACGCCGGCCAGGATGAGGCCCACCGCCAGGGCCAACGCCGTGGCCAGCTTCCACACCACGGTGCCCGTCCCGTCCGCCGAGCCCGACGGCGACGGGGGCGGGGGCGGCGACGACGGGCTGCTCATGATGCCTCTACCGTAGCCGTCCGGTGCGACAGCCGGCAGCAGCCGCAACCGTCACGCGGACGTCACCGCCGTCGTCTCCACCCTGGCGTCGCGTGCCGACAGCCGAGCGCCGTCGTCGTCGACCTTGATGAGAGAGACCGGACCCCACCCGGACTGCGGCCCGTCGACCGGGGTCACCTCGTGACCGAGCCGCCGCAACCCGTCCACGACGCGCGGTGCGACGTCGGGTTCCATGTAGACGTGAGACCCCGCGGGCTGCTCCGACGGCAGGGACACCGTCCACCGGGCCCGCTCCTGTGCGACGTCGGGATCCTGGCCCGCGCCCAGCACCCACGCCGCCATCTGCTCCACCAGCTGCGGCTGGACGTGCCCGCCGCGGGTGCCCAGCAGCAGCGCCAGGTCGCCGTCGCGGGTCCACAGCGTCGGCGACAGCGTGTGCAGCGGCCGCCGTCCCGGCGCCAGCTCGCCAGGGTGGCCCTCGACGAGTGTGAAGCCGCGGCCGCGGTCGTGCAGGAGGAACCCGGCAGACCCGGCACCGACACCGGAGCCGAGGCCAGAGAAGTTG
This sequence comes from Jiangella asiatica, assembly GCF_004349065.1. Classification (GTDB taxonomy): domain Bacteria; phylum Actinomycetota; class Actinomycetes; order Jiangellales; family Jiangellaceae; genus Jiangella; species Jiangella asiatica. The sequence continues at coordinate 11,015 of NZ_SMKZ01000022.1, forward strand.
GACTGGATGAGCGAGACGCCCATGCCGCCCGCGTCGAGGACGCACAGGTACGCGGTGCCGCCGGCGGCGAGCGCGGCCGGGTGCCGCTTCCGGGCCGCGGACGGGTCGACGCTCGCCGCGACGGCATCCAGCCGGGCTGGGTCGAGCAGCAGGTCCAGCCCCACCGGCACGTGCGCCGGGTCGACGACGACGACGTCGCGCTCGGCGGCCAGCGCACGATACGCCTCGATCATCAGGTGCCAGTCACCCGGATCGGCCGGGTCAGCGCCCCAGCCCAGCCGCTCCAGCACCGCGCATGCCCCGATGCCCAGGTAGCCCTGCGAGTTCGGCGGGACCGTCCACCCGATGGCGCCCCAGACGTCGACCGACAGCGGTTCGACCCAGTCGGCCTGTTCGCGCCGTAGGTCGTCGGCGGTGATGACGCCGTCGAGAGCGGCGCTGATGGCGGCCCCCGGTGCACCCTCGTAGAACGCCGCGCGGCCGCCGTCGGCGACGGCATGCAGTGTCTCGGCGAGCTGGGGCCGCACCACCGTCGCACCCACTCGGGTGGCGGCGAGCATCGGCGCGGCGGACTCCTGCCCGGCCAGGAGGTCTCGCCCGAGGCGGAAGGACCGCACCAGCTCTTCGCTGGCCGGGAACCCGTCGCCGGCCAGCCGGATGGCCGGGGCGAGCACCGAGGCCAGCGGCAGCCGGCCGAGCCGGGACAGCGCGACGAACCCGTCGACGCAGCCCGGCACCGGGATGGCGCCGGGATGGTTGCGCGGGATCTCCTGGTGGCCGGCGGCCCGCAGCGCGGCCGCGTCGACCCCGGAGCCCGCGCGTCCGGACGCGTTGAGCGCCAGCGGTGCGGCCTCGCCCGGGCGGTGGACCAGCGCGAACAGGTCGCCGCCGACGCCGCAGGTCTCCGGCGCCACCACGCCCTGGACCGCGATGGCCGCAATGGCCGCATCGACGGCGTTGCCACCGGCCTGGAGGATCTCCACGCCGGCGCGCGTGCTCATGGTGTGCGGGGTGGCGACCACCCCGCCGTGACTGCTCGGCATCCCGTCAGGACCCTTCGGCGACGTCGATGTGGACGTGGTCCAGGTGGCGCAACGTCGCGTCCTCGGTGTTGCCGGAGGGGTGCGTGTAGTCGCGCCATCCTTCGTCGGACCGGCGCGCCGACCATATCTTGTCGTCGTAGATGACGGTGGCCACGCCCAGCTCGTCGGCGTACGCCGTCACCCAGTGCGCGAGCACCCAGCCACGCCGGTTGACCTCAGTGTCGTCGTACGGGCGCAACATGACGTCGAGCGCGCGGCCGTCGTAGTGCGCCGAGCCCTCGACGTGGCCGGAGTCGATGCCGCCGGGCTGGAACCCGCCGATGTCGAGCTCGCCGAACGTGGTGACCAGGTGGTCGCGGACGGCGCGGGCGCGGTCAGTCAGCCCGTCATCGCCCTCGGACTGCGCGGCGTGGTCGCCGGGGGAGAACTGGCAGGCGAACGCGGCCTCGGAGTGGCCGGTCAGGGCCGAGGCGAGCACCCGGGCGTCGTCCTCGTGGTCGGCGTAGGCGTCCGGGAAGGCGCTGCGCTGGACCTCCTGTGCCGCGACGGTGATCTCGAGGTCGCGGTAGTCGGGGATCTGCTCCAGCGCGTCGTAGAAGGCGCCGGCGGCATAGACGGGGTCGCGGATCTGCTCCGCCGTGCCCCAGCCCTGCGACGGACGCTGCTGGAACAGTCCCAGCGAGTCGCGGTCGCCGTAGCTGAGGTTGTAGATGTCGGACTCCTGGTACGCGGTGGCCAGGGCGATGGTGACGGCGCGCGCCGGCAGGCCGCGCTTCTCGGCGACGGCGGCGATGGTGGCCGCCTGCCGGGCCTGCTCGGGCGTGAGCGTGACGGTGCGCCCGTCGACGGTGGCCCGGCACTCGGCTCGGGTGCCCAGCGGCCCGTCGCCGCTACTCGCCCACCAGATGAGCAGCGCGGCGATGCATCCGCCGAGGGCGAGGAGGGTCCCGATGGTGGCCATCAGGCGGGCAGCACGGCTCATGAGGTAGTGAGAACGTCTTCGAGTCGGCCGGCGGTTCCGGGGCGGTCCGGATGTCCTGGTGTCAGTTGGCGTGCAGCGCCGCGTTGAGGCCGCCCCAGTCGCCGGATCGGGCCAACGCCTCCACCGCACCGGTGAGACTGTTGCGGCGGAACAGCAGGCCGTCGCGGCCGGACAGCTCCAGGGCCTTGACGACGCGGCCGTCGGGCAGACTGACCTTGGTGCCGGCGGTGATGTAGCAGCCGGCCTCCACGATGCAGCCGTCGCCCAGCGAGATGCCGATGCCGGCGTTCGCGCCGACCAGGCAGTTGCTGCCGATGGTGATGGTCTCCTTGCCGCCGCCGGACAGCGTCCCCATGATCGAGGCGCCGCCGCCCACGTCGGACCCGTCGCCGACGACGACACCGGCGGAGATGCGCCCCTCGACCATGGAGGAACCGAGCGTGCCGGCGTTGTAGTTGACGAAGCCTTCGTGCATGACCGTGGTACCGGGGGCCAGGTGCGCGCCGAGCCGCACCCGGTCGGCGTCGGCGATGCGCACACCGGACGGCACGACGTAGTCGACCATGCGCGGGAACTTGTCGATGCCATGGACCGTCACCGGGCCGCGGCGCATCAGCCGCAGCCGGGTGCGCTCGAACCCGTCGACCAGGCACGGACCGTGGTTGGTCCACACGACGTTGGTGAGCACCCCGAAGACGCCGTCGAGGTTCTGCTCGCGCGGCGCCACCAGCCGGTACGACAGCAGATGCAGGCGAAGATAGGCGTCGAAGGCGTCCTCGGGTGCGGTGTCGAGCTCGATCTCGGTCTCGACGATGGCACGCCGGACCGCGCGGTCGCGGTCCTCGCCCTCGAGCTCGCGCAGCTCCAGCAGAGCGTCGTCAGTGGAGGTCGGCGGTTTGCCGAGGGCCGGAGATGGGTACCAAACGTCCAAGATCGTTCCATCTGCGGCTATTGTTGCCAGCCCGAAGCCCCAGGCCGATCGCACGTCGGTCATGGGCATCAGCCTACGGAACGACGAAGCGGAGAGCGTGACCAGGCACGGCGAATCGCTGCGGAGCGGAGGGAGAGGCTGGATGGCTCGACGGCGGACGATGGCGGCCCTGGTGGGAATGGTGGTCGCATTGGCCGCCACCTCCACCGGAGCCCGAGCTGTTGAATCCGATGCTACGGACCTGACGGTGAGCGCCAGCGGGCCACTGGCGGCGGAGCTGACCGAGGCACTCGAGCAGCTGCCCGGCGGCGTGCAGGTGTCGGACAACGCGATCGCCTGGGACGGCGGCGAGATCATCGCGGTCTGGCCGGATCCGGGCGAGGAAGCCGCACCGGCCGGCCTCGGCGACGGCGTTCGCGAGGACGTGGTGGCTCAGCTCGGCCTGACCGACCTCGCCGACCTGAGCGACCCGGAGGCCGGCGCTGTGCAGCCGCGCGGCAGTGCGAGCTCCTGCCCGTCCGGGTACTACTGCTTCTACACGTCCACGAACTTCGACGGGGCCCGGTACCAGTTCTCCAGCACCTGCTCGGGCTATGCGAGCTCCTACGGCTTCGACAACGCCACGTCCTCGTGGGTCAACCGCACTTCGTCGAGGACGCTCGGCGCGTACGACTCCCAGGGCGGCACCCGGCTCTGGACCATGAGCCCGAACGCCAGCAGCTCCTATGTCGGTTCCGCCGACGACAACCGGATGAGCTACTGGACTTGCTCCTGAACCTGCTCCTGATCGCTCGCGCGGCCGCCGCCGCCCGTTGATCATGGAGTAGGTCTCCTTCCCGCGGTCTCGGAAGCTGCTCTACTCCGTGATCAACCCAGGGGGTGGTTCCGGGAGGGGGTCGGTTGCCTCGCTGGTGATTGTCCGGGCGCGTCGAGGGCGCCTTGAGGGGGCGCTTCGCCGCCTGGGCGAGGTCCCCTGGACTCGCCGGTCGCGGGACTGGCTTGCTGGGTGCGGGCCCGGCGTCGGGCTGGCTGGTGGTCGCGTGCTGGCCTGGCGTCACGCTTGGCGGCCCGATTCGCTCGGTGGTCGAGCGTGACCGGGGGGCCAGATTGTCACCGCTTGATCATCAACGATCCGTGACATCACGAGGCGTTCTCGCGCTCCACCAGGGTTGCAAGCATGGTGGAGCACACACCATCCTCGTGATGTCGGCGTTCGTTGATGATCACGAGGCACCGCGCATCCGACCCCGTGCCCACACTCTCGCCGTCCCTCTGATAGCTGCCCCACAAGGTCGCGTCCGGTGGCGGCTGGACAAAGGGGACGGCGAACCCCAGGATCCGCGACACAACCGCGTTGATCATGGGCGAAGGCACCTTCCGAGCGTGTGGAAGGAGCACTTAGCCCATGATCAACGGGAGGATGGGGGGGTGTCAGTTGACGGGGCCGCCAACGCCGAGGTTCTCCGGGTCTCCCAGGTCGCCCGGCGGGCGGTGCAGGCGGCGGTTGACCAGCCAGGTGATGAACCACAGGACGACGCCGATGGCGAGCAGGACGCCGGCGATGCGGTACTGCTCGTTGTCGCGGCCGGTGAGCGGCGTCGCGAGGTATGCACAGGTGATGGCGCCGATGATCGGGATGATCGTGGGCGCGCGGAAGTGCTTGTGTTCGACAGGGCTGCGCCGAAGGACCAGCACCGCCACGTTGACCACCGAGAACACCGCGAGCAGGAGGAGTGCGGTGGTGCCGCCCAGTGCCGGGACCTCACCGACGAAGGTGATGAGCGCGACCGCGAGCGCCGTGGTGAAGATGATGGCGACCCACGGGGTGCGCCGGCTGGGGTGCACGCGGCCGAGAGGGCCGGGCAGCACGCGCTCGCGACTCATGCCGTAGACCAGCCGGCTGGCCATGAGCATGTTGATGAGCGCGGAGTTGGCGACGGCGAAGATCGTGATGAAGGCGAAGACGCGCAGCGGGAAGCCGGGCGCCCCTGCCTCGACCACTTGGAGCAGTGGCGTATCGCCCTCGCCGAGCTGCGCGACCGGGACGAGCGCGACCGACGAGATGGCCACCAGCACGTAGATGGTGCCGGTGATGATCAGGCCGGCGAGCATGACCTTCGGGAAGATGCGCACCGGCTCCTTGCACTCCTCGGCCATGTTGACCGAGTCCTCGAAGCCGACCATCGCGAAGAACGCCAGTGCTGTCGCGGCCGTGACGGCGCCGAACACGCCCTGGCCCTGGGTGTCGAACTCGGTGACCCGGGACATGTCGGCGTCGCCGCCGCCGATGGCCCACAGGCCGATCATGATGATGATCAGCAGACCGCTCAGCTCGACGCACGTGAGCACGACGTTGGCCTTGACGCTCTCGCCGACGCCGCGGAAGTTCACGATGGCGACCAGCAGGATGAACCCGAGCGCCACCAGCGTGATGCCGACACCGGTGCCGAGGTCGAGCTCGAACGCCGCACCGAGGTTGGAGGCGAACGCCCGCGACGCCGTGGACGCCGACGTGATGCCCGAGCACATGACGGTGAACGCGACGATGAACGTGACGAAGTGGACGCCGAAGGCCTTGTGCGTGTACAGCGCGGCACCCGCGGCCTGCGGATATTTCGTCACCAGCTCCAGGTAGCTGAAGGCGGTCAGGATGGCGACGATGAAGGCGACCAGGAACGGCAGCCACGCCGCGCCGCCGACCTCCGCCGCGACCTGACCGGTCAACGCGTAGACGCCGGTGCCGAGAATGTCGCCGACGACGAACAACAACAGCAGACTCGGGCCCATCACCCTTTTCAGGCTGGGCTGTTGCTCGGGCTCGGGTGGGCGTTCTCCGGTGGCCTGTGCGGGTGCATCGGACATGTACCGCCTCCAATCAGTGGCCTTGGTCTACCGCTTGGAGGGTGTGACGCGCAAGCATGTGCGCAGTCACGAATGTCGGAATCGCTCCCGCACGCGCCTTACTCGCGACCCGTGGAGCGACCAGCCGAGCGGCGCGCCTTTTCGGCCCTGGCCAGCACGTCGAGTACGCCGTCGAGGTCGTCGGTGACGGTGAGCAGGTCGACGTCGAGCGGTGAGATCTTCTTCTCCGCGACCACCGTGTCACGCAGCCAGTCGACGAGACCTTTCCAGTACTCGACACCTATCAGAATGATGGGAAAGGCCGTCACCTTGTGCGTCTGGACCAAAGTCATGGCCTCGAACAGCTCGTCGAGTGTGCCGTACCCGCCGGGAAACACCACGAATCCCTGCGCGTACTTGACGAACATGGTCTTCCGGGCGAAGAAATAGCGGAAGTTCACGCCGAGGTCGACATAGGCGTTGATGCCCTGCTCGAACGGCAGCTCGATGCCCAGGCCGACGGAGACCCCGCCGGCTTCGTGGGCACCCCTGTTGGCGGCCTCCATGATGCCGGGACCTCCGCCGGTGATGACGGCGTAGCCGGCCCTGGCCAGCCGGGCGCCGAGATCGACCGCACGCTCGTAGTGGGGGTCGTCGGAGAGCGTGCGGGCGGAGCCGAACACGCTGACGGCCGGGCCGAGCTCGGCGAGCGCGCCGAACCCCTCGACGAACTCGGACTGGATGCGCAGCACCCGCCACGGGTCGGTGTGTACCCAGTCCGACGGTCCCACCTCGTCGAGCAGCCGCTGGTCGGTGGTGGTCACGTCGTACTGAGCTCCTCGCTTGATGACAGGTCCGCTGTGCTGCTCGCCGGTGCGCACGGGCTGGGCTCGCCCGTCGTCCGGCCACCCCGGCCGTTCGAACTCCTCGTGTCGTGTCACGCGGCCAGGGTAGTTGCGGCCTGGTCAGCCGCGCAGCCAAGCTCGCATGCGCTGCTCGCACAGATCGATCTCGGCGACGTCGACTCGCTCGTCGTCGGCGTGGGCCAGCTGCGGGTCGCCGGGCCCGTAGTTGACCGCCGGCACGCCGAGGGCGTCGAACCGGGCGACGTCGGTCCAGCCGACCTTGGCCTGCGGCTGGCCGCCGACCGTCGTGACGAACGCCGCTGCGACCGGTCGGTCCAGCCCGGGCCGGGCACCGGGCGCGGAGTCGACCAGCCGCACGTCGTAGCCGTCGAACACCTTGGCGACGTGCTCGAACGCCTCCTGCTCGGTGGCGCTGGGCGCGAACCGGTAATTGACCGTGACCACGCAATGGTCCGGGATGATGTTGCCGGCGATGCCGCCGCTGATGGCTACCGCGTTGAGCCCTTCGCGGTAGGCCAGGCCGTCGACGACGACCGTGGCCGGCTCGTACTCCGCCAGCCGCCGCAGCACCGGAGCGGCGGCGTGGATGGCGTTGCTCCCCATCCACCAGCGGGCGCTGTGCGCGGCGGTGCCGGTGAGCTCGACCGCGACCCGCAGGGTGCCGTTGCAGCCGCCCTCGACCGCCGCGGCGGTGGGCTCCATCAGCACCGCGAAGTCGGCGCGCAGGAGCTCGGGGCGGTGCGAGGCGACCCGGCCGAGGCCGTTGCGCTCGGCCTCGACCTCCTCGTTGTCGTAGAAGACGTAGGTGACGTCGCTGGCTGGGTCGGGGACGTGCGCGGCGAGCCGCAGCGCGACCGCCACCCCGCCCTTCATGTCGACCGTGCCGCGGCCCCACAGGGTGCCGCCGTCGAGCCGGGTGGGCAGGTTGCCCGCCGGCGGCACGGTGTCGATGTGCCCGGCGACGACGACGCGTGAGTCGCGGCCCAGAGTGGTGCGGGCGACGACGGCGTCACCGTCACGGTCGACGGTGAGGTGCGGGTACGAGCGCAGCGCGGCCTCGACGGAGTCGGCAAGCGCCTTCTCCTGCCCGCTGGGTGAGGCGAGGTCGCACAGGACGGCGGTCAGCGCGGGCGCGGGCAGGTCGAGATCGAGGTGTGGTGCCACGCCGCAGAGCCTACGGTCCGGCGGTGAAGGCGCAGAACTCGTTGCCCTCGGGGTCGGCCATCACGTGCCAGGAGACGTCGCCGCCCGGCTCGCGCAGTACCCGGGCCCCTCGGGCCGTGAGCAGCGCGACGTCGGCAACGGTGACGTCCCAGTGCACGCGGTTCTTGGTGGTCTTGGGCTCGGGCACCGGGACGAAGCAGAGGTAGTCGAACGGCAGCACGCCGCCGCCCTCCAGCGCGGCGAAGTGCCCCTTGGGCTCCCGCTCGGCGACCAGGCCGAACAGCTGCGCCCACCAGTCGGCCTGGGCGTACGGGTCGGCGCAGTCGACCACCACCTCGTAGAGCCGGCCCGGCAGGGAGGCGCGCGCGGGGCGGACGAAGGCGCAGAACTCGCCGCCCTCGGGGTCGGCCATGACGTACCAGGAGATCTCCTCGTCCGGCTGTCGCAGCACGGTGGCGCCGATGGACAGCAGACCGTCGATGTCGCCGACGTCGACGTCGAGGTGCACGCGGTTCTTCGCCGACTTCGGCTCCGGCACCGCGTCGACCCAGACCTGCTCGGCTTCTGCTTCGCCCACCAGGTGCGTAGGATCGTCAGCGTCTGGCCGGCGGCCGAGAGCCGTCGACCAGAACTCGGCAAGTCGGGACTGGTCGCTCGCGTCAAGGCAGAGTGCGTGCCAGGTGGCGACGGGTGGCTGGCTCATTCCGGCAACGCTAGCCGAGGGCACCGACAAGCCATCCGGACCGCTGCGGCAGGTGGACACGAGACGACCATGAGCACCTTGGACGCACCGCCCGATGACCAATTGTGGTCCCGGGCCCGCCGGGGCGACCCGGCCGCGTTCGGTGAGCTGTTCACCCGTCACTCCACCGTGGTCTACAACTACTGCTTCCGCCTCACCGGAAGCTGGAAGACCGCGGAGGACCTCACGTCCGTGGTGTTCCTCGAGGCATGGCGCCGGCGCGAGGACGTCACCGTCGAGGCCGGCGCGTTCGTGCCGTGGCTGCTCGGCCTCGCCTCGAAGGTGGCCCGCAACAGCACCCGGGCGGTGCGGCGCCACCGACGGCTGCTGGCCAAGCTACCGCCGGCGGTCATCGAGGGCCGGGCCGGCGACGACGACCAGCCGTCCACCGCCCGCGACGGCGCCGGCCCGGACGCGCCGGACCCGGCCGATCCCGATCACCCCGACGGCGTCGACCACGCCCACGGTGTAGGCGAGGCGCCCGACACCGCCGACTCCGAGCGGCGCATGAAGCAGATCCTGCGCGTCTTCCGCCGCCTGCCCAAGCAGGAGCAGGAGGTCCTCGCTCTGTGCGTCTGGGGCGAGCGCACCTACGCCGAGGCCGCTGTCGCCCTGGGCATTCCTGTCGGCACCGTGCGGTCGCGGCTGGCCCGAGCCCGCGCGCACATGGAGCGGATGACCGAGGCCGCCGCCGCGAAGAGCCGCGGCACCCAGACACCACCGGGCACCAGAACCGAAGGGGCGCACCACCGATGAGTCCGATCAGCTCGAACCTCGCGTTCGACGTACCACCGCGGCGCGAGCTCCCACCGCAGCGCCGTGAGGCGATCCGGCGGCTGCTGGAGGAGACCGTCGCGCGCGGTGTGGTCCCGCCCCGCCCGCGCCGCACCCGCCAGCTGGTCTGGCCGGCCGCCGGCATCGCGGCGGCGTCGGCGGTGGCCGCGGCGGTGCTCGTCGTCGCCGACCCTGGCACTCCCGGCAGCGACGTCGTCCACGCCGCGACCCCGCCGGTGCTCGCCGCGGAGCTGAGCGTCGGGCAGCCGGCCGGGCCGCAGCTGCGCGAGCTGGCGGCCGCCGCCTCCGGAACGGAGTCCGATGACGTGGAGCCGGGCGGCGCGGAGCCGGGCGGCGCACCCGCCGACACGACGGTGCGGACGGAGAGCTGGCTGCTGGCCGTCACCGTCGACGGCGGCACGGAGGACGCCGCGGGCCCCGCCGAGGGCGCCGCACCGGACGTCGGCGAGGCCGCGGGCGTCCCGGCCGAGGGCGCGGCCACCCTCGGCTACGGCGCCGAGACAGGCACCGAGGTCGTCACGTCCGCCGTCGTGCCCGTCATCAGTGAGCGGACGTTTCGCGAGGACGGCTCGATCCACCTGCGCGAGGAACACGGCCAGCCCCGGTTCCCGAACGAGGAGTGGGACGAGTCGGACGTCCCTGCCGGTGCTGGCGAGGTGCTCGTCGACCAGACCTTCCCGGTCGGCGAGCTGCCGTCGGCCTATCCGGCGCAGCTGTCGGCCGACCCGGTCGTGCTGCGTGACCAGCTGTTGACGGTCTGGCCGGAGGCCGACGACCCCGCGGCCGCGCTGTTCCAGGCGGTCCGTGAGGTGTACGGCGAGCGAGCGCTCGGGCCCGCGGTGCAGGCGGCGACCCTGGCCATGCTCGCCAGCGAGCCCGGCGTGGTGGCGCTGGGCGAGATGACCGACCGCAGCGGCCGGGACGCGGTCGCGTTCGGCACCGACAGCGACGACTCCGGGCTCGACCGGCGCCACGTCCTGCTCGTCGATCCCGAGTCCGGCCGCATGCTCGGCTACGAAGAGGTGCTCACCGGCGACGTCGGTGCCCTCGACGTCGAGGCACCGGCGGTCGCCGCCTACGACACCTTCCACTGACCGATCACCACATGATCATCAACCGGTGGCGACCTTAAGTACGTCGCCAACCGTTGATGATCACGGGCGGCCGACCCAGGCTCGATGCGCGACGGCGGCCGCCTCGCCACGGCCGGACACGCCCAGCTTGGTCAGGATGTTCGACACGTGCACGCTGGCGGTCTTGGCGCTGATGAACAGCTCCTCGCCGATCTGGCGGTTGCTTCGGCCGGCGGCGACGAGCCGCAGCACCTCGTGTTCGCGTTGGGTCAGCGCCGCGAGCAAGCCGTCGCCGTCGCCGTCCGCCGCGCCGGCGGGTACCAGCCGGGCACGACGGCGAAGGTCGTCGATCCAGCCGCGCACGAGTGCGGCGCCGAGCTCGTCGGCGTCGCCGGCGGCCTGGGTCAGCGTCGTCGCGGCGGCGTCGCGCTCTCCCGTCGCGATCTGTGCCTCACCCAGCCGGTAGCCCGCGTACGGCCGCAGGTAGACCGGGCCGCCCGCGGTCGCGACGGCGTCGAGCACGCGCCGCCAGGCGTCCGGCGCGGGTCCGTGCAGGCCGGCCAGGTGGGCCTCGACGACGGAGCGCCACAGCGGCACCGGCCCCCAGCCCTCGAGCTCGTCCATCCGGCTGCGCAGCCAGGCGACCTCGGTGGCCACATCACCGTCAGAACCGGAGCCGGCGGCTGCGTCGACGTCCCCGGAGCTTCCGGCAGGTTGGCCGCCCCACAGACGCGTCTCCAGCGCCCACGCGGCCGTGGCCAGCAGCGGCTGGTCGTAGCCGGGCTGCGGCCGCGGTGACGCCTCGACGGCGGCCGTGACCTCCGCCCACGCCTGGCCGGGCTCGCCGCGGACGATGGCGACCTCGGCCCAGGTCTTGGCGAGCGCCAGCACGTACTGCGGACCGGGTTGCCGGCCGGCCTCGCGGGTGCGGATGTCGTCGGCCAGTCGCGTCGCGGTCTCGACGTCGCCCTGCCACAGCGAGAGCCAGGCCCTCAGCCGCAGCATCTGCCACGCGTGCCGGCCCGGCGGGTCGAGCTCGATGGCGCGGTCGATCAACTGCCCGGCCGTGCTCCAGTCGCCCAGCGCCAGCAGCGGTTCGGCCGCGTTGCCGGTGAGCATGGAGCCCAGGGTGCGGGCCAGGCCGACCTCGCGGGTGCGGTCGATGCCGTCGCGGGCTACCTCGGCGGCCTCGGCATACCGGCCGAGCAGGTGCAGCGAGTCGGACAGGTTGATGTGATAGCTCATGAGGCGCTCGGGGAGGCCGGCGGCGAGGTCGCGGCAGGCTCGCAGGATGGCGATGCCCTCGTCGGTCCGGCCCAGGCTCACCAGACAGGGGCCGAGCACCACCTCGGCCCGGAACTCCGCCTCGGCCTCGCCGGTGGCCCGGGCCATGGCCGCGGCCTCCTGGGACACCTCGGCGGCCTCGTCGGTGCGGCCCTCCATCATCAGCCGGGAGCCCAGCTTCTGCAGCAGCCGGGCTCGTTGCGGCGTGGGCGGCTGCGCCGGGACGAGGTCGAGTGCCCGCCGGATGAGCTCGATCCCGCCGGGGCGGCCGAGGTCGCCGAGCAGGGTGGCCCGGAACGCCAGCAGCCGGGCCAGCCGTGGTGCGTCCACGTCCGGCCGGGAGGACGCCTCTGACCGGGACTCCGCCTCGGACAGCGCGGCGTCGACGAGCGCCAGCGCGCGGTCGATCTCGCCGGCGTTGGTTGCGGCCGAGCCGGCGCGTGCCAGCAGCTCGACGTGGTCGATGCCAGCCTTCACCTCGGGGTCACGTACCTGGTCCCACAGCTCCAGCGCGCGTTCGAGGTTGCGCTGGGTCTCGGCGTACGCGACGGTGGCCCGTGACTCCGCGGCGGCTGCCAGCGAGGCGACGAACGCCCTCTCCTGTTCGTGCGCGCAAAACCAGTGATGGGCGACCTCGGCCATGACGGCACGGCCGGGCCGGGCGCTCTCGTCGGCCCACTGCTCCAGCGTCGCGGCGTAGCGCGAGTGCAGCCGGCCGTGCTCACCGGGCAGCAGGTCGCCGTGGACGACCTCACGGACCAGCGCGTGCCGGAACGCGTAGCCGTCGCCGTCGACCCGCAGCAGGTTCGCAGAGACGCCCTCGCGCAGGCTCGCGTCCAGCGCGTCGGGGTCGAGATCGCTGACGGCGGCGAGCAGCTCGTGGTCGACGCGGGTGCGGCCGACGGCGAGCAGCCGGATCAGCTGCTGGGCGTCGGGCGACAGCGCCTCGACCCGCACCAGCAGCAGGTCGCGCAGCGACTCCGGCAGTTCGGCGCCGGCCTCCAGCCCGGCGAGCTGCTCGACGAGGAACGGTACACCTTCGCTGCGTGCGTGGATGCGCCGGACGGTGCCGCGGTCCGGTGGCGCCCCGACGAGTGCGGTCAGCTGTTCGCCGACCTCGTTCGCGGTGAGCCGCGGCAGCTCGATGCGGTGCACGGTGCGGACCCGCTCCAGCTCGGCCAGCATCGTCCGCAGCGGATGCTTCCGCCCCATCTCGTCGCTGCGGTAGGTTCCGACCAGCAGCACCCGGGCGGTGGTGAGGGCGCGGACGACGAACTGCAGCAGCTGGCGGGTGGACTGGTCGGCCCAGTGGAGGTCCTCGACGACCAGCACCAGCGGTTGGTCGGCCGCGACCTGCTCCAGCAGGCCGGTGACCGCTTCGAACAGCCGGCCCTGGCTGCCGGGGGCGTCGCCGGCGTCGATGCCGAGTTCGGGCAGGAGGCCGGCCAGCGCGCCCCGTCCGGGCCCGGCGACCTCGAGCAGTCTCGCCGTGCCGACCTGCCCGGCCAGCTCGCGCAACGCGCCCGCCACCGGCGCGTAGGGGCTGGCCGCGCCGATGTCGACGCACTGCCCGACGATGACGCGCGCGCCCCGGCGAACCGCGTCGTCGGCGAACTCCGTGACCAGCCGGGTCTTGCCGACGCCCGCCTCGCCGCCGAGCACCACGGTGACCGTGGCGCCGCCGGCGGCGGAGGCGAGCGCGGCCCGCAGCTCGGCGAGCTGGGCCGCCCGGCCGACCATGACCGGGCTGTGGGCTGCCGATGTCACGGGTCCATCCTGCTACGTCTCGGTCCGTCAGCCCACGTCCGGCGCGCTCCGGTGTCGTCATGAGACGCGGCGAGGGCCCGGCGCCTGTCGGCTGCCGGGCCCTCGGGATGCGTGCTGTCACACCGCGTGGCGGCCTCGCTGGCGCCGCACGGAACCCCGCAGGAGCCCGGTGGAGCGCCGGGTGGCGTCCCGCTGGCCGTCGGCGGCTCGCTTCGTAGCGCGGAGCGCGGTCCGGGCCAGCCGGTCGGCGGCTGCCTCGGCCCGAAGCTGCGTCGCACGCTCGTCGTGGATGATCTGGGCGAGGTACTCGCTGGACATGGCCGGACCTCTTTCGTGGAACCTGCTTCATATGACATAGATGAGTGTGATCCGTAAGGGGTGGTCGCCACATTGGGCGAGTACCGCATCTTCGCTGCTGAGCGGCACCTTAGAAGCGCTGTGCGGGCTGCTCGGATCCGCATAAGGACCCCCTACGGGCACCTCAGGCCGGCACCGACGGCCTCAGAACCCGCGCGGTATGGGTGGTGAATGCAGGCCGCCTCGAGCCCGCTCAGGCCAGGCCGCGCAGCGGCGCGGCGGGCGGCCGGTCGCCGCGGATCGAGGCCACCATGTCCAGCACCTGCCGGGTGGCGGCGACGTCGTGGGCGCGGAACACCCGGGCGCCGTGCCAGGCGGAGACGGCGGTCGCGGCCAGCGTGCCGGCCAGGCGCTCGCTGACTGGCAGGTCCAGCGTCTCGCCGACGAAGTCCTTGCGCGACAGGCTGACGAGCACCGGCCAGCCGGTTGCCACCAGCTCGTCCAGACGCCGGGTCAGCTCCAGCGAGTGGTACGTGTTCTTGCCGAAGTCGTGCGTCGGGTCGATGACGATGCTCTGGCTCGGCACGCCCAGGCCGACCGCCCGCTCGGCCAGCGCGACCGTGGTGGCGAGCACATCGGCGACCACGTCGTCGTAGCTGACACGGTGTGGGAGGGTGCGCGGGCGCATGCCGCCGGTATGGCTGCAGACGAGACCGGCGCCGTGCTCGGCCGCCACCGCCGCGACCTCGGGGTCCGAGCCGGCCCAGGTGTCGTTGATTAGGTCGGCGCCGGCCCGGCACAGCGCGTCCGCGGTGCCGGCCCGGTAGGTGTCGACACTGACGACGACGTGCGGGTAGCGCTCCCGGATCGCGCTGACCAGCCCGGCCGTGCGGTCGATCTCCTCGGCTTGGCTCACCGGTTCGCCGGCGCCGGCCTTGACCCCGCCGACGTCGACGATGTCCGCGCCCTCCGCGACCACCTCCTCGACCCGCCGCCAGGCCCGCTCGAAGGCGAACGTCGCACCCTGGTCGTAGAAGGAGTCCGGCGTGCGGTTGACGATGGCCATGACGGCGAATCGGCCGGCCTCGAACGTCGACCGGCCCAAGTGTAGGGACCCCACGGGTCAAGCCTCGCACGCGCCGGCGTACGGGGTGAGGTGGAGGCGCGGCGCGGGCGTGGCACGATCGGGTGTCATGGTCGTCGTCTTCGTCGTCCTCGCCGCGGTCGTGCTGTTCGCCGCCGTCATGGTGGTGCTCGGGCGAGGCGACCTCCTGGAGCCTGACGTCCCGCTCGGCACCGAGCGGCTGCTGCCCGATGGTGCGGTCGGCGCCGACGACGTCAACGGCGTGCGGTTCGCGGTGGTCCAGCGCGGCTACCGCATGGACCAGGTCGACAGCGTCCTCGACCGGCTCGAGGGCGAGCTGGACTGGCGCGACCGGCGCATCGCGGAGCTGGAGTCGCGGCTGCCGGGCCTCCGGCCGGCGGGTGCCGCTCCGCCGCCGGGGCCGGCCGCCGGGATGCCACTGCCGCGGCGTCGCCCGGTCCCGCCCGGTGCACCTCCTGGTACGTCGCCCGGCGCGTCGTCGGGCGCACCCGGCGCCACCGCCGCGCCGGGCGAATGAGCGGCGGGTGCCGGTGAGCGCCGTCGTCCGGGTCACGCGGACCGTGCCGGCCGCCGCCGACCACGTCTGGCAGGTGCTGACCGACTGGTCGGCCCAAAGCGACTGGATACCGCTGACCCGGGTGCGAACGACAGGCGACGGGCTCGGGCACGAGGTCGGCGGCCGGATCGAGGCATGGACCGGCGTTGGCCGGGTCGGCTTCCTCGACACCATGGTCGTGACGGCATGGGAGCCGCCGCGGCGCTGCGAGGTCATGCACACCGGCCGGCTGGTCCGCGGTCCGGGGCTTTTCGCCGTCACCGCGCTGGGCGAGCGGCATGCCGTCGTGACCTGGGAGGAACGGCTGGACCTGCCGCTGGGCCGGCTCGGGAGGGCGGGGTGGCCGCTGGTCCGGCCGCTGGTGCGTGCCGGGCTCGGGCTGGCGCTGCGCAGGTTCGAGGCGTACGCCGTGCGGCGGTTGCCGGCGGCATGACCAGACCTGCCTCAGCGGGCGACGCAGCCGGCGAGGTGGTCGTTGACCAGGCCGGCCGCCTGCATGGTGGCATACGCCGTCGTCGGGCCGACGAAGACGAACCCGCGCTTCTTGAGTGCCTTGGCCAGCGCCACCGACTCCGGGGTGGTGGCCGGGACGTCGGCCAGCGAGGCCGGCACCGGGCAGGCGGCGGGATCGGGCGCGAAGGACCAGACCAGCCGGTCCAGCGCGCCGTCGCCGTCGGCGTCGCGCAGCGCGACCAGTGCCTTCGCGTTGGTGATGGCGGCGGCGATCTTGGCGCGGTTGCGGACGATACGTGCGTCCTGCATGAGCCGTTCGGCGTCGGCCTCGTCGTAGCCGGCCACGACGTCGGCGTCGAAGCCGGCGAAGGCCGCCCGGAACCCGTCACGCTTGCGCAGGATGGTGATCCACGACAGACCCGACTGGAAGCCCTCGAGCGTCAGCCGCTCGTAGAGCGCGGCGTCGCCGTGCACCGGGCGGCCCCACTCGGTGTCGTGGTAGTCGAGGTAGTCCGGCGTGCTCATGCCCCACGGACAGCGCGGCTCGCCGTCCGGCCCGGCGACGAGGTCAGCGGCCACGGAACACCGGCTCCTGCTTGGCCAGGAACGCCCGGACGGCGTCGAGGTGGTCGGCGGACTCGCCGGTGCGCTGCATCATCCGCGCCTCGTGCTCCAGTGACTCGTCGAGCTCGTGGGTGGCCGAGAACTCCAGCGCCTGGCGCAGCGCCGCATAAGCCAACGTGGGACCGGCCGCCAGCCGCCGGGCCATCTCCAGCGCCCGCGGCAGGACGTCGGCGGCCGGGACGACCTCGGTGGCCAGGCCGAGCCGCTGCGCGTCGGCGGCGGAGACCGTGCCGGGCAGGAACAGCAGCTCGCGTGCCTTGGCCCAGCCGACCAGCCGCGGCAGCGTCCACGACGACCCTGTGTCGGACGACAGCCCGATGGCGGCGAAGGCGAGATTGAAGCCGGCGGTGTCGGCGACGATGCGCAGGTCGCAGGCGAACGCGTACGACGCCCCCGCGCCGGCGGCGACCCCGTTGACCGCTGCGACCACCGGCTTGGGCATGGCGAGCAGCGCACGGACCGTGGGGTTGTAGTGCTCGCGGACGGTGCGGGCGAGCCCGGAGTCGCCGGCCTCGAGCGCCTTCGCGTGCTCCTTGAGGTCCTGCCCGACGCAGAACGCCTTGCCGGCACCGGTGAGCACCACGGCCCGGACCGCGGTGTCGTCGGCGGCGGACACGACGATGTCGCGCAGCGCGTCCTTGGTGGCGGTGTCGAGGCTGTTCATCGCCTCCGGCCGGTTCAGGGTGATGAGGCCGACGCCGTCGTCGACCTCGTAGCGCACCGGGGTCACAGGTCACCTTTCGTGGTCGGGACCGCCGTGGCCTGGCCGCCGGTGGCCAGGCAGGCGTCGACGAAGCGCGCGGCGGCGGGCTGCAGCCGGGCGGCGTGCTGGTCGAAGAACGAGGCGGCGTCGTCGCCTGGCCACGCCGCGGGCAGCAGCTCGCGCGGCAGCCCGGGGTCGGTGAACAGGAACTTGCGCCACTCGTGGACGAGCCGGCTGCGCACCGCGAACGCCTGCTCGTCGCTGGGCTGCTCCGGCACCGACGACAGCAGATTCCGGGCGTCGGACAGCCAGCGCAGGTACGAGCGACCGACGGCGTCGAGGTCCCAGGCGCGGCGCACCAGCTCGGCGTCGTCGCCCTGGTGCCGGGCGCTGAACCGCTCGGCCCGCAGGCCTTCGGCCTCGAGCAGCGAGGCCAGCTCCGGTGAGGGGCGGGCGGCGATCCAGGTGCCGTCGCCGACGGGCGCGTAGCCCAGGTAGGCCAGGCCGTTGCGCAGCCGCTCCCGCGCGGCCCGCTGTGCCGAGCGTTCGGGGACGACGACGTGCCAGCGGCCGTCCCACCTGCCGCGACCGTCGGTGCGGTAGATGCGGCTGGCGGCTTCCTCCAGCCGGTGGTCGGCCCGGTCGGTCAGCGCGTAGCCGGACGCGCCGTCGATGCGGACCGGGCGGAGCCAACCCTGCTTGACCATGCGCGATACGGCGGTACGAACCGCCGGCGCGGCGATGCCCAGCGGCGACAGCAGCAGGACCAGCGCGGCGACCCTGGCCCGGCCGCCGCGTGAGCGCAGGTGATCGCCGTAGAGGTCGAACAGGGCGGATCTGGCGTTCACAACTCCACATCCTGCCAGGCCGGTGCGACAGCCTCCGACGGCGTGCGGTGTCAGGACAAACCGACGGCGGTCTCCCCGCGGCGACCAACATGCGGGATAATGACCTCCATCGTGACGCACACGGTCGTGCCTCCCTGGCAAATCAGGGGGTTCGTGTGCGCGCCTGAAGAAGGAAAGGGGTGCGCGGATGGCGGCGATGAAGCCGCGGACTGGCGATGGGCCGCTCGAGGTCACCAAGGAGGGGCGCGGCATCGTCATGCGTGTCCCGATCGAGGGTGGCGGTCGTCTGGTCGTCGAGCTCACGGCTGACGAGGCCGGCGCGCTGGGTGATGCGTTGAAGGATGTTGTCGGCTGACGTGTCGCTGCCGTGAGCATTGCATAGGTGCCCTCGTCCGGCGCCGCGAGGTGCTGGGCGGGGGCATTACTCTGCCCCGGTGGGTTCTGTTTGACGTGTGACGAGGAGTTCGCGTGTCAGGTGAGAGAACGATCCGGCCGACCGAGGTCGTGACCGATGCCCGGTTGCTGCTGGACGCCGAGTGCGGCGTGGTCGCGCTTGCCGTCTGGCCGGGGTCTGCCGGCGACGACGCCCGCGACGACGTCGACGGCGGCGACGAGCGCGCCGCCGGTGCCGGGCCGTGGATCGGGCCGGGCGGCGCAGAGGTCACCGAGTCGCTGGGCCTGGACCTGTTCGCCGCGCTGGAGCGTGAGCGGGCCACCGGCAAGGCGGGCGAGGTCGTCTCCGTCCCGGTCTTCGGCGCGGGCCGGGGCGCGGCCAGCGTGGACGGCGAGGTCGACGTCACCCTGGTGCTGCTGGTCGGGCTCGGTGACGGCTCGGTCGCGGCACATCGTCGCGCCGGCGCGGCGCTGGCCCGGGCCGCCCGCGGGATCGACCGGCTGGCCAGCACCGTCACGCTGACGTCCGACGATGCCGCGCTGCGCGCGTTCGTCGAGGGCGCGGTGCTCGCCACGTACGCGCTCGGCGGATTCCGCACCAAGCCGGTCGACGACGCCCGGGCGCCGCTGGGCACGCTGGCGCTGGCCGGCGACGGCGCCCGCGACGAGGTCGTGGCCACCGCGGTCACCATCGCGCTGGCCAGCTGGACCGCCCGCGACCTCGCGCAGACGCCGTCCAACGTCAAGGACCCGGAGTGGCTGGCCGGCCGGGCGCGACAGCTCGGCGCCGAGCATCGCCTCGACGTCCGCGTTCGCGACGAGAAGGCACTGGCCGACGAGGGCTTCGGCGGCATCCTCGCGGTCGGCATGGGCTCGGTCCGCCCGCCCCGCCTCATCGCGATGCGTTACGAGCCGCCGAAGGCCGACCGGCGCACGCCGCACGTCGTCCTCGTCGGCAAGGGCATCACGTACGACACCGGCGGGCTGTCGCTCAAGCCGCGCGAGGGCATGGTGCCCATGAAGACCGACATGACCGGCGGCGCCGTCGTCATGGGCGTCCTGGCCGCCGTGCGCGAGCTGGGCGTCGAGGTCCGCGTGACGGGCCTGGTGGCCGCCGCCGAGAACATGCCCGGCGCCGCGGCACAGCGCCCCAGCGACGTCATCACCCAGTACGACGGCACCACGGTCGAGGTGCTGAACACCGACGCCGAGGGCCGGCTGGTGCTGGCCGACGCCATCGCCTACGCGGTCGCGGAGCTGGAGCCCACCGTCGTGGTCGACGTCGCCACCCTCACCGGCGCGGCGACGACGGCGCTGGGTCGCGGCATCGGCGCCCTGTACTCCGCGGACGACGCGCTGGCGGGCGCGCTGCGCGACGCCGGCGAGGCGGCGGGCGAGCGACTGTGGCGGATGCCCCTGGTCGACGACTACCGGTACGCGCTGGACTCCGCCATCGCCGACATCGCACACATCGAGACGACGAAAGTGGGCGGTGGTTCCATCACCGCGGCGCTGTTCCTGCAGCGGTTCGTCCGCGACGTCCCCTGGGCGCACCTCGACATCGCCGGCCCGGCACGCGCGGAGTCCGACAAGAACGAGCTGGTCAAGGGCGGCACCGGGTTCGGCGTGCGCGCCCTGCTGTACTGGCTCGAGGCCGGCGCGCCGGTCACCTGACCACGTCGTCGATGGAGGACACCATGTACGGACTGTCGGTTCGCTGGTCGCTGGCCGAAGCGCCGGCCGACGTGGACGAGGCGCTGCGCGAGTACGTGCACGGCACGTCGCTGGAGCGGTTCGGCGCGATGGAGGGGTTGCGGTTCAAGACCTGGCGGACCCGGCCGGGCGAGTGGTTCGAGGGCACCTACGTCTTCGAGAACGCCGCCGCGCGCGACGAGTTCGCCGCGTCGTTCGCGAGGACCGCCGCCGACTCCCCGGGCTCGAAGATCATCGGGTCCGCACCGGTGCTGCAGGAGACGTTCGACGTGGTCGCGATCGCGGAGGGCAGGGCCGGCTTCACCGCCGGGCCCGGTCCGAGCTGACACTGCGGGGAGGCGCTCACCCGACGGTGTGGGCGACGATCTCGCCGATCGCCAGGTCCCACAGCGGCTCCGGGACGTACTGGTGGCCCATGCCGGGCATCGCCACCAGCCGGGCGCCGGGGATCTCGCGGGCCAGCGCCTCGCCGTGCGGGAAGGGGAGCAACGGATCGTCTGTGCCGTGGAGTACCAGGGCGGGCGCCGTGATCGCGCCCAGCCGGTCGCGCAACGGCCCGGTGCCCTCGAGGATCCAGTGGTTGGTCTGCATGGCCGCCATGTCGGTGGTGCGGTCGTACACTCGGGCCGCGAGGCGCCGGGCCCGCTCGGCGTCGAACGGAACCGAGCCGGCGAAAATCCGCTCGCCCTCGACCATCGCCTCGATCGCGGCGTCGCGGTCGCTCCAGGCCACGCCGGGACTCTCCGATGCGAACAGCTCGGCCAGCCGCGGTTCCATGGGTGGCAGGTCCGGCTGGTCCGGTCCGCCGGGGCCGGCCGGGCTGGTGGACTGCAGCGTCAGGCTCGCGACGCGGTCGGGGTGGTCGACGGCCAGGTGTTGCGCGATGCCGCCGCCGAGTGAGAGACCGACCAGGTGTGCCCCGTACACCCCGAGCCCGTCGAGGACGGCGAGCGCGTCGGTCACCAGGTCCGCGCCGGTATAGCCGGGCTCCCCCGCCGGATAGTTGGTGGATCGGCCGGTGTCGCGCAGGTCGTACCGGATGACGTACCGTCCGGCGGCCGCGATGGGCTCGCAGAACTCGTCCTCCCAGAAGTCCATGGATGCCGCCGCGCCACCGATCAGGAGCACCGCTGGATCGGTGGCCCGGCCGAACGTCTCCGCGCAGATCCGGGCCTCGCCGGACGGTAGGAACGATTCGCCGGAGCGGGTGGGCGAGACCATGGTCGACTCCCAACTATCAAAAACGTAGTAGCTGCTATGGTGAACGTAGCAGAAGGAGGTGTGAGATGGCCAGGACCTATGGCGAGGGATGCCCGATCGCGCTCTCGCTCGACCTCGTGGGCGAGCGGTGGGCTCTGCTCGTCGTGCGCGAGCTGCGGCTCGGGCCGCGCCGCTACCGCGACCTGCAGGATGCCCTGCCCGGCATCACCCCGGCGGTCCTGTCGCGCCGGTTGAAGGAGCTCGAGGGGAGCGGCGTCCTGCGCCGCCACCAGCTACCGCCACCGGCCGCGGCCTGGGTGTACGAGCTCACTGCCTGGGGAGCCGAGCTCGAACCGGTCTTCCAGGCGCTGGCACGCTGGGGCGTCAGGTCACCGGTCGTCCCGCTCGCCGGCGAGGTCAGTGCCGACTCCGTCATGCTCGGCCTGCGCACGTTCTTCGGCTCCAGGTACGACGACGAGCGCGCGGCATGGTCGGCGACGTACGAGATCTGGCTCGACCGCGACCCCTACCGACTACGGGTGGACGACGGCCGCCTGGTCGAGCTGGCCCGGGGCGGCGCGAACGGCGGACCCGACGTCATCGTGCGCACCACCAAAGCGACCTGGCAGGCAGTCCTGGACCGGAGCGAGCCACTCGCCGACGCCGTCGCCGCCGGCCGGTTGGACGTCACCGGCGACCTCGGCCTGCTCCAGCGCCTCATCGACGCACCGCGGCGGGCTCCAAACGGATGATCACCGACTTCGACGCGGGGGTGTTGCTGACCTCCGCGGTGTGGTCGAGCGGCACCAGGACGTTCGTCTCCGGGAAGTAGGCGGCCGCGCACCCCGGCGCCGTCGGGTACGACACCACCCGGAACGACGGTGCGCGCCGGTCGCCGTCGGACCACTCGCTCACCAGATCGACCATCGCGCCGTCCGCGAACCCCATCGCGGCGAGGTCGGCGGGGTTGACGAGCACCACCCGGCGGCCGCCGCGGATGCCGCGGTAACGGTCGTCGAGGCCGTAGATGGTGGTGTTGAACTGGTCGTGCGAGCGGATGGTCTGCAGGATCAGCCGGCCCGGGCCCGGCCGCAGCACCTCGAGCTCGTTGACGCTGAACTGGGCCCGTCCGCTCGCGGTGGGGAACGTGCGCGAGTCGCGCGGCGGGTGCGGCAGGACGAAGCCGCCGGGCACGCTGACGCGGTCCTCGAAGTCGGCGAACCCCGGCACCACCCTCGAGATGCTGGAACGCACCGTCGAGTAGTCGGCCGCGAACGCCTCCCACGGCGAGGGGTCGTCAGCACCGAGCGTCCTGCGGGCCAGCGCGCAGACGATGGACACCTCGCTGCGCAGCTTCGACGACGCCGGACGCAGGGTGCCGCGCGAGGTGTGCACGATGCTCATGGAGTCCTCGACGGTGACGAACTGGTCACCACCGGCCTGGCGGTCGCGCTCGGTGCGGCCCAGGCACGGCAGGATGATCGAGCGGCGGCCGGCCAGCGCGTGCGACCGGTTGAGCTTGGTGGACACGTGCACGGTCAGCGGCACCGATCGCAACGCCTCCGCCACCACCGCGCTGTCCGGCGTCGCTGAGGCGAAGTTGCCGCCCATGGCCATGAACACCCCGACCCGTCGGTCGCGCATCGCGTGGATGGCCTCGACGGTGTCGTGTCCGGGCCGGCGCGGCGCGGTGATGCCGAACTCCGCCTCCAGCGCGTCGAGGAACGCCGCCGGCGGCTTCTCCCAGATGCCCATGGTGCGGTCGCCCTGCACGTTGCTGTGCCCGCGCACCGGGCAGGCGCCGGCGCCGGGCCGGCCGATGTTGCCGCGCAGCAGCAGGAAGT
Source organism: Jiangella asiatica (assembly GCF_004349065.1). Lineage (GTDB taxonomy): Bacteria > Actinomycetota > Actinomycetes > Jiangellales > Jiangellaceae > Jiangella > Jiangella asiatica. Next base: position 34,239 of record NZ_SMKZ01000022.1, read on the forward strand.
TGACGATCTCGCGGATGGTCGGCACGGCCTTCTTGTGCTGGGTCAGGCCCATCGCCCAGCAGACGATGACGCTGTCGGCGTGGCGCACCTCGTCGACGAAACCGTCCAGCGCCTCGCGGGGCAGGCCGGTGGCGGTGGCGACGTCGTCCCAGTCCAGCTTCTGCCAGGCGGCGACGGCAGCGTCGAAGCCGGTGGTGTGTGTGGCGATGAAGTCGTGGTCGAGCACGTCGCCCTCGTCGGCGTCCGCGTCGACCAGCATCCGGTTGATCGCCTGGAAGAACGCGAGGTCGCCGCCGACGCGCAGCTGCAGGTAGATGTCGGACAGCAGGGTGCCGGAACCGACGACGCCGCGGACGGTCTGCGGGTTCTTGAACGTCTGCAGGCCGGCCTCGGGCAGCGGGTTGATCGAGACGATGCGCGCGCCGCGCCGCTTGGCCTGCTCCAGCGCGGTGAGCATGCGCGGGTGGTTGGTGCCCGGGTTCTGCCCGACGATGACGATGAGCTCGGCGTGGTCGGTGAGGTCGTCGAGCGAGACGCTGCCCTTGCCGACGCCGAGAGTCTCCGACAACGCGGCGCCGGATGACTCGTGGCACATGTTCGAGCAGTCGGGCAGGTTGTTCGTGCCCAGCGCGCGGGCGAACAGCTGGTAGAGGAACGCCGCCTCGTTGCTGGTGCGGCCGGAGGTGTAGAAGACGGCGTCGTCGGGGCTGTCCAGCTCGCGCAGCGAAGTCGCGATGACGTCGAGCGCCTCGTCCCAGCCGATGGGTCGGTAGTGGGTGTCGTCCTTGGAGCGGATCATCGGCTCGGTGAGCCGGCCCTGCTGGCCCAGCCAGTGGTCGGTGCGGTCGGCCAGCTCCGCGATCGGGTGGTCGGCGAAGAAGGCCGCGTCGACCTGCCGGGTGGTGGCCTCCTCGCCGACGGCCTTGGCGCCGTTCTCGCAGAACTCCGCCAGGTGCGGCTTGCCCGGCTCCGGCCAGGCACAGCCCGGGCAGTCGAACCCGCGGTGCTGGTTGACCAGCCGCAGGGAGGTGGTGCCGCGCCGCACACCGGCCTGGTCGAGCACCGACTTCAGCCCATGCACGACGCCGGGAACGCCGGCCGCGGCTGCCTTCGGCGGGCTGACCCGCACGCCGGACTCGTCGTGGTCGTCGCGGGGCGGTGGGGTGGTCATGGTCCGACGGTAGTACTCGCGGCCCTCGCCGGGGAGGCCACCGGCTCGGGCAGCTGGTCGATCGACGGCCCGTTGCCGTACTCGTGGACGCGGACGGCTCGCATCGGCACCAATCTCTTCGTCGATGCTGTGACGGTGTGGACGCACCGTCACAGCGGGAAGGGCCGGCACGTGGACAGTCCTAGTCCGATGGCGATAACCGACAGGCTGCTTGACGGCGACGAAAGGGGGAAGATGGAGACATGGGGCAGATGACGACGCGGCGGCCGGTGCTCCGGCTGCGCCCCGGCAGGGCGGCGCGACGGCCCGACACACTCGCCGTCGAGGAACCGCTCCTGGTGCGCGTCGGCGACCGCGTCCTCACCTCCACCATGCGCACGCCGGGCCACGACTTCGACCTCGTCGCCGGCTGGCTGGTCGGCGAGGGAGCGGTCCGCGAGAAGCCCGAAATCGCCGGCCTGAAGGAATGCATCAACGAGGACAACACCATCGAGGTCACACTGGCCGTCGGCGTGGCGCCGCCGCGGCAGCGGGCGTTCGAGACCACCAGCGCCTGCGGCGTGTGCGGCGCCGACCGCATCGTCGACGTCGCCTCGGCGATGCGGTGGAAGCTGCGCGACGATCCCACCCGTGTCGACGTGGCGGTCCTTTCGGCACTGCCCGATGCGATGCGCGCCGAGCAGCGGGTGTTCGACCGCACCGGCGGCCTGCACGCGGCCGGGCTGTTCACCACCTCCGGCGGCGTCGTCATCGTGCGCGAGGACGTCGGCCGGCACAACGCGGTCGACAAGGTCGTCGGCGCGGCGCTGCTGGCCGGGCGGCTGCCGCTGGCCGGTCACGTCCTGCAGGTCAGCGGCCGGGCGTCGTTCGAACTGGTCCAGAAGGCGGCGGCGGCCGGGGTACCGGTCCTGGCCGCGGTGTCCGCGCCGTCCAGCCTCGCCGTCGACCTCGCCGACGAGTGCGACCTCACCCTGGTCGGCTTCGTCCGCGGCGGCGGCATGAACGTCTACACCCACCCCGAGCGGGTCCGGGTGGCCCGCTGACCGCGCCCCCGTTCCCCCATGATCATCAACGGTTGGCGACGCCATGATGTCGCCAACCGTTGATGATCATGGGATGGAGGTGGCGGGGACCCAGTAGCGCAGCTTGCCGTGGCGCTCGTCCTCGAACTCGCCGCCCGCGCTCTCGATGACCTTGCGGGACGCGATGTTGTCAACGTCGCAGGTGACGAGCGCCGGGTCGATGCCGAGCTTGGCGCACCAGGGCATCGCCTGGCGGAGCATCGTGGTGGCGTGGCCCCGGCGGCGGGCGGTCGGGCGCACGTCGTACCCGATGTGGCCGCCGTAGTCGTGCAGCCACGGGGTGAGGCGGTGCCGGATGGACAGCCGGCCGATGAAGTACGTGCCGTCGATGTACCACAGGTGCGTGGACGGGACCATGCCGCGCGAGCGTGGTGCGTCGTCGTGCTCGTCCTCGAGCTGGCGGCGGACGTAGGCGGCGAAACCGTCGGGACGGACCATGTCGGCGAGCTGGAGGTCGTCGGCCCAGCGCGGCTCGTAGCCGGGCTCGCCGACGGCCTCGAGCCACGACTCGTGGACGTCGACGGTGGGGCGGACGAGTTCGGGCACGAGGTCCATCGTGCCCCGATCAGGCAGGCTCAATCGACGGGATTCCGATTTCCACCCGGACCCCGCCCGCGGCCACCGGGTGGGAAGGGACGTCAGTCCGGACGCTTGACCGCGGCCAGCAGGCCGTCGCCGACCGGGAGCAGCGCCGGCACGAGGTCGTCGTTCTCGCGGACCAGGCGGCCGAGCTCGCGGATGGCGACGGTCTCGGGGTCACGCTGCGCGGAGTCGGCCACGCGATCGTGCCAGAGGGCGTTGTCGAAGGCGAGCGCACCGCCGGGGCGCAGCAGGCGCAGTGCCTGCTGCAAGTAGTCGCCGTACTCGGTCTTGTCGCCGTCACAGAAGACGAGGTCGTATGCGCCGTCGGTGAGACGCGGCAGCACCTCCAGCGCGGCGCCGGCGATCAGCCGGGTGCGGTTGGCCGCGATGCCGGCCTCGGTGAACGCCTCGCGGGCCAGCCGCTGGTGCTCGGACTCGATGTCGACGCTGGTGAGGACGCCGTCAGCGTGCATGCCGGAGAGAAGGTAGAGCCCGGACACGCCGGCGCCGGTGCCGACCTCGACGACCGTGCGCGCGCCGAGCGCGGCGGCCAGCAACCGCAGAGCCGCACCACCGCCCTGGCCGATCGGGGTGGCGCCGACCTCGGCGGCGCGTTGCCGGGCGCGGCCGAGGATGTGGTCCTCGTCGAGGTAGGCCTCCGCAAAGGCCCACGACTCCGGGCTGATCGTCGTGCTGCTGCCCGCGGGCATGACGCCTCCTGCCAGTCCAGCCAATGGTCAGTGCTGAGCTTAGAGCGTCCGGCACCCCGCGCGGTGGACCCGGAACCCCCGGACCGGGTCGAATCGTTCCTGGGTCGAGGGAACGTCAGGAATAGATGGGGGGCTTCCCTGATTGGCCACGAAAGGGGCAATGGGTGACCATGGACGTAGCGCTCGCACCGGCGAGCCGTGTCGAGGGAGGTCCCGAGGTGGCTGACGCTGAGACCTGGACGCCGCCGAGCTGGGACGAAATCGTCCGTGAGCACTCGGCGCGCGTCTACCGGCTCGCCTACCGGCTGACCGGAAACGCCCACGACGCCGAGGACCTCACTCAGGACGTGTTCGTCCGGGTCTTCCGTTCGCTGTCGTCCTACACCCCGGGCACGTTCGAGGGCTGGCTGCACCGCATCACCACCAACCTGTTCCTCGACTCGGTGCGCCGCAAGCAGCGCATCCGGTTCGACGCCCTGGCCGACGATGCCGCCGAACGGTTGCACGGACGCGAGCCCACGCCCGAGCGCGTGGTCGCCGACCGGATGCTCGACGCGGACATCCAGCGAGCTCTCGAGGCACTGCCGCCGGACTTCCGGGCCGCGGTGGTGCTCTGCGACATCGAGGGCCTGTCGTACGAAGAGATCGCGGCGACCCTGGGCATCAAGCTGGGCACCGTCCGCAGCCGCATCCACCGTGGACGGGCACAGTTGCGGGCGGCGCTGGACCACCGCGCGCCTGACGATGCCAGCGCTCTCGAGGCTGAGCAGCCTGGGGCCGACGCGCCGCGCGAACACGGAGATCCGGCATGAAACATCTCGACGAGCGGATCAGCGATCTCGTCGACGACCGCCTCGAACACGATGAACGCGACCGTGCTCTGGTCCACCTGACTGTCTGCGCGCAATGCCGCGAGGCCGTCGAGCTGGAGCGCGACGCGAAGAACGCCCTGCGATCCCTGCCCGACGCGCAGCCGTCGGAGCGGCTGGTCCAGAAGCTCCTGCTCCTGGCCGAGCCCGGCGAGCCGCTGCCGCCGCCGGCCGCAGACTCCCACCCCGCCCCGGTGGCGGCATGGCGCCCACGCGACACCCGCCCCGTCGCCGGTCCGAAGTTCGGCCGCGGCCCGGAACGGTCGCCACGCCGGGTGCGCGTCGTCCGGGTGGCGGCGCTGGGCATGTGTACCACCGGCGCGATGCTGGTCCTGCTCGCCTCGCTCGGCGGCCCGTCCGACTCGCCCGACACGCCCGAGGCGCCGGTCAGCGTGGTCCCGCCGCTGGAGGAGTTCACCGAAGAGCACGCCCGGTCCACCGGCGTCCTGCCGTTCGCCGAGCCGGCGCCCTTCCTCGTCACCCCGAGCGCCACCGTGGGGGACGGCTGGTGAGCTTCGGCCACCGCGCAGGCACCGGTGTGGCAGGCGGACTCGCCGCTCTCGTCGTACCGGTACTCGCCGTGCCCCTGCTGGTCAGCGCGCTGGCCGTGTTCGTCCAGGCCCCGCTGGCCTCGTCGCGCGACACCGGCGACGACCCCCGTGCCGTCGAGCTGCTGCGCCAGTCGGCCAGTTCGGCCGAGCGCGTCTCCTACAGCGGCACCCAGTACGTCTCCACCTGGTCCGCGCTGGCCAAGTCCGCTGCCGCCACCAGCGCCGTCGTCCAGGTGCGGCACGAGGCCGGCGGGTCCACCGAGATCAGCCTGCACGACCGCCAGACCGCCATCCTCGACGGCCGCACCGCCACCCGGTGGCTGGCCGGCGACGGCCCGGCCGACCTCCTGCTCGGCGCCTACACCGTCCGGCTGGCCGGCGAGGACCAGGTGGCCGGGCGGCACACCGACGTCGTCGAGGCGCGCCGGCAGGACGGCTCGGTCGCGGCCAGGCTGTGGATCGACCGCGAGACGGCCCTGCCGCTGCGGCGCGAGGCGTTCGACGATGACGGCTACCCGCTCAGTGCCAGCGCGTTCGTCGAGGTCAACATCGGCACCTCCGGCCACTGCTGCAAGACCGGTGCCGGCACCGCGGTCGACGAGGTCGACACGTTCGACACCGACGAGTCGATGCTGCGCTGGAACGACATCGCCGAGCTGCGCGACGAGGGCTGGCACTGCCCGGGCGAGATCGCCGACGGCATGGTCCTCTACGAGGCACGCCAGGTCGGCGACGCCATCCAGCTCAGCTACTCCGACGGCGTCATGACGGTATCGGTGTTCGAGCAGGTCGGCTGGCTCGACCCGGAGAAGCTTGAGGGCTACCAGACCGCCGACTACGGCGACGGGGTCGTGTACACGCGCCCCGGCCCACCGGCGCGGCTGATGTGGTCCAGCGGCGACCGCGTCATCACCGTCGTCGCCGAGGCTCCGCTCGACGTCGTCGGCGACCTGCTCGACGCGCTGCCGCCGGAGCCGGCCGCCCAGCCGCAGGAGGACAAGGACGGCTTCCTCGACCGCATCGGTCGCGGCGCCGGGCGAGTCGGCTCGTGGCTCAACCCCTTCGACTGACCGCGGTGGGACGAACCGGACCGTGCGTCCGGCCCGATCGACGTGGAGAATGACGGCATGAAGGCAGGGTGGACGAGTCTCGGGCAGCCGGCCTCCCCGGACGGGAGCGGCGGCGTGCCGTGGGCCGGCGGAGCCTGGCGCTACACCGACCGAACCGGCCAGCTGGCACCGCAGCCCGCGCCGGGAGGCCCAGCGCCGGCCGGTGCCGTGCAGCGTCGTGAGGGTGCTGGGAACGGCCTCGTCACTGCGCCACTGGGCGCTCCAGGAGCCGCCGCGCCGGACACCGTCCCCGGTCCGGACGCGGTCCCAGGGCCGCCGGCCGGGCACCGTCGCCAGCCGAAGCGGCGCCGCGGACTGGCCGTCGTCGGCATCCTGCTGCTGACGCTCGTGGCCGGCGGCGTGGGCGGTCTCGTGGCCGAGGCGCTGGACGACGACGACGGCGGCGCCGGCACGGTCACCGTCATCGGCGCCGACCCGACGGGGCTGGTCGAGCGGCCGCCGGAGTCCATCGCCGGGGTGGCCGCCAGTGTGCTGCCGAGCGTCGTCTCCGTCACCGCGGCCGAGGCGAGTGGCTCGGGTTTCATCATCTCCGAGGACGGCTACGTCCTGACCAACAACCACGTCATCGCCTCGGCCGCCGACGGCGGCGCCATCGACCTGGTGCTGTTCGACGGCCGCCGGCTGGAGGCCCAGCTCGTCGGGGCCAGCCCCAGCTACGACGTCGCGGTCCTGGAGATCGACGCCGACGACCTCCAGCCGGTGGTCTTCGGTGACTCCGGCTCGGTGGCCGTCGGCGACCCCGTCGTCGCCATCGGCAGTCCGCTCGGCCTGGACGCCACCGTCACCAGCGGCATCATCTCCGCGCTTGAGCGGCCGGTCACCGCAGGCGGCGAGCCGGACGGCCAGTCCTACATCAACGCTTTGCAGACCGACGCCGCCATCAACCCGGGCAACTCCGGCGGTCCGCTGGTCGACAGCGCCGGCCGGGTCATCGGCGTGAACTCCGCCATCGCCAGCCTGGGCATGAGCGCCGAGACCGGCTCCATCGGCCTTGGGTTCGCCATCCCGATCGAGCAGGTCCAGCGGACCGCCGAGCAGCTCATCCGCGACGGCGAGGCCGTCTACCCGATCATGGGCGTGCTGCTGGACAACAGCTTCACCGGACCGGGCGCCCGGGTGGCGCAGGACGGCGAGAACGGCCCGGGTGTCACCCCCGGCGGCCCCGCCGACGCGGTCGGCATCCGCTCCGGCGACGTGATACTCCAGATCGAGGACTCCGAGATCCGCACGCCCGCGGAACTGATCGTCCGGCTGCGGTCGCACGAGCCCGGCGAAGAGATCACGCTGATCGTCGAGCGGGACGGCGAAACCATGGAAGTGACAATCACTCTCGAGTCGGCGGTGGGTTGACGTGCAACGTACTCTTGGTCGGACGGATGCACGCATGCCACGACGTGGGGGCCGGTAGTGTTCGACATTGGGATCGGCGAGGTGTTCGTCCTGCTCGTCGTGGCCCTGCTGGTCTTCGGTCCGGATCGGCTGCCGGAGATGGCCCGCCAGGCCGCATCGTTCATCCGCGACCTGCGGACCATGGTGGCCAATGCCCGCCGCGATCTCTCCGGCAGCGTCGGTGACCTCGGCATCGACAAGGACGACCTGAAGACGCTGGCCGACCTGCGCAACCCCAAGTCGTTCGTGCGCAGCAAGGTCCTCGACGGCGTCGACCTCGGCCTGGACGACATCGGCCTCGACGACGAGCCGAAGTCGCGCAACGGCGCGGCGAAGAAGACCAGCCAGAGCCGCAAGAGCTCCACCTCGCACGAACAGCCGCCGCCAGACCCGGTGCCGGTTGACACCGACGGCGGCAGCGCGAGCGCCAAGGCCGCTACCGGTACGGCCGGCGCAGACGCCTCGGCGGCATCGACCTCGTCGTCCACCGCATCGGCGTCCTCGTCCGCCGTTGGCTCACCCGAGGCGTCGGCGGACGCGAGCCCCCCAGCCGCTGGCGCGGCCCGCAAGACCACGGCCAGCAAGACCAGCGCGGCCCGCAAGTCCACGGCCAGCAAGACCAGCGCGGCCCGCAAGTCCACGGCCAGCAAGTCCACGGCCAGCAAGTCCACGGCCAGCAAGTCCACGGCCAGCAAGTCCACGGCCAGCAAGTCCACGGCCAGTAAGACCACGGCCAGTAAGACCACGGCCAGCAAGACCAGCGCTGCCCGAAAAACGAGCGCCGCGCGCAAGACAGCTGCTGCCGACAGTGCGGGCGCCGCAGCCAAGACCAGCACTGCCCGCAAGGCCGCCGCGGCCGGCACGGCTCCTGCCGCCGGCACTGCCAATGGCGGTGACGCAGCCGGCGCGGCCGGAGGTACGGACGTGGACGGCGGGATCGTTGCCGGCGTCGCCCCCGGCGGCGAGTCGCCTCCGCGCTTCGACCCCGACGCGACCTGAGCAGGTTCTGTCGCGACGCTCCTCGCGGCACCCGACACCCTTGATCATGTTCCCCCGCGGTCTCCTCGGCGGCTGTCGTCTGAGTCGCCGTTGCCGTTCGTCCAAGCGCAAGATCTGCTGTGCCGCGTGCATGGCTCGCTGACGGTGACCCTGGCTCGCTGAAAGCGACCAGCTGCGCCGGATATGCCCGGTTCGTGGAGCGCTTCAGTGTGCCAGGCGTTCGCGAGCCCGCGGATTCTCCGGTCGGCGCCGCGGTCGCCGGACTTGCGCGCCTGCGTCGTCGGCGACCGCAAAGGAACATGATCAAGGCATCGGCGGTGGAACCACGCCTTCGATCCGCGTCGACCCGCGGCCGGCCCTCTGGCCAGGCAGCGGTGCGAGATGGGTGTGCCAGCAACGTGAGGGCACCGTCGCGCCCGCGACAACGACGCCGCACCGTTGCCGCATCCATCTCACACCCAAGCTTGCTGGCCGCCGCGGAGTGGCGCCTGGACGCCGCCGCCGACGTCGCCCGCGGAGGTGGTTAATGCGGGCACGGTCGATGACGCAACCACCAGGGTGGGGTCGATCGCCGATGATCAAGGGCTGGGGCGTCGGGGTTTGTTGCGATTGGATCACGAGGCCTCGACGCGGAAAATCACCTAGTGATCTAATCAATTCCACGCCGGGCGTCCGTCGACGCTCGCTCCAGGCGCCCGGCGTACATCGATCGCAACGCTCGCAGTCGAGGGGACGCCGGTGAACGTGGGTGACGTGAGCCGCCGCACCCTGGCGGACGAGCTCGCCACCGGCGTGGTCGAACTGATCCGTGAGCAGCGCCTCGAGCCCGGCGGCCAGCTCGACACGGTCCGTACGCTCGCCACCAGGTTCTCCGTCGCCGTCCCGACCATGCGGGAGGCGCTGCGCCGGCTGGAGGCGATGGGGGTCGTCGTGCTGCGGCACGGGTCCGGGGTGTACGTGGGCGAGAACGTGGGCCGCTCGGTGCTGCCGAATCCGCACAGCCCCATCCTCACCGGTGAGCGCCTGATCGACCTGCTCGAGGCGCGGCGGACCATCGAGCCGCCGATCGCCGCGATGGCCGCCACCGTCCGCGATCCCGACGGTGTGGCCCGGCTGACCGAGACGCTCGACGAGGCCGAGCAGTGCTTGCGCCTGCACGACGAGCGGCTCTGGATCGTCAACCTCGAGTTCCACCGCGCCCTGGCGCAGGCCTCCGGCAACACCGTCCTGGCCGAAGTGGTCGACTCGATCGTGCTGGTCCACGCGCAGGAGCAGCGCGAGATCCTGCGGCTGCACGGCGACGAGTCCGAGGACTTCGCCGAGCACCAGCGGATCATCCGGGCCGTGGTCGACGGGAGCGCCGACGAGGCCTTCGGGGCGACGCACGAGCACCTGACGAACGTCATCGACGTGATAAGAGCTCGCAACCTCGGCTCCGAACATTGAGCACTCGTCGGACATACTGACGTGTCACGATCGCGTGCCGATCGGTTATTTCAAAAGTCAAGTATTCACAACAACGAGGTGGTCGAACGTGAGACTCCGTTACAGCGGGGCGGTCGCTGCCCTGGCAGCGTCGGCGCTCGTCCTGGCCGCGTGCGGCGGCGATGGCGACGACGAAGCTGCCGAGGCGCCGGGCACCGTGGCCTTCTACACCGACAAGGCCGCATGGGAACCACAGTTCCTCGAGGTGTCCGACGTGTCCGAGAGCAGCCTGGGTCTGGGCCTGGACTTCACCGGCTACTCCGACGCCGACCAGTACTCGGCCTTCATCCGGCAGGCGTTCCGCACCGACGAGAAGCCCGAGCTGTTCACCTGGCACACCGGCAGCGAGCTGGAGGACCTGGTCGCCGAGGGTCTGGTGGCGCCGACGACGGACATCTGGCAGGCCGCGATCGACAACGGCGATGTCCCTGAGGCAATGCGCGAGTACTTCACCGTCGGCGAAGATCAGTACTGCGTCCCGATGAACGCCGCCTACTGGGTCATGTACTACAACAAGGCGATCTTCGACGAGCACGGTCTGGCCGAGCCGACCAGCTGGGCCGAGCTGATGACCGCCGCCGACACCCTGCTGGCCGCGGGCGTCACGCCGTTCTACGAGACGAACATCCTGTTCTCGTTCGTCTGGTTCCAGACCCTGCTGGCCGGCACCGACCCGGAGCTGTACAACGCGCTGTCCAGCGGCGAGGCCAGCTACACCGACCCCGGCGTCGTCGAGGTGATGAACCAGTGGCGGGGGATGCTCGAGGCCGGCTACTTCGGTGACCCGGGCGACCAGACCACGCCGCAGGACCAGCTGAAGAACGGCACCGTCGCGATGATCAACTTCGGGACGTTCCTCAGCGGCCAGCTGAACAGCGTGGACATGGTGTCCGGCACCGACTACGACTTCTTCATCATCCCGAACGTCAACGCCGAGCTCCCGCAGACGTCGCTGATCTTCGAGACTGGCCCGATGTGCACCGCCGAGGAGGCGGAGAACCGCGACACCGCACTGCAGTATGCCGACTGGTGGATGAGCGAGGAGGCGCAGACGGCGTGGGCCAACGCCCGCGGTGACGTGTCCTTCAACCCGAAGGCACTGGTCAACGACGAGCAACTGGCGGCTCTCAACGAGGAGGCCAGCGCCGAGTCCTACCTGCTGCTGGAGCGGTACTTCGAGGCGACGCCGGTGCCGGTGCTGGCCGCCGCGCTGGACGGCTTCAGTGCGTTCGTCACCAACCCGGGCGACCCGATGCCGATCCTGGAGACCATCCAGGCCGAGGCGGACGCCTACTGGAGCAGCCAGGGCTGATCCGGCACGCGAGGACGAAGCACGGGAGGAGTTGACCGATGTCCGGGCTGGCCGTCGCCGCGCCTGAACAGACACCCGAGCACCCGACGGCGGCGTCGCGCCGGCGCCGTCGCGGGTCGTACCGATGGTCCGCGCGGGCGTTCAGCCTGCCGGCGGTGCTCGTGGTGGCGGTGCTGCTGTATCTGCCGTTCCTGTGGACGACGTGGATCAGCTTCACCGAGTACAACGGTCTCGGCTCACCGTCGTGGGTCGGCCTGGACAACTACCGCGACATGTTCGCGGATCCCAACTTCACCACCTCGCTGCGCAACACCCTGATCTGGGTCGTCGGCACCATCACGGTGCCGGTCAGCCTGGGTCTGCTGATCGCGGTGCTGTCGCACGGGATGCGGTTCGGCAGCTGGTTCCGGCTGCCGTTCCTCATCCCGTACGCGATCTCCGGCGTCGCCGTCGGCGTCGTCTGGCGGTTCGTGCTCCAAAACGGCGGCGGGCTGAGCCAGGCGCTGGACGCTCTCGGCCTGCCCGGTGCCGACTCCCGCTGGCTGCTGGACGCGCCGATGAACACGCTGGTGATGATCGGGGCCGCCGCCTGGCAGCAGACCGGCGTGAACGCGCTGCTGTTCGTCATAGGGCTGCAGTCGATCCCGCGGGAGCCGATCGAGGCGGCCAAGCTCGACGGTGCCTCCGGCTGGCGGATGTTCCGGCACATGCACTGGCCGATGCTGCGCCCCCTGACCACGGTCGTCGTCGGGCTGTCGCTGGTGGCCAGCCTGAAGACGTTCGACATCATCTGGGTGATGACCAAGGGCGGGCCTGGCCGCAACTCCGAGACGCTCGCGGTCACCATGTACGAGGAGACGTTCGTGACCAGCGCCTACGGGGCCGGCTCGGCGGTCGCGGTGTTCCTGACCGTCGTGACGTTCATCGCCGCCATCACCTACCTGCGCCGCCAGCTGTCGACCGAGAGGACGGTGTGACGTCCATGGCCGCTCGCGTGCTGCGCCCCGCCATCCTGCTGATCCTCGGCCTCATCTGGCTGGTGCCGGTGTACCTGCTGGTCGTCAACGCCGCGAAGCCCGCGGCGCGTTACGCCTCGGACCAGGTCTGGCGGCCGGTCGGCGAGTTCGCCCTGTTCGACAACATCCAGGAGGCCTGGGAGCTGGCGGGCCTCGCCGACGCGGTCACGAGCACCCTCATCTACAGCGTCGTCGCACCGGCGCTGGCGGTGCTGATCGGCGCCGCGATCGGCTTCGGCATCGTCGCGCTGCGGCTGCGGCACGGGTTCTTTTGGTTCGTGCTCGTCTTCGGCGGCACGGTGTTCCCGCTGCAGATGATCCTGATGCCGTTGTTCGTGGGCTACGTCGAGGCCGAGATCTACGACAGCCGGCTCGGCATGCTCGCCATCTACACGGCCATCACGCTGCCGTTCTCCGCGCTGGTCATGCGCAACTTCCTCGGCGGCATCGCGCACCAGGTGTTCGAGGCCGCGGTCATGGACGGAGCCACCACCTGGCGGATCTTCTGGCGCATCTACCTGCCGATGTCCACCAGCGCGCTGGTGGCGGTGTTCATCCTGCAGGCCACGTTCGTCTGGAACGACCTGCTGCTTGGGCTGGTGCTGAGCCAGTCCGACGAGGTCCGCCCGCTCATGACGGCGCTGACCAGCCTGCAGAACACCTACGGCGGGTCCCAGCTGGTGACGGTCCTCGCCGGCGGCCTGCTGGTGTCGCTGCCGACGGTCGTGCTGTTCCTGTCCACCCAGCGCATCTTCAGCCGGGGCCTCAACCTCGGCCAGTTCTAGGAGGAAACCCGATGAGGGTTGTCGTGGTCACCGGTGGTGGCGCGGGCATCGGGCGGGCCGCCGTCGAGCGGTTCGCGAACGACGGTGAGCTGGTGGTCGCGTTGGATCGCGACGCCGCGGCACTGGACGATCTGGCCGGCCGGGCCGCCGATGCCGGGTGGACCGTGCGCACGCAGCAGCTCGACGTCGCCGACGACGTAGCGGTCGGGCGGCGCGCCGCGGAGCTGGCCGAGGAGTTCGAGACCATCGACGCCCTGGTCTGCGCTGCCGGCATCCAGCGGTACGGCACCGTCGAGGAGACCAGCATGGAGCTGTTCGACGAGGTCGTCGGCGTCAACCTGCGCGGGGTCTTCGCGACCTGCCATCACCTGATGCCACTGCTGCGGGCCGACGGCGGCGGCAGCGTCGTCGTCGTGTCGTCCATCCAGGCCTACGCGTCGCAGTCCGGAGTGGCCGCCTACGCCGCCACCAAAGGCGCACTGTTGGCGCTGGTCCGGTCGATGGCCGTCGACCACGCGCGCGACGGGGTCCGTGTCAACGCCGTCTGCCCGGGCTCGGTCGACACGCCGATGCTGCGCTGGGCCGCCGAGCTGTTCAGCGACGGCCGCCCGGCCGACGACGTCGTCGCGGAGTGGGGCCGCACGCACCCGCTCGGCCGGGTGGCCCGGCCCGGCGAGGTGGCGGACGCGATCGCGTACCTGGCCGGACCGCAGGCGAGCTTCGTCACCGGCACCGAACTGGTCGTCGACGGTGGCGTCCGGGCGGCGCTGGGGGTAGCGCTGCCGGAATCGACAGGGGGTAACTGAGCAGATGCACATCGTGGACGTACGAGCGACCACCGTCACGGTGCCGCTCGAGGCGCCGCTGCGGCACAGCAACGGCGCGCACTGGGGGCGGTTCGTCCGGACGGTCGTGGAGGTCGAGGCCGACAACGGGCTGATCGGCCTGGGGGAGATGGGCGGCGGCGGGCAGAGCGCGGAGGAGGCCGTGCGCGGCCTGCGCGAGTACCTCGTCGGCCACGACCCCGCCCGCACCGAGGCGCTGCGGTTCATGCTGGCCAACCCGACCGCCAGCCTCTACAACAACCGCACCCAGCTGCTGGCGGCCATCGAGTTCGCCTGCCTGGACCTGCAGGGTCAGCACCTGGGCGTGCCCGTGCACGAGCTGCTCGGCGGCAAGGTGCGCGACCGCGTGCCCTTCGCCAGCTACCTGTTCTTCCGCTACCCGGCGGCCGACGGAACCGGCGAGGTCCGCACCCCGGAGCAGCTGGTCGAGCAGGCCCGCGAGCTCAAGGCCCGCCGAGGTTTCACCGTCCACAAGCTCAAGGGGGGTGTGTTCCCGCCGGAGTACGAGCTCGAGTGCTACCGCGCGCTGGCCGAGGCGTTCCCCGGCGACCGGCTGCGCCACGACCCGAACGGCGCGCTCTCCGTCGAGGACGGCATCCGGTTCGCCAGGGCCATCGAGGACCTCGACAACGACTACCTCGAGGATCCCACGTACGGCATGAACGGCCTGCGCCGGGTCCGCGAGCGTACGACGATCCCGATCGCCACCAACACCGTCGTGGTCAACTTCGAGCAGCTGGCGGCGAACGTCCGCGACCCCGCCGTCGACGTCGTCCTGCTCGACACGACGTTCTGGGGCGGCATTCGCCCGTGCATTCGCGCCGCCGGGGTGTGCGAGACGTTCCAGCTCGGCGTCGCGGTGCACTCGTCTGGCGAGCTGGGCATCCAGCTGGCGACGATGCTCCACCTGGGCGCCGTCGTGCCCAACCTGTCGTTCGCGGCCGACGCCCACTACCACCATCTGACCGGCGACGTCGTCACCGGCGGGCCGCTGGCCTACCGCGACGGGGCCATCGACGTGCCGGCGGCGCCGGGGCTCGGCGTCACGCTAGACCGGGACAAGCTGGCCGAGTACGCCGAGCTGTACCGCGAGTTGGGCAGCTACCCGTACGATCGCGACCCCGGCCGCCCCGGCTGGTACCCGCTGCTCCCCAACGGCAGCTGGGCCGACCCGGCCGCCGCCGGTCCCGTCGACCTCGCCTCGTGAGAAGGGTTCTGATCGATCCATGCGGGTGACACCGACCGTCGACGACTTCACCGCCGACACCGTCACGCAGCGCTACGACGACATGTTCAACCCGCCGGGGCTGACCAACTTCCTCGGCGCCGTCCAGGTCGACCACGACGTGACGGCCGTGCGCAGCGTCAACTTCGCGCCGGTCTCCCACGGTGACACCGTCACCGCGGCGCTGTTCGTCGACGGCCGGCTGTTCCGGTCCTTCGGCTCGCCGGTCTCGGTCCAGTGGCGCCCGGACCGCGTGGTCCGCTCCGCTCAGCTGGGCGACCTGGCCATCACGACGACGACGGCGACACCGCCCGGCCTCAGCGGTGTCGTCGTCGACATCGAGGTCACGAACATCTCCGACGCGCCGCGGACGGTCCGGCTGGGCCTGTCGGTCGCGTCGTCGGTCACGCGGACGACACCGTGGCGCGCGTCGATCCCCCCGTCGGAGCCGAACACGCTGGAGCTCGCGGCCGGCCGGGCGGCACTGCTGGGCCGGGCATCGTCGTCGGCCGCGGTGAGCGTCCAGGGCGTCGACGCCGACGACGCTCGAGTGCGCGGCCGCTCGGTCGAGGTCGACGCGACCATCGATGCCGGAGCCACCTACCGGCTCGGCTACGCGCACGTCATCGCCGTCGCCGAGGAGGAGGCGCTGGCGGCCTACGACGCCGCCGTGGCGGACGTGCCCGGAGGGATCGCCGCGGCCCGCGACTCCTGGAACGCCACGCTGGAGGCCGCGTTCACCCCCGGCAACAACGAGTTCAGCGGGCACGTCCCGACCCTGGAGACGTCGAACGACGCGCTGCGCCGGCTCTACTGGTGGGGTGTGCTGGGCGTCATCTGGTTCCGCCGTGACAACCCGGCCAGCGTTCTCGGCCGGGTCTACGACACCTTGATGCCCCGGAACTGGCAGACCACCACGTTCATCTGGGACTTCAGCCTCAGCTCGATGATCCACGCGCTGCTGGACCCGGAGCCGATGCGCAAGCAGATCGAGCACTGGATCGCGCTGGACATTCACCGGCACTTCGGCACCGAGTGGCAGACCGGCGGGCCGGCCGGCTACTGGTACTCCGTCAACGACTACGCCATGACCCGTCTGGTCCGCGACTACGTGCGCTGGAACGGCCGGCCCGACTTCCTCGAGGTCAAGCTGGCCGCGCACGACGGCCCGGCGCGGCCGGTCGCCGACCACGTCAGCGACTGGGCCACCGCCTGGGAGCGGTTCCGCACGTCGCACGCGCTGGCCGACTACGGCGAGATCGACAACCTCATGGAATGCGTCAGTTCCTACATCCACGAGGTGGCCAGCCTCAACGCCGCCAACGTGTGGTGCATGCGGGCCGCTGCCGATATCGCCTCGCTGCGCGGCGACGACGGCGCGGCCGCGGACCTGCGTGAGCGGGCCGCCGCACTGGTACCGCACGTGCGTGAGCTCTACGTCGAGGGCGAGGGGTTCTGGCACGCCCGGCAGCCCGACGGCCGGATGGTCCCGGTGCGGCACTGCTACGACTTCACCACAGTCGGCATGACCATCGCCGCCGACCTGCCCGAACGGCAGCGCGCGGAGATGGTCGAGTTCTTCGTCCGCGAGCTGCGCACACCGGCGTGGATGCGGGCGCTGTCGCCGTACGACGACGACGCCAGCTTCAGCCTGCGCCCGGACCACCAGTGGAACGGGGCCTACCCAGCCTGGCCCGCCGACGCCGCCCGGTCGCTCATCGAGCTGGGCCGGCCCGACGTCGCCGCGGACTGGCTGCCCGGCCTGGCCCGCACCGCCAACCAGGGCCCGCCCGCGCAGGCACACCTCGTCGAGGAGGCGGGTGATCCGGTCAACGGCGGAGCGGTGAAGGCGCCGCCGCAGATCCCGTACATGATCGACTGGTCTTGCTCGGCCGCGGGCGCGTGGGCGGCGCTGGTCGTCGAGGGATTCTTCGGTGTCCGGCCGGACGTGGACGGGACGGTCTGGGTGGAGTCCCAGCTGGCCGCGGTCGACCCCGGCGCCCGGTTGCGAAATCTGCGGATCGGCGACGCGCTGGTGGACGTCTCAGTAGACGGCGTCATCGGTTGAGCACTTCGTGGGTGTGACCGCGTCGTCGGTGTGACGCACCCGTTGATCGTGGCCGGATCGGGGTTCCGCCAGCCCCGGGACCCCGATCCGCCCATGGTCAACGGGCGGGAGCGCACGATGCACAGCGGGCGCACAGGGCGGGCCGGGCCGGCGCTCAACTTCGGCGGCGAGCCGCGGGACATCGCACCGATCGGGGCGTGTCCACCGCCCTCACCTGGAGGACCGATGTCCGACACGACCACCACACCCACCCGCCAGCGGCTGCAGCGCTGGAGAACGCCGATCGTCACCCGCGGCCGTGACCGGTGGCTTGCTGCTGGGCGACCACGGCTCGGACGACGAGTCCGAGTCCGGTCGGAGGCCGGAACCGCCAGCTGACCGGCGATAACAGGACGTCGCCACCTCCCCCGGGGGTGGCGACGCCCTGCCCGCCGCGCGGCCAACTGGCCGCGGGTCCTACGGCCGCTGGTTCACAGGCCGCTCATAACGTGCCCACAACTTGCGCCCTTACACCTGAAACATGACAGAACCGGCGACGCTGACCCGGGCGGACGGCTCGCCGCCGCGGGTCCTGGTGGTCGACGACGAGCCGAACCTGGCCGAGCTGCTGACCTCCGCGCTGCGCTACGAGGGGTGGGTGACGTCGACGGCGCTGTCCGGCGGGGACGCGATCCGCGCCACGATCGAGCTCGCACCTGACGCCGTCGTGCTCGACATCATGCAGCCCGACGTCGACGGCATCGACGTCATGCGCCGCATCCGGACCCACCAACCCGACGTGCCGGTGCTGTTCCTGACCGCCCGCGACGCCGTGGAGGACCGGGTGGCCGGTCTCACCCCCGGCGGCGACGACTACGTGACCAAGCCGTTCAGCCTGGAGGAGCTGGTGGCCCGGCTGCGCGGCCTGGACGGCGCACCCCGGCTCCGGGTTCCCGCCGGTCAGTCGTTGCAGCGGTCCAGGAGCAGGTACGTGCTGCCGTCGCGAGCGACTCCGGTGACGGTGGCCGTCCCGGCGCCGGCACCGCTGAGCACCACTCGCCGCGTCGCCACGCCGTCCTGCTCGGTCGTGACGTCGCTGTCCGGGGGCGATGCCTTCGCGAACGCCGTCTCGGCCAGGTGGTCCACGTAAGCGTCGACGGCGTCGTCCAGGCCGGCATCGTCGGTGACGCGCACGACGGCGACGAAGCCGCCGGTCGCGCAGGTCGGCATGACCGGCGGCGCGAGCAGCTCGAACCCGTCGAGGAGGCGGTAGTCCTCGCCACCGGGGACGAACGGCTCGCCGAGCGCGTCGCCCGCAGCGGGTAGTGCTGGGAACGGCGGCGGGATGACCGGCGACTCACCCGCCGGTGGCGGCGCCGGCGCCTCCAGATCGGGCAGCGGCGACGACGGGGTGTCGTGGACCTCGGTCAGCCGGATGAACGACAGGTACGGTTCGGCCCGCTCGCTTACGATGAGCTGGACGTCCAACCGGTACCCGCCGGGCCCGAACGCGTGTGCCGCGCACTCCAGCGACAGCTCGTCGTCGGGCACGTCCGGTGACCCCAGCGGCCGGCGTTCGCCCACGGCGTCGGGGTAGGAAACGTCGGCTACCTGGCAGAACGCGGGGTCGGTCTGCTCGTCGGGGTGGTACGTGAGCGCCTCCAGCCCGGCCGCCGTCACCTGCTCGACGAGGTCGGCGAAGGCCTCGACGGGGTCGCCGGTCACCAGCAGCAGGGCCTCGACACCGGCGACGGGCCCGTCCGGCGCGTCGGCATACGCGAACGGGGAACCGAGCAGCAGCGTGCCGGGCGGTGTCGACAGCTTTGCCGTGACTGGGGTGCCCGGCGCAGCGCCTTGGGGCGTCGCCTCGCCACTGTGATGATGGTGCGCGGACGTGCCGCCGCACGTCGTCGTCAGGGCCGCGGCGAGCAGCAGGGCCGGGCCGGCGCGCATGCGCCGGTCAGCCGGCAGGGGACAGGCTCAGCGACATGCCGGCCAGGCCGCGCTGCCGGTGCGACAGCCGGCGGGCGATGTCGCGCATCGCCTGCGCGCCCGGAGCGTCGGCCTCGGTGAGCACCAAGGGCTGCCCGGCGTCGCCGCCCTCGCGCAGCCGGGTGTCCAGTGCGATCTCGCCCAGCAGCGGGACCGCGGTGCCCAGCCGGCGCGACAACCCGTCGGCGACACGTTGCCCGCCACCGCTGCCGAACACCTCGAGGCGGTGCTCGTCGCCGCAGTGCGGGCACGGCAGGTAAGACATGTTCTCGATGACGCCCGCGACCTGCTGGTGGGTCTGGATGGCTATCGACCCGGCCCGCTCGGCGACCTCCGCGGCCGCGAGCTGCGGTGTCGTCACGACGAGGATCTCGGCGTTGGGCAGCAGCTGTGCCAGCGAGATGGCGACGTCGCCGGTGCCGGGCGGCAGGTCGAGCAGCAGGACGTCGAGATCGCCCCAGTACACGTCGGTGAGAAACTGCTGCAGCGCCCGGTGGAGCATGGGCCCGCGCCAGGCGACGGGGGTGTCGCGGTCGGGCTTGAACATCTCGGTGGAGATGACCTTCACCCCGTGCGCCGGCACCGGCATGATCATCTTCTCGACGACGGTCGGCTGTGAGCCCTCGATGCCGAACATCCGTGGGATCGAGTGCCCGTAGATGTCGGCGTCGACCAGGCCGACCGACACGCCGTCGGCGGCCATCGCGGCCGCGAGGTTCGCCGTCACCGACGACTTGCCCACACCACCCTTGCCGGACGCGACGGCGTAGACCCGAGTGAGCGAGCCGGGCTTGACGAACGGGATCTCGCGCTCCGGTGCGCCACCGCGCAACTGCCGGGACAGGTCCGCGCGCTGCTCGGCCGACATCACATCCAGCACGACGTCCACCGATGTGGAGCCGTCCAGCGCCATGACCGCCGCCGAGACGTCGCGGGTGATGGTGTCGCGCAACGGACAGCCGGCGACGGTGAGATACACCTCGACGGTGACCCGGCCGTCCGCCGCCACATCCACCGACTTGACCATGTTCAACTCGGTGATGGGCCGCCTGATCTCCGGGTCTTTGACGTCGGCGAGGGCCGTGGTGACGTCCTCGGCGGTTAGGAGCGCGCTCATACGTCGATGCTACGTCCGCGGCGATCGGCACCGGGCGTGGCGTCCTGTGCTCGGACGCATCTGCGCGCTTCTGCGCGATATGCGGCTGGTCGGCGCTTACTATCTGGACACCATGACGGCCAGCAAGGACACCGACCAGTGGGTCACGCCGGAACAGTTCGAGGTGTGGCGCCAGTTCATCAAGGTGCAGGCGCGGGTGCTGCGGCGCCTCGAGGCTGACCTGCTCGACCGACACAACATGCCGCTGGCCTGGTACGACGTGCTGGTCCGGCTGCTGGAGGCCGACCACCGCCGGCTACGAATGAGCGAGCTGGCCGAGCGCGTCATGCTCTCGCCCAGCGGCCTCACCCGGCTGGTCGACCGGATGGTGGACGAGGGCCTGGTCGCCCGCTCCCCGGCCGAGCGCGACGGTCGCGGCTTCTACGCCGTCCTGACCGATGTCGGCTACGAGCGGCTGCGCGAGGCCAGCGGCACCCACCTGCGCGGCATCCACGAGTACGTCGTCGGCCGGTTCGACGAGGAGGAGCTGGCCACCCTCGCCTCCCTCCTTCGCCGAATCGAGCCCTGACCCCCTCGTCGCGTGACCGCTGATCCAACCCGCCGCAACCACCCTCGCCCGCCCGGGATGATCACGTTCAGCAGGATTGCCTGTGCATCACCAGGCTTGCACGCCTTGTGCGACACGGGATTTCGTGCTGAACGTGATCATTTTGGAGGCCGGGGCGCGGGGTAGGCGGACCACGCCGAGTTCGTCTGCCACTCCGCCCGCACAGACGCCAGATGGGAGCCGGTGCCGACAGGACTGAGATCAGCCGAGGACGGGGTTCCAGGCGCCGGTGACGACGGCGAGGGTGACGGCTGCGGCCGTCAGCGCGACCGAACCGGCGACCAGTGCGGCGTCGGCCCGGGCGAACGCCTGCCGCCGGGCGGAGGTCCGCTGGGCAGTGGAGTCGAAGCCGCGGGCGTCCATCGCCGCCGCCAGCTGGGTGCCGCGCCGTACCGCGCCGACGAGCAGCGCGAACAACCGCCCGGCCAGGACGGACGCGGCGGCGAATGGGTTGCGGTCGCCGCCCAGCCCTCGTGCCCGGCGGGACCGGCCCAGCACCTCCCACTCAGCTGCGGTGAGTGGCGCCAGGCGGAACGCGGCCAGCGACCCGTAGGCGAACCGCGGCGGCACCCGAAGCTGCTGGACGAGGGCGTCGGCGAGGTCGACCGGATCGATGGTGAGCACCGCTAGCACGCCCGGCAGCGCGATCGCCGCCACGCGCAGCCCGGCGACGGCCCCCGCCGCCAGGCTCTCCGTGGTCACCAGCAGCGGTCCGAGGTCCAGCAGTGTCTCGCCGCCCTTGCGGTCGGTGAAGACCGCGTTGCCCAGCGCGACCATCGCGACGGCCAGCCCCAGCGGCCACAGCCGGCGCACCAGCCCGCGCCACCGCAGCCCCCATGCTGGGACGCTGGCCAGCGCCGCCGCCAGCAGCAGCGTCGACGTCACGGGGTCCACGCTGACCAGCAGCGCCAGCAACGGCAGCAGGGCGGCACCGATCTTGGCGACGGGGTTGCGCCTGGCCAGCGGCGCGGCGGGGTCGGCGGAGATGTGGGTCTGCAGCAGGGTCACGCGGCCACCTCCGTCGTGAGCCGGCCGGCCGCGACCTGGACCCGGTGATCGGCCAGCGCGGTCGCGAACGCCTGGTCGTGCGTGACCGCGACGATGGCCGTCCCGTCCGTGCGCAGCTGGACGCACAGGTCGAGCAGCTCGGCCCAGGTCTGCGCGTCCTGGCCGAACGTCGGCTCGTCCATGACCAGCAGGTCCGGTGACGTCGCCAGCACCGCCGCCACCGAGAGGCGGCGCTTCTCGCCGCCGGACAGTGCGAACGGGTTGGCGCCGGCCAGTCGGTCCAGCCGGAGCCGGGCCAGCAGCTCGTCGCAGCGCTCTCTGGCCACGACGGCGTCGAGGCCGACCCGGCGCGGCCCGACCAGGAGTTCGTCGCGCACGGTCCGGGCGACGAACTGGTGCTCAGGGTCCTGGAAGACGGTACCGACGCGCCGGCACAGCGCGCGGGAGCGCCACCTGTGCAACGGCCGGCCGGGGGAGTCGTTGAGCTCGACGGTGCCGGCGTCGGGCGGAAGCAGACCAGCCAGCAGCATCGCCAGGGTGGACTTGCCGCTGCCGTTCGGGCCGGTGACGGCGGTGGC
The DNA here is from genome assembly GCF_004349065.1 of Jiangella asiatica. GTDB lineage: Bacteria > Actinomycetota > Actinomycetes > Jiangellales > Jiangellaceae > Jiangella > Jiangella asiatica. The sequence continues at coordinate 56,739 of NZ_SMKZ01000022.1, forward strand.
CTCGCCGCGGCGGACGGTGAGGTGGACACCGTCGAGGGCGGGGCGGTCGGTGCGCGGGTAGGTCAGGGCGAGGTCGCGGGCGGCGAGAAGTGGTTCGCCGCCGGGCCCGGGGACGTACGGCGGTGGCGGCGGGCCCCATGGAGCGGGCACCCACACGCCAGCGGCGGCCAGCGCGGCGCCGCGCCGGCCGAAGACCTCGGCCGGGGTGCCGTCGTCGACGACCCCGCCGCCGGGTTCGAGCACGACGACGCGGTCAACCAGCCCGACGACGTCGTCGACCCGGTGCTCGACGATCAGCAGCGTGGTGTCCGTTCGGGCACCGCCGGTGGTGGGCGCCACCGTCGCGGTCACCGCGCCCAGCACCGCCGCGGCGCCCGGCGGGTCGAGGTTCGCCGTCGGCTCGTCCAGTACCAGCATCGACGGACGGCGTGCCAGCGCACCGGCCAGGGCCAGCCGCTGCTGCTCGCCGCCGGAGAGCGCCGTCGTGGGGCGGTCGCGTCCGTACCCGAAGCCGACCTCGCGCAGGGCGGCGTCGACCCGCGGCCAGATCTGGTCGGCGGGGACGCCGGCGTTCTCCAGGCCGAACGCGACGTCGTCGCCGGAGCGCGACATCACCAGCGACGCCTCGGGATCCTGGAACAGCACGCCGACGCGGTCGCGCGTGGTTGCCGCGGGCCGCCCGTCGACCAGAACCTTGCCCTCCTGCTCGGCGGCGGTCTGCGGGTCCAGGAGCCCGGCGACGGCGCGCAGCACCGTCGACTTGCCGGCCCCGGATGGGCCGACCAGGAGCACCCGCTCGCCGGCGGCGATCTCCAGGTCGACCCCGCGGCAGGCCCACGCCTTCCGGCCCGCGTAGCGCCAGCCCCAGCCACGCAGGCTGATCGCGGCAGCCGGCATCAGATCTCGCTCTGCGTGCGGCCGGAGGCGAACGACGCCAGGACGCCGGTGCGGGCCAGTGCCCGCACCAGCAGGTGCCCCAGGACGCCGGCGACGACCAGCCCGGTGGCGATCGCGCACAGCACGTAGACCAGCTTCCAGTCGGCCGAGTACTGCGGGACGGACACGATGATCTCGTAGACGCCCATCGCCACGCCGGCGCCGCCACCGGCGAGCACCGCGGCCCCAAGGCCCCAGCGGCGGTAGAGCAGCAGCGCGAACACCAGTTCCGCGCCCAGGCCCTGCCAGACACCGGACATGAACACCGACAGGCCCCACACCGAGCCGAAGAAGATGGACAGCGTCGCCGCCACGACCTCGGTGTACAGCGCCGCACCGGCCTTGCGGATCACCAGGCCGCCGACCACCGCCGGCAGCAGCCAGACGCCGGCCACCAGCGGACCGGTCGGCGTTCCATCCAACGGTCCGCTGACGGTGGTGTAGATGAGGTTGTTCCAGACCGCGAACAACAGCCCGAATGTCACACCGAGCACCGACGCGACGACGATGTCGACCGTGCGCCACCGCTGCCGGCCGAGATGGTCGGTCTGGTCCTGGCTCCGGGACTGGGCCATCGGAAGGCTCCTCTCGCACTGGGGGACGTACGACAGGGAACCGGTGCGGACATGGGTCAGCGCGCCTTCGCGGGGCCATCGAGGCCCGCCAAGACGCGCTGCCGCTGTCGAGGTGTCGACTTCCTGCGCCGGCATTACCCGGATCAGGTTCGAGGGTCTGCGGGTTGGTCCCGCACTCTCAGCGCTGCAGCGCTCCCCTGTCGTGGGTATGAAGTTATCTCGTGAACGAGATTACACCCCTTTCGTCCCACCCGTGTTGATCAGCGACGATGACGCTCCGGAGGTGGCCGGCGGGCGAGAGCCAGGTAACGTTTCGGTGACGACCGGGACGAACGGTGGGTATGCTCCATGAGGCGCTCCGCCCGGAGCCGCCTCAGTGCACACCGCCTGATCCTTGGGTAGGAGAGGTCCGCCGCTGATGCAACTGGTCGTTCGCCGACTGGCTGCAGCCGCTACCACGGTGGCGCTGACCGTGGCCTTGACAGCTTGTACATCCGGCCCGGAACACCAGGCCGTCGCGCCGCTCGCGCAGATCAGCATGGACGAGCGGAGCGACGCGGCCAACGGCATCAACGAGCTGGCGCCGCCGGAGGTCCTCGAGCGAGCCATCACGGCGATGCGTGGTGCCGGGACGTACCGCGTCACCGGCACCACGGTCGCGGGCAACGCCATCGACATCGCGTTCCACGACGGCGTCGGCTCGACCGGCACGGTGGGCACGGAGACCACCGTCCAGCTGGTCGCCACCACCGCCGGGATCTACGTCACCGGCGACACCGCCAGTCTGGCCGCGCAGGTGGGCGCCGACGTCGACACCACCATCGCCGGCAAGTGGCTGCTGATCTCGGCGGAGGCCGCGTCCGGGTTCGCCATCTTCGCCGACGGCTCCGCGTTCGCCAGCGCTGTGCTGGGCGCCGAGGCCCCGACGAACATGACCGAGGTCACCGAGGTCGACGGTCAGCCGGCGGTCGGCCTGCTGTTCCCCGAGACCGGTGGGACGCTCTGGGTCGCGGCCACCGGCGAGCCGCTGCCGCTGCGGCTGGAGGAGAAGGGCGCCTCGGTCGGTGCCGGCGTCATCACGTTCAGCGGCTACGGCACCGAGGTCGCGATCACCCCGCCGGCCGAGGACGCCGTCGTCGACCTCACGAAGATCCCGGCCTCGTGACTCGCGCCAGCACCGCCGTCCGCGCCCTGTCGGCGCGGTGAGCTAGTCTGCATCCGTGGAACTCGTCGGCGCCGTCGCCACCGGTCTGACCAGGCTGTTCGGCCGGGTCGAGGTTGAGGGGCTCGGCCACCTGCCGCTGCGTGGGCCGGCCATCGTCGCCGTCAACCACACCACCATCGCCGACGTACCTCCGGTGCTCTCCACGCTCTACCACGCCGGTCTGCGCCCCAGCATCCCCTGCCACCGCGACGGCTGCGGCGTCGACCACGGTCACGTGCGGTTCATGGCCTCGTCGCTGGTGTTCGGCAACCCCTTCATCGGGCCGCTGGCCCGGCAGGCAGGCATGATCGAGGTCGGCGGCCGGCAGGCCGGCGCGGCCGCGCTCAAGGCCGCCCACGACGCGCTCGGCCGCGGCGAGGTGGTCGGCATCTACCCGGAGGGCGACGTGTCGGCGACACTGGACGGGTCGCCGCGCCGGTTCCGCTTCGGCGTGGGCCGGCTGGCCGCCGATGCGAAGGCCCCGGTGGTGCCGGTCGCGCACCACGACGCGCGCCGCATCGGGTCGGGGTCGGTGGCGCGCAGCCTCGGCGGCGCGCTGACGTCCATCGTGCGCCGGCCCACGATCCGGCTGCGGGTCGGACGGCCGGTGCTGCCCGACGAGTACACCGGGCTGCCGCTGCGCGACGTCGTCGAACTCCTCCAAGAGCGGGTCGCCGACGTGTGGCGGGTCGTCTCCGGCGAGACGGTGCCCGATGTAGACCTGGACCAGCGGGAAAAGCCATTGTGAACGCGCGCAGCCCGATGCACTGTAGATACGGCTCCGCGGCTGCGGAGCCGACACGCGATTGGTCCAGATTTTGCCTGTGTGTTCCCTGCGGAGCGGATGGGCCACACTAGAGTCAGAGCGTCGAGCCCTGGCCTGGGCTCGGGAAGGAGGCGTGGCGCGTGAACACCCTCGTTCTGAACGCCTCCTATGAACCGCTGGCCGTTGTCTCCGTTCGCCGCGCTGTCATCCTGATCCTCACCGAGAAGGCCGTCGTCGAGCACGCCGACGCCGGCAAGCTCATCCGCTCGGCCACCCGTGAGCTGCCGACGCCGTTGGTGGTGCGGCTGCTGCGGTTCGTCCGGGTCCCCTATCGCCGCAAGGTGCCGTGGTCGCGCAGCGGGGTCCTCGAGCGCGACGGCCGCCGCTGCGCCTACTGCGCCGGACGGGCCAACTCCATCGACCACATCGTCCCGACCTCCCGCGGCGGTGCCGCCCGCAGCTGGCGGAACACCGTTGCCGCCTGCGTCGCGTGCAACCAGGACAAGGCCGACCGCACACCGGCCGAGGCGGGCATGCGGCTGTTGATCGAGCCGTTCGAGCCGAAGGCGCACCGTGCCCTCGTGCTCGCGCTGGGCGTCACCGCCGCCGAGGGGCTACCCGACTGGTTGCTCGCCGCCACCGCGTAGCCGCACCCTGCCCCGTCGTCGTCGCGGCCCGCCCGTCGCCTGCTGCCCGTCCTCGAAATGATCACGGGGCGCGCAGAATCCTGGCGATGTCCACGCCGAATCAGCCGTCCGATGATCGCCTGCGCGAGTACTGTCGGCCGGTAGGAGGTGTGCCATGGTGAGTCCTGTTCCTGGTCTCCCGACCGGCCTCGTGGTCGGGACGTACGACGACTACCCCGCGGCGCAGCGGGCCGTCGACTTCCTCGCCGACCAGAAGTTCGCCGTCGAGAACCTCGCCATCGTGGGCAGCGAGCTGCGCCAGGTCGAGCGCGTCACCGGCCGGCTCACGTGGGGCAAGGCCGCGCTCGGTGGCCTGGCGACCGGTGCCTGGCTGGGTCTGTTCGTCGGATTGCTGCTCGGCCTGTTCACTGACGAGGGGTGGCTGGCGATCATCCTGCTCAGCGTGCTCTGGGGTGCCATCTTCATGGCGATCTTCGGCGTCGTCGGCTACGCGCTCGCCGGCGGGCGGCGTGACTTCACGTCGCAAAGCGTCACCATCGCCGGCCGGTACGAGGTCTACTGCCAGCACCAGCACGCCGAAGAGGCACGTAACCTGCTGGCCAAGCTGTCGCTGCAGACCGGGACCACGTCACCGGGCTAGAGCCAGCCGCGGCGCTTGAAGTTCCAGTACAGCCCCAGGCAGATCGCGGCCATGAGCAGCATGACGCCCGGATAGCCGAGCTCCCAGCGAAGCTCGGGCATGTGCCGGAAGTTCATGCCGTAGATCCCGGCGATGGCGGTCGGAACCGCGATGATCGCCGCCCACGACGTGATCTTGCGCATGTCGTTGTTCTGCGACACGGAAAGCTGCGCCAGGTTGGCCTGCAGCATCGAGGCGATGGTCTCGTCGTGACCGGCCAGCAGGGTGTGGACCCGATCGAGGTGGCCGCTGACCTCGCGGAAGTAGGCCTGGATCTTCGACGGCAGGATTCCTGGTGCCGGCTGTGACAGCTCGCGTACCGGGTGGCTCAGCGGCAGGACCGCCCGGCGCAGCGTCAGCAGCTCCCGTTTGGCCCGGTAGATGCGTTCGGCCTGGTTGTCGCGGACGTCGGCGAAGACCGCGGCCTCGATCTCGGTCAGGTCCTCCTCGAACTCCTCCGCCGCGTCGAGATAGCCGTCGACGGTGACGTCGGCGGCTGTGTACAGCAGCGCCGTCGGGCCCTGGGCCAGCAGCTTCGGCTGCTCCTCCAGCCGGCGCAGCGCGAGGTCCAGCGTGCCCGGGTCGCCGCGGGCGACGGTGAGAACGAAGTGCGCTCCGGCCACGGCGGTCAGCGCACCGGTGTCGAGCATCTCGTTGCGCTCCGGGCCCTCGTGCCGGACGTAGCGCACCGTCCGCAGCACCATCGAGACGACGCCGTCGTAGTGGGCGAGCTTGGGGCTCGGCCGCGGGTCGAGCGCGTCCTCGACGACCAGCGGGTGCAGGCCGAAGTCGGCCGCGGCCTTGCGCCATCGCTCCTGGTCCGGTTCGCTCAGGCCGACCCAGACGAAGCCGTCGCCGGACCGCGCGGCATCGACGGCCTCCGGATAGCCGACGCCGTCCTGCCGGCGACCGTCGCGGAACAACGCCCACTCCGTGACCGTCACGGTTCCTCCTCGGCGAAGTGTCATCGGCTCCAACGCCACCAGCGCTAGCGTTACCAGCATGACGACGTTCCGGCAGCGGAATCGACAGGCTCACCGCTCGGCCGCGCGTGGGCAGCGATGAGCGGGCCGGAGCTGTGGCTCGTCCGGCACGGGCAGACCGAGTGGAGCCGCGACGGCAAGCACACCAGCAACACCGACCTGCCGCTGACGCCCGAGGGCGAGGTGGCGGCGCGGGCCATTGGCGAGCGGCTCGCGACGACGACGTTCGACCTCGTCCTGGCCAGTCCGCTGAGGCGAGCCCGCACGACGGCGGCGCTGGCTGGTTTCCCCGACCCTGAAATCACCGACGACCTGCGCGAATGGGACTACGGCGAGTACGAGGGCATCACCACGCCGACGATCCGCGAGCGCGACGCCGACTGGTCGCTGTGGATGGACGGGGCACCCGGCGGGGAGTCGCCGGCCGAGGTCGCCGCCCGGACCGACCGCGTCGTCGCCCGGGTTCGCGCCGACGCGGCCACCCGGGTGTTGGCGTTCGCGCACGGGCACATCCTGCGGGTGCTGGCGGTGCGCTGGCTCGGTCTGCCCGTCGACGACGGCGCCCACCTGCGGCTGGACACGGCAACGGTGTCCGTCCTCGGCTGGGAGCGCGAGACACCCGCCGTCGCGCGGTGGAACGCCTGACGAGCGCCCCCGGCGGGCACCGGGCGACGGCCGGGAACGGCACGCACCACCAGGATGCCGCGTCCCGCGCACTCGCCCTTTCTCATCACCAGGCATGCCCGATCCTCATGAGGCTTGCAAGCATGGTGCGACACGCAATTTCGTGCTGAACGTGATCATTTGGGGCCGGGGGTGGGCGAGCGGCTTGACCGCGCCGGTCTGACGCGACAGCGTCGGGGTCGTGAAAGGCGAACGAACCTGTCCTCGGTGCGGCACCATCGCCAGGCCGCCCGGTGCGTGGTCCAGCCGGTGGATCTGCCCGCTGCACGGTGAGATCTACCCGCTGGCCCCGTTGGTGGCGCCAAGCGCGCGGCTGGTCCACCAGCTCGGCGAGACGTCGGACGTTCCACTGTGGCTGCCGTGGCCGCTGCCGCGCGGGTGGGTCGTCGGCGCCGTCATCCACGCCGGCGACGACGCATCGGGCGTGCGGGCGGTGGGTGTGGGCATCAGCGGCCCGAACCCGATGGGCGGGCCGGGCGACTTCCTGCTGGTTGCCGAGGAACCGGGTGTCGGCCTAGGGGCAGGGCTGGCCGGCCTGGAGGGCGCCGACCCGGGCAAGGCCGTCGAGGGGGAGCCGCACGCGAGGATGCACGTGCACGGCCGCGCGGTGCCGCTGTGGTTCGTCGAAGGGCCGGCCGACCGCGCGGTCTACGTCGGCCACTGGAGCGGGAGCTGGCTGTGGGTCATTCTGTACCCGCAGAGCGCCGGGGTCCTGCTCCTGGAGGACCTCGCGGTGGTCGATCTACGTGATCTTGGCCACGAGGCGGACCTGCTGCCGTACGGAACGCCACCGCCGTGGTTGTCGCGGGGCTACGATCAATGAGATCATCTTTGGTCCAGTCCATTTGTGAGGTCGCCGGTTGCGCATCGATCTGCACACCCACAGCAGTGTGTCCGACGGCACCGACCGGCCCGACGAGCTGATCTGCCTCGCGAAGGCCGCCGGGCTCGACGTCGTCGCGCTGACCGACCACGACACCTTCGACGGCTGGGCGGCCGCCATCTCGGCGGGTGAGGACTCCGGCGTCGAGGTCGTCCCCGGCGTGGAGATCTCCACCGAGCTGCGCGGTCACGGCGTGCACCTTCTCGGCTACTTCGTCGACCCGGCGAATCGGGCGCTCGCCGACGAGCTGGCCCGGGTCCGAGGCGACCGCCGGACCCGGCTGGCCCGGATTGCCGCCGCACTCACCACGGCCGGGTTGCCGCTCGACGTCGCCGACATCCTGGCCGGGTCGCCGGACGCCGCGACCGTCGGCCGCCCGCACGTCGCCGACGCGATGATCGCGAAGGGGTACGTCCGCGACCGCGAGGAGGCGTTCGCCTGGTGGCTCTCGGCCGGCCGGCCGGGCTACGCGTCCAAGTACGCGCCGCCGGTCGACGAGGCCATCGACCTCGTGCACGCCGCCGGCGGGGTCTGTGTGCTGGCGCACCCGTGGGGCCGTGCGGGCGCCCGCCGTGCGCTGGGCCCGTCGTCGATCGAGAGGTTGGGCGAGCTCGGCCTGGACGGGATCGAGGTCGACCACCAGGACCACGACCCGGCCGCCCGCCGGGCGCTGCGGCGCATCGCCGGCGAGGTGGGCCTGGTCGTCACCGGCTCCAGCGACTACCACGGCACCGGCAAGGCCGACCACGAGCTGGGCGTGAACACCACGGCGCCGGCGGAGTGGGAGCAACTGCGCTCGCTGGCCAAGGGCTGACCGTCCCATGATCATCAACGATCCCGGGTGTCATAGCCCTCGAAATCGTTGATGATCATGGGGAGGGGGGAGAATGGGCGGGTGAGCCAGCCCATCCTCGACGGCATGCCCCGGCGGCTGTACGGCGCCACGCCGACCAGGTTGAACACCTGGCTCGACTGCCCGCGCCGCTACCGCTTCACCTACCTCGACCGGCCGCCCCCGCCGAAGGGACCGCCGTGGGCGCACAACACCCTCGGCGCGGTGGTGCACAACGCACTGGCCGGCTGGTGGCGGCTGCCCCGGCCGGCCCGGACGCCGGAGCGGGCCGGTTCGCTCGTCGACGAGTACTGGCTGTCCGAAGGCTTCCGCGACGCCGACCAAGCCGCGCTGTGGCGGCAGCGGGCCCGGGAGATGGTGGTCGGCTACGTCGCCGGCCTCGATCCCGACGACGAACCGCGCGGCGTCGAGCGCACGGTCGGGCTCATCCACGGCGGGACCTCGCTCACCGGCCGCATCGACCGCGTCGACCAGCGCGGGGACGACCTCGTCATCGTCGACTACAAGACCGGGCGGCACGTGCTCACCACCGACGACGCCCGATCGTCGCTGGCGCTGGCCGTCTACGCCGCGGCGGCCGCGCGGACGCTGCGCACGCCGTGCCGGCGGGTCGAGCTGCACCACCTGCCCAGCGGGACCGTCATCGCATGGGAGCACGACGAGCGCACGCTGCGGCGGCACCTGGACCGCGCCGACGGCATCGCCGCGGAGTGCGCGCGCGCCGACGCCGCGTTCAAGGCCGGTCAGGCCGGAGACGACCTCTTCCCGCCGCGGCCGTCGTCGCTGTGCGGCTGGTGCGACTTCGTGCAGCACTGTCCCGAGGGCAGGGCGGCGGTGCCGGCGCGGGCGTCGTGGGCGGGGCTGGAGTCGGCGTGAGACCGGTTCGCGGCGAGCTTGGGGTGATGTGTCGTGTCTGACACGTTTACGGCCGGACGCTCCGGTACATGATCACTCCGGAACACCGCCCCAGGCCGGGCCCGGGGCGGCTAGGGTTGAGGACGAGTTCGCACCGACGTGAAGGAGCGCGGATGGCCGGACGCTACGGCGTCTCATCCCGGTCGGGTCAGCGCCACGCTGCCCGGCGCACCCGTCGTCTGCGTGGGGTCCGGGCGACCGTGTTCGGCGCGTCGACGGTGGTCGCCGCCGGCCTGTTCGGGTTCGCCGGCACCGCCATCGCGCCGGAGGCACCGGTCGAGCCCGGCGCGCTGCCGCTCTCCGACCGGGTCGGCGGCGACGTCTCCCGCGGCGAACGCGACACTCTGCCGGCCAAGACCGTCGGACCCGCCGTCGTGAAGGTGGTCACCCGTCCGGCACCGCCCGTCGAGACCCCCGACCCGAACGCCAAGCCTCAAGCCGCCGCGCCGCTTCCCGCCGGCAGCGGCAGCGGCCACCGCGTGGTCTTCGACATCACCACCCAGCAGGTCTGGCTGGTCGACGAATCCGACGCGGTCGTGCGCACCTACCCGGTCTCCGGCAGCCGCTACGACCAGCTGCCCACCGGCACGTTCGAGGTTTTCTCCACCTCGCGCGACACCGTCAGCTGGCACGGCACCGAGACCATGGAGTACATGGTCCGCTTCTACCGCGGCGAGAACTCCAACATCGGCTTCCACGACATCCCGGTCGACACCGCCTCCGGTGCCGAGGTGCAGACGCTGTCGCAGCTCGGAACGCCGCTGTCCGACGGCTGCATCCGCCAGGACCTCGAGGACGCCGTCGCCCTGTGGGAGCACGCGCCGGTCGGCACCCCCGTTGTCGTCGTCCGCACCTGATTCTTTCCCGAGTACCCGATCCGCGGCGGCGGCAGGGCGGTCAGCGGCCGCTGAGGGCTGCGGGGAGCTCGGCGCGGCTGGTGATGCCGAGCTTGGCGTAGATGCGCGCGAGGTGGCTCTCGACGGTCCGGGTGGAGATGCTGAGCCGGCGCCCGATGTCGCGCGAGGAGATGCCGGCGGCGGCCAGCGGCGCGATCTCCTGCTCCCGCCTGGTCAGCGCGACCGCCTGCTGCCGCGGCGGGTTGGTCCAGACGCCGTAACCGGCCAGCGTCGCCTCGGTCGCCGTCATCATCTCGGTGTCACCGGCGGCCAGGGCGCGCGCGTAGCTGACCATGGCCTCCGCGCGCCACATGCCGTCGCAGCGTTTGGCCGCCACGGCCATCCGCTCGGCGACGTCACTCGGGGTCAGCGCGCCCACCGTCGGCAGGCCGTCGGCGATTCCCAGCAGCGCGATGTACAGGGAATCAAGCTCGGCCGGTGCCAGGTCGGCGGCGGCCGCGGCGTCGGCGGCCTCGATGGCGTGCACGACGGCATCGGCCTCGCGGCGGGCCAGCCCCACCCACAGCAGGGTTCGGCGCCGTCGGCCGTGGATGGTGGCGTCCTGGTGCACGGGCTCGCGCAGGGACTCCTCGCGTAGCCGGGCCGCCTCGTCGGTGTCGCCCACCCAGACCGACGCCTCGGCGGCCAGTGCGAGCGTGGCCGGCAGCATGCCCCGCGGGTCGCGCTCCCGCAGCGACGCGATGGCCGCCCGCAGGTGCCCCAGCGCCTCGCCCCAGCGGCCGCGCGCCATCGCGATCTGCCCGTCGACCAGCCCCGGGATGTTGCGGTGCTGCGGTACGTGCCCGATGTCGAGGTCGGACTCGTCGGCCTGCATGCGCTCCGCGCCGTCGACGTCGCCGGCGAACAGCCGGATGACGACGCAGGCCGCGCGCAGCGACATGAGGTAGGCGGTCGCCTCGGAGAGCGACTCTCGCGCGGCCGCCATGTACCGGTCGCCGAGCCGCAGTGACTCGCTGATCTGGCCGGAGCGCGCCAGCGCCAGCTGCACCGGTGCGACGAGCTGGATGCGCGCCAGCAGCGGCAGCGAGGCGTCGGCGAGGAACGCGACCGCCTCGCCCAGCGCCGTGCCGCTGTGGCCCGCGTTCATGAGGAGCGTCAGCCGGTGTCCGCGCAGCACCGCCGCGGCATGGGGGTCGTGCAGGACACGGGGCACCACGCCCTCGAGCAGCCGGACGGCGGCATCGGCGTCAGCGCGCCCGTGGAACATCACGTCGGCACCGGTGACGGCGGCGTGCACGACCAGCTCGGTGCCGACCGTGCCGCGTGGCAATGCGTGCAGCTGGTTGAGGTCGGCCTGGGCGCGGTCGATGGAGCCGAGCACGCGGTGTGCTCGGGCCCGCTGCGCCAGCGCCCCGGCGACGACGTCGAGGTCGGGGTCGGCCAGTAGCGCCAGGTCGGCGAAGCGGCGCGCGTCGGTGGGCTGCTGCAGCTCGTTGGCGAGCGCGGCCGCGGCGACCAGAAGCTCGGCCTCGGGCACCGAGCCGGCCTCCAGGGCCCACGACACCCAGCGCATCAGATCCGGCAGCGAGGCGTCGCGGGGCGCCGGCAGATGCCGCACGACCCGTTCGCGCAGCACGCGGCGGCGCCCGGGTGGGACGAGGCTGCGGATGGCCTCGCCGTACACCGGGTGGGACAGCTGCACGGTGGGCGGTCCGGCGGACGGGTCCACGACCAGCATGCCGGCCTCGACCAGGGCGTCGACGGCGGCGGTGTCGGCCAGCTCGAACAGCAGCGGTAGCGGCAGGGACTCCGCGAGCGACACGATCTCGAGGACCTCGCGCTCGCCCTCGGGCCGGCGGCTCAGCTCGGACGTCACCAGCCCGATCAGCCGGCCCGGCGCCACCGGCCCGGACCACGTCCACACGCCGTGGTCCTGACGCAGCTCGCCGCGGCTGATGGCGGAGCGGACCAGCTCGCGCAGGTAGAGCGGGTTACCGCGGCTGGCCTCCCACATCCGCCGTTCGGTGTCGCGGCCGACGATGCCGCCCAGCGCGGTCCGCAGCAGCTCGCTCGTCGTCGCCCGGTCCAGTGGCTCGACGTCGATCCAGCGAAGGAAGCCGTCCTTCCAGAGCGCGACCAGATCGTCCGGGATGCCAGGGCCGGGCCGGCTGGTGACCAGCAGCCGGGCCTGCCGCGCGGTGGCAAGCATCCGCAGCACCCCGCTGCTTGCGCCGTCGAGAAGGTGGCCGTCCTCGACCCGCAGCACGACCGGCCGGCCCTCGGCGTCGCGGCGCAGCCGCTCGGCGGCCGCCCGGAAGACCGTGATGGGGCTGGCGCCGTCCTGCGCGGGCACGTCGGCCAGCAGCGGCGCGAGAGCGGCGAGCATGACCGGCTGCGCGCGGCTCGGCGACGTCACCGTGACGACGTGCGCGGTGGCGGATACGGCCCGCTCCAGCTCCGTGGCCAGCGTGGACTTGCCGACCCCGCTCTCACCGACGAGCAGCACGCCGTGCGATGCTCGGGAATCGGAGGTGGTCAGGACGTCGAACGCGGACGCGTACTCCTCCGCGCGTCCGACGACCGGCCACGGGCCGGGCATGTGACTGGCGTGCATGCACGGAAACGGTAGAGGCAGATGACCATGATCGCCGACATTCCGGGCGAAGAATTTACGTAGTACCTACGGATGCCGATCCAGCGGGCCGGTACGTAACGTGGAACGCAGCCTGCGGCCCGGTTTTCGGGCGCGGCAGGCCGGGATGACGGCGGGCTGGTGCTTACGTCCGTAGTCCCGAGCCCGGCTCCGGCGAGTGGGGGGCGCCTGCTTCGCCGGTCCGGGCTTCCTCCCGGTGGCCCTCGGCACCCTCCACCCCGAGGTACACCACCCCTTCGCCGGGGTCACCGGGAGGACGCACCCTCCGCCACGCTCATCGGCGGTCGACCCCAACCCTGCGGGGGTCGACCGCCGATGATCATGACTGGATGGAGTCAGTCGGTGTCGACTGGATTGCCGCCTCGGGTGCGGCGCCGAGACCGCTGCCGCCGCGGCCGTGCCTCCCCGTCACCATGTTCGGCCCGCGGCTGGGCGCCGGACGCGCCAACCGCCTCGCCGCGCCGGGTGCGCCGGCGACCGCCCCGCGACGGCCGGGACGGACGGCCCCGCGTGCGGCCGGTCTCGCCGAGGTCCTCCAGCTGCTCGGCCTCCAAGCCGGCACGGGTCCGCTCGGAGCGGGGGAGCGTGCCCTTGGTGCCCGGCGGGATGCCGAGGTCGTGGAAGAAGTGCTCGCTGCTGGAGTAGGTCTCGGCCGGGTCCGCGTAGGGAAGGTCGAGCGCCTCGTTGATCAGCTTCCAGCGGGTGAGATCGTCCCAGTCGACCAGAGTGATGGCGACGCCAGAGGCGCCGGCCCGGCCGGTGCGGCCGATGCGGTGCAGGTAGGTCTTCTCGTCCTCGGGACAGCTGAGGTTGACGACGTGGGTGACGCCCTCGACGTCGATGCCGCGGGCCGCGACGTCGGTGGCCACCAGCACGTCGACCTTGCCGCCGCGGAAGGCCCGCAGCGCTTGCTCGCGGGCGCCCTGCCCGAGGTCGCCGTGGACCGCGGCCGCGGCGAACCCGCGGTCACGCAGCTCGTCGGCGAGGCGCTGTGCGGCCCGCTTGGTCTGGCTGAAGATCATGGTCAGCCCGCGGCCCTCGGCCTGGAGCAGCCGGGCGATCAACTCGTCCTTGTCCAGGTTGTGTGCCCGGTAGACGAACTGCGCCGTGGTCGGCACCGTCTGCGTCTCGTCCGGCGACTCCGCGCGGATGTTGACCGGGTGCCGCATGTACCGCCGGGCCAGGCCGACGATGGCGGCCGGCATGGTGGCCGAGAACAGCATCGTCTGACGCAGCTCCGGCGTGAGCGAGATCAGCTTCTCGACGTCGGGCAGGAACCCGAGGTCGAGCATCTCGTCGGCCTCGTCGAGCACCAGGACCTTGACGTGGCCGAGGTCGAGGTGACCCTGGCCGGCAAGGTCGAGCAGCCGCCCGGGCGTGCCGACGACGACGTCGACGCCCTTCTTCAGCGCGTTGACCTGCGGTTCGTAGGCGCGGCCACCGTAGAGCGTGGTGACCCGGACCCGGCGCACCGTCGAGGCGGTGGCGAAGTCGTTGGCCACCTGCACCGCGAGCTCGCGCGTCGGGGTGACGACAAGAGCCTGCGGCTTGCCGGGCTCGGTCGCCTCGGCGTAGTCGCGGTCGTCGGGAGCGACGATGCGCTGCAGCAACGGGATGCCGAACGCGATCGTCTTACCGGTGCCGGTCCGGGCCTGACCGATCAGGTCGTTGCCGGTCAGGGCGACCGGGATGGCCATCTCCTGGATGGGGAAGGCCTCCGTGATGCCGACACGCTGGAGCGCCTCGGCGATGGGTGGGAACACACCCAAGTCGGTGAAGGTTGTCAGGGCGTCTCGCCTCATTCGTCGCTGGGACCCCGAGTAGCCAGCCGATCGGCGCGCCATGCGCAACCAGGCCGCGCGCCGGCGCTGTGTCAGTGCCAGCGGGCCAGGAGCGTCTGAGTGCGCACGGACGTCCGGTTCGTCCCCAGGGGGCGCCCGTTTTCCGCCCGGACGCCATCTATACCACTGGACAGTGTACCGGCAAGTCCGTTCTACCCGGTGTTCGGCGTCATCCGCAGCGCGTGGCGGACCGATATCGTTGGTGTCCGTGACCGCGACCGACGGCTTCGACGACCCGGCCTACCGCGACGGCATCGTCGACCTGCTCGGGCTGCTCGGCCTGGGCGAGCTCACCGGGTTCGAACGCATGGCCGCCGACGCCGGCCTGGCTCCGACGCTCGCCGACAAGGCCGCGCTGGCCGGCATGGCCGTCACCGAGTTCCACCACTTCGAGCACATCCGCGACCGGCTGGGCGAGCTCGGGGCCTCCGTCGACGAGGCCATGGCGCCCTTCCGCGACGCGCTCGAGCAGTTCCACGCCAACACCGCACCGGCAGACTGGCTGGAAGGGCTGGTCAAGGCATACGTCGGCGACGGGATCGCCGCGGACTTCTACCGCGAGGTGGCCGAAGAGGTCGACCCGCTCACCCGGCAGCTGGTGCTCGAGGTGCTGGCCGACGCCGGCCACGCCGACTTCGCGGTCGAGCGGGTTCGCGAAGCGATCGCCGCCGACTCGCGCGTGGCCGGCCGGCTGGCGCTGTGGGCCCGCCGGCTGGTCGGCGAGGCACTGGCGCAGGCGCAGCGCGTGGCAGTGGACCGCGACGCGCTCGCCGTCCTCGTCGTCGGCGGCGCCGGGCGAGCCGGCCTGGACCTCGCCGAGATCGGCCAGCTCTTCGCCCGCATCACCAGGAAGCACGCCGACCGGATGACGAAGCTCGGGCTGTCGCCGTAGCGGCCGGATGGGGGTCGGTGCGGCCGGATGGGGGTCGGTGCTGCCGGACGGTGGAACGCCGTCCCCGCCCGCGGGCTCGTTCCTCGCCCGATGCCCGACCGAACCCTGGCCGGCGTTCCACCGTCCGGCCGCGGCGCTGGCCTTGCCCGATGCCCGACCGAACCCTGGCCGGCGTTCCACCGTCCGGCCAAGAGGGCAGGGAACGTGGGACGGACGGGTCAGACGGTGCCGAAGCCGACCCGGCGCTCCACGGGCTCGCCGATCTCGACGTAGGTCAGGTGCTCGGTGCGCACCAGTAGGCGCCGGCCGCGCTCGTCGGCGAGGTCGAGCAGCCCGTCCGTGTCGGCGAGCGCCGCGCGGACCGTGCTCTCGATCTCCTCGGGCGACTGGGCGCTCTCGAGCACCAGCTCCCGCGTGGCGTTGTGCACGCCGATCTTGACCTCCACGGCCACCTTCTCTCCCATCGGTACGCAGACCTTGCTGTGACCCTGCTTCAGGTGTGGTCTGTCGGTCTGGTCAACCTCAGGCTAGTCGAGCCGATTCCACCGCCGGTCGCCTGTGCGCCGCGAGCGTAATCACGCCGTCGTGGCCGCGCCGTCGATCTTGGGGAAGCCGCGGATGCCGCGCCAGCCGAGGGTGGCGACGAGCTCGGCAGCGGCCTCTCGGGGAATGGAGCCCGCTGAGGTCAGCCAGTACCGCGCGGTCACCTGGGCGATGCCGACCAGACCGACCGCGAGCAGGGTGGACGCCTCCGGCGGCAGGCCGGTGTCCTCGGCGATGATGTGGCTGACCTCCTGTGCGCACAGCTCGGTCAGGTGCTCCAGGCGGTCCTTGACGGCCGGCTCGTTGGGCAGGTCGGACTCGAACAGCAGCCGATAGCCGCCGGAGTCGTTGTCGACGAACTCGAAGTAGGCGTTGACGGTGGCGATGACGCGCTGCTTGTTGTCGTCGGTTGAGGCAAGTGCCCGGTGCAGCAGGTCGAGCAGGTCGTTCTTGCTGGCGTCGAGCAGTGCGAGGTACAGCTCGAGCTTGCCCGGGAAGTGCTGGTAGAGCACCGGCTTGCTGACGCCGGCGCGCACGGCGATGTCGTCCATGGCCGCGGCGTGGTAGCCCTGGGTGACGAAGACCTCGCGGGCGGCGCCCAGGAGCTGCGCCCGGCGCTGGTCGCGGGGCATGCGAACGCCGCGGGACGGCACGGCGGGCACAGCGGACACAGCACTCCTCGGCTTCGGGCGATTGCGCAGATCGTATCGTTCCCGGCGCGGCGGACTCAGCGGTAGTCGTCCTCGTCGTACTCGACGGCTCGGTGTTGTTCCTGCGCATCGGCGGGGTCGACGCCCTCCGGAACGGGCGGATCGCCGGGGTCGTCGCCGTCGTTCAGCAGACTGCGTTCCTGCTCGGTCAGGTCGCCCTCGGCGGCCAAGGGGTTCTCGTCCGTCCTGCGTTCGACCACCGTGCACCTCCGGCTCGCCGTGTGCTCGTTCCTCGTCGACGGTACCCGCTCAGCGTCTTCACAGCCCTTGGTGTGCCAACATCGTGAGGGTGGAACGGATCGAGGGCTGGCCGGGCGAGCTGCTGACTCTCTCCACCGGCCGGAAGGTGTTCGCGCGGCACTCGGAGCCGTCGCCGGGCGGGTCCGACTCCGACGGTGACGGCGCCACGCCCGAGCGACCGGCGCCCATCGTCTACGTCCACGGGCTGGGCGGTTCGTCCACGAACTGGACAGCGCTGATGCGCGAGCTGCACGACGACGCCGAGCAGTGGGCGCTTGACCTGCCGGGCTTCGGCGAGTCGCCGCGCGGCGGACGGCACACCGTCGCCGAGTTCGTCGCCGACGTCTCCGCGTTCCTCGAGCGCTTCGACGAGCCGGTCCACCTGGTCGCCAACTCCCTGGGCGGCATGATCTGCGTCTACGTGGCCGCGCGCCGCCCGGACCTGGTGCGGACGCTGAGCCTGGTCTCGCCGGCGATGCCGCAGTACCGGCTGCCGTGGGCGGCCCGGGCCACCGCGTTCCTCGCGCTGCCGTGGCTGGGTGAACGCATCCTGGCGCGGGTCAACGGCGTGCCGCCGGAGAAGCAGGCCGAGCAGCTCGCCGCCATCATGTTCGCCGACTGGTCGGTGATCCCGGTACCCGAGCTGGAGTTCGCGGCCGAGCAGCGGGCGCGCTGGATGAACCAGCCGTACGCCGAGACCGTCCTGCTCGCGGCGCTGCGCTCCATCGTCGTCCAGTACGTCCAGCCACGACGGCGCTCGGCTTGGGGCGCGGCCGGGCGCATCCTGCGGCCGACGCTGGTCATCATGGGCAGCAGTGACAGCCTCGTCGGTCCGTGGGCGCGCGGGCGCTGGCGGCGCACGTTGCGGCGCTCCCGGCTGGTGTACATGCCCAACACCGGGCACGTGGCGATGATGGAGCACCCGCACGCGGTGGCGGAGCTGCTCCGCGACTTCCTGCACGACACCGGGGAGTCCAGGATTCGGACGCCGGTGTCCAGCAGGCGAACGGCCGGTCCGGGAATGCCGTCCGGCGTGGCACCGTTGGCGAAGGAGAGAATGAACGCCACGAACTGACGGAGCCGATCGTGTCCCTGCCCCCACTGGTGGAGCCCGCCGCGGAGCTCACCGTCGATGAGGTGCGCCGCTACTCGCGACACCTGATCATCCCCGACGTCGGGATGGCCGGTCAGAAGCGGCTCAAGAACGCCAAGGTGCTGGTGGTCGGAGCGGGCGGCCTCGGCTCCCCGGCCCTGCTCTACCTGGCCGCGGCCGGCGTGGGGACGCTGGGCATCGTCGAGTTCGACGAGGTCGACGAGTCCAACCTGCAGCGCCAGATCATCCACGGGCAGTCCGACATCGGCCGGTCCAAGGCGCAGTCGGCGCGTGACTCGGTCAAGGAGGTCAACCCGTACGTCAACGTGGTCCTGCACGAGACGCGTCTGGACAACGACAACGTCCTGGACATCTTCGCCGGCTACGACCTCATCCTCGACGGCACCGACAACTTCGCCACCCGCTACCTGGTGAACGACGCCGCGGTGCTGCTCGGCAAGCCGTACGTGTGGGGCTCCATCTACCGGTTCGAGGGCCAGGTCAGCGTCTTCTGGAACGAGCACGGCCCCAACTACCGCGACCTCTACCCGGAGGCGCCGCCGCCGGGCATGGTGCCGTCCTGTGCCGAGGGCGGCGTGCTGGGCGTGCTGTGCGCGTCCATCGGCTCCATCATGGTCACCGAAGCGATCAAGCTGATCACCGGCGTGGGTGACCCGCTGGTCGGCCGCCTCATGATCTACGACGCCCTCGAGATGTCGTACAACACGGTCAAGGTGCGCAAGGACCCGAGCGCGGAGCCGATCACCGAGCTCATCGACTACGAGGCGTTCTGCGGCACCATCAGCGACGAGGCCGCCGAGGCCGCCGCCGACTCCACGATCTCGGTGCAGAAGCTGAAGTCGTGGATGGACGAGCGCGACCGCGGCGACCGCGACTTCTTCCTCGTCGACGTGCGCGAGCCCAACGAGTGGGAGATCAACCGCATCCCGAGCGCGGTGCTCATCCCCAAGAACGAATTCCTGACCGGCGAGGCCCTGGAGAAGCTGCCGCAGGACAAGCAGATCGTGCTGCACTGCAAGTCCGGGATGCGCTCGGCCGAGGCGCTCGCCGTCGTCAAGGGAGCCGGCATGGCCGACGCCGTCCACGTCGGCGGCGGGGTCGCTGCCTGGGTCAACCAGATCGACCCCTCCCAGCCGTCGTACTGAGGCCCTGACCCCCTTGATCATCAACGGTTGGCGACACCATGACGGAGCCAACCGTTGATGATCATGGGGAGACTTTCAGCCGTGCTCAGAGTAGGTCGCGCTTCTGCATCTGGGTCCAGAGCACCCAGCCGGGCAGGATCGGCAGCCAGAACGACACCAGCCGGAACACCAACACCGCCGTCACCGCGGTCGTTGCGCCCACGCCGAGCGTGCTGACGCCGGCGGTCAGCGCGGCCTCCACCGCGCCCAGACCACCTGGAGTCGGCACCGCCATCCCCAGCGTGTTTCCGACCAGCTGCACGACCGCCAACGCGGCGATGTTGGCGGCGCCACCGACGGCCAGCAGACAGGTGTAGAAGCACAGGATCAGGCTGGCCGACTGCAGCAGGATGCCGCCAAGCGCCACCAGCAGCTTGCGCGGGTTGCTGAGGACGTCGAGCAGCCGCGGCAGGCCGCGCTCGGCGAAGTCGCTCCACAGCGCCCGCAGCCGCGTCCGCACCGGCGGGATCAGGGCGAGCACCGCGGCCGCCGCCAGCACCACCAGCACGATGACGAGCGTATTCACCGACGGGTCGATGTCCGGCGCCGCGGAGGACCCGGTGACCAGGCCGAGGATGCCGATGGTCGGGAAGGTGATCGCGACGTTGCCGACCTGGTTGGCGGCGACGCTCGCCGCGGCCAGCGGAGCAGCGACGCCGGCCTTCGTCAGGACGCGGATGTTGATCGCGACGATGCCGACGGTGGCCGGGGCGACCAGCTTCAGGAAGCCGAGCGAGATCTGCGCTCCCATGATCCGCCAGAACCCGACGCGTTCGGGCACGAACCCCATCAGCGCGAGCGTCGCGCCGACGAAGCTGGTGAACATCAGCACGACCGCGACGAACAGCCAGCGCCAGTCGATCTGCGACCACAGCTGGCTGAAGGAGACGTCGGACAGCTGGGTGCCGACGAGGTAGACGGCGAACACCGCGCCCACCCCGGTGACCAGCGACAACGGGCGCAGCCGCTGCAGCCGCACCGGCTGGTCGGGCTCCCGTCCGGTGCCGCTGACCAGGCCGTCGCGCAGCTTGGACAGCACGTCACGGCGGCCTTTGAGGTCGCGGCGGGTGGACCGCGCCAGCGCCACCGGCTGAAGCAACGGGATCGCGCCGGCGACGACGTCCTGGCCGAGAACGCGGATGGCGGTGTCGATGGTGCGGTCGACGCCCACCACGAGGGCGCAGCCGACCAGCGCCTGGGCGAGGTCCGCCCGGATGGCCAGCTCTGGTGCGGCCACCTCACCGCCGGACGGGTCGAGCAGCCACACCTTGCCGGTCTCGGAGACCAGGATGGTGCGCCCGGAGATGCGCCGGTGGGCGACCTGGTTGCGCCGCAGCCGCCCCAGCTGCCGCCACAGATCCTCGAGCATGGCGTCGGTGACCTCGTCGGCGGTCAGGTTGGCCAGCACCCGGCCGGGCACGTGGTCGTAGACGATGGCCGCGGCGTCGGAGCCGATGCGCAGGACGTTGCGCAGCTTGGGGGTCCGGGCACCGGCACGGGAGACCGCCAGCGACTGCAGCGTGATCTGGTTGACCGCGCTGCGCATCGTCACCATCTGCCGTGGCAGCACCTCCTCGCGGGTGCGGATCTGGTCTGCCGCCCGCACGACCGCTCCGGCACCGTCGTTGTCACGGTCCAGGACCAGCACGCCGAGCGGTCCCTGCAGGCTGTCGGCGATGTAGCGGCGGTACTTGTCCACCGGGTCCGCATTCAGCGACGACACGTCGTAGCCGTTGGCGCGCAGCACGGCGGCGACCTTGTGCCCGTTCGGCGCCAGCGACGGCTGGCCGCTGACCAAGCGCACCAGGAGCCCGACGGCCCAGCCGATGCCCAGCGACAGCAGCATGCCGCCCACCGTCACGTCGCCGCGGAACAGCCACACCGCGAAGCTGCCGGCGACCGCGAACGCGGTGATCTGCCGGATGCGTTTCAGGGCCAGCCGCGACACGACGGTGACGATGGCCACCAGCAGCGTGGTCATCGCCGGGACCGCGGTGCCGGCGACGCCGTCGGCTGAGGGGACGAACGTGTCGTGCAGGCGCTCGGGCGCGGGCCCGGCGAGCCAGGTGGAGACGAGCGCCGCGGCCACCGACGCGAGCGCGCCGGCCACGAGCAGCTCGACGGTCGTGCGCATCCGCCCGCGGACCATGAGGATGAAAACCAGCGCCGGCGGCAGGATGAGGCTGGCCAGCTGCGAGGCGAAAGCGACCACGTCGACCGGCCCGCGCGGCACCGTCCGGTTGAAGTCGGCCAGGTCGGCGGTGAGGCCGGTGAGCGTGCGCTCGGCGACGACGGCGAGGGCGGCCAGCGCCGTCATGGCGGTCAGGACGAACAGCAGCCGCAGGCCGTCGATGGGGCGGCGGGTACGCCGCGGCAGCGGTGGCTCGTCGACCACGATCTTCCCGGTCGACCTACCCCGCGTCGGCCTCGCCTCGGTCGTCTCGGTCATCGCCCACCGATCGTCGCACGTCGGGACTCGTCACGTGGCCGCGACCCGCCTGGTCAGAGCAGCTCACGCTTGCGCAACTGGGTCCAGAGCACCCAACCCGGAATGATCGGCAGCCAGAACGACACCAGCCGGAACACCAGAACGGCGGTGACGGCCGCGGTCGTCGTCACGCCGAGGGTGCTGACGCCGGCGGTCAGCGCGGCCTCGACCGCGCCCAGGCCGCCGGGCGTCGGCACCGCCGTACCCAGGGTGTTGCCGACCAGCTGGACGACGGCGAGGCCGGCGATGCTGACGCTCTCGCCCACCGCGCGGACGCACGCGTAGAAGCACAGGATCAGGCTGACCGACTGCGCGAGGATGCCGCCGACCGCCATCGCCAGCTTCCGTGGATCGGTGAACACGTCCAGCAGCCGCGGCAGGCCGCGCTCGGCGAAGTCGCGCCACAGCTCGCTGAGCCGGGCCCGCACCGCTGGGATGAGCGCGACGACAGCGGCCGCCAGCAGCAGCCCGAGCACCAGCATCAGCGTGCCGGCCGACGGCAGCCCCGGCACCGCCGTGTACCCGGAGACCACTGCCAGCACGGCCAGCAGCGGGAACGTCACCGCCACCTGGGCGACCTGGTTCGCCGCGACGCTCGCCGCGGCCAGCGGCGCCGCCACTCCGGCCTTCGTCAGCAGCCGGATGTTGATGGCCACGTTGCTGACCGCGGTCGGCGCCAGCAGCCGAAGGAAGCTGATCGAGACCTGGGCGGCGACCACGCGCCAGAACGGCACCCGGTCGGGCACGAACCCCAGCATGCCCACCGCCATGGCCAGGTAGTTCGAGGCCACCAGTGCCACGGCCAGGAAGAGCCAGCGCCAGTCGGTGCGCTCCCACAACTCACCGAAGGACACGTCGGACAGCTGGGTGCCGACGAAGTAGACCGCCACGACGGTGCCGACGCCGGTTAGCAGCGACAGCGGCCGCACCCGTTGGAGACGGGCCGGCTCCGGCGGCGAGCCGGTCCGCTCGACGAGCCGGTCACGCAGCCCGACGAGGACCTCCCGGTGGCCCTTGACGTGCTCACGAGTGCCCGGTGTCAGGGCCAAGGGCTGCAGCAGCGGGATGGCCGAGCGGACGACGTCGGCGCCCAGCACGTCGATCGCGGAGTCGACGGCGCGGTCCGGTCCGACGACGATGCTCACGGCGGTGAGCGCCTGGGCGAGGTCGGCCCGGATCGCGACGTCGGTCGCGGCCACCTCGCCGCCGGACGGCGACAGCAGCCACACGTCACCGCCGTCGGCGACGAGTACGGTCCGTGCCGAGAGCCGGCGGTGCGCGATGTCATTGCGCCGCAGCAGGCCCAGCTGCCGCCAGAGGTCGAGCAGCAGGTCGTCGGTGACGTCGTCCTCGCTCAACTCCGCCAGCGGCCGGCCGGGCACGTGGTCGTACACGATGGCGACGGAGTCGCCGTCGACGCGCAGCACGGTGCGCAATGGCGGGGTCCGGACCCCGGCCCGCGCCACGGCCAGCGACTGCAGCGTGATGCGGTCGATGGTGTCGCGCATGGTCACCGTCTGCCGCGGCAGCACCTCCTCGCGGGTGCGCAGCCGGTCGATGAACCGGGCGAACGTGCCGGCGCCCTCGTGGTTGCGGTCGAGGACCAGCACGGTGAGCTTGCCCTTCGGCGTCTCGGCGGTGAGGTGGCGGTCCTCGCCGGCGGGATCGGCGCGCAGTGCGGTGACCTGGTAGCCGGCGTTCTCCAGCGCCTGGGCGATCATCTGGCCGCTCGGTGCCAGGGACGGCTGCCCGCCGATGACGCGCACGAGGAGCCCCGCGGCCAGCCCGATGCCGATGGCGATGAGCATGCCGCCGACGGTCGCCTCGCCGCGCAGCATCTGCACCGCGAAGCCGCCGGCGACGGCGAAGATGGCGACCTGCCGGAACCGCTTCACGTCCAGGCGTGACACCACCGTGACGACGGCCACCAGCAGGGCCGGGTAGGCGGGGACCGGCGTGCCGTCGGCCCCGTCGACCACCGGCACCAGGCTGTCGTGAAGCCGTCCGGGCGCCTGGCCGCTGGTCAGCCACTCCGAGACCAGGGCGGCCGCGGCGGAGGCGACGACGCCGGCGACCAGCAGCTCGACGGTGGTGCGGATGCGGCCGCGGATCATGAGCACCGCCACCAGCACCGGCGGGACGACCACGCCGGCGAGGCTGGCGGTGAAGTCGACGATGCCGACCACGCTGCCGGGCACCCGGACGTTGAGGTCGGCCAGGTCGGCCGTGATGGCGGTCATGGTCCGCTCGGCGATGATCGACATGGCGACGAGCCCGGTCATCGCGGCCGTCACCACCAGCAGGAACAGCACGTCGGCCGGCCGGCGGGTACGCGGAGGCAGCGGCGGCTCGTCGACGACGATCTCGTCGGCCGACGGCTCCGGTGCGTCCACGTGCTCGGTCATCGAAGCAGCATCGTCGCACGTGCCTGCGCGATCGGAACGCCCGGACATGCCGTTCTCCGTGGTGAGGTGATCGACCGGATGTGTCGTGGGCGCGGGTGCGCGGCCGGCGGTGCCGCGTCGGGCACGATGGGCGGCATGGACGACGAGTACGTCGAGGCGGTGCTCAGCCTGGTCGAGCTCATCCCGCCGGGCCGGGCGATGTCGTACGGCGCGATCGCGGATGTGGTCGGCGAGACGCTGGGCCGCGGCGGTCCGCGTCAGGTCGGCACCGTCATGTCCACGGTCGGCGGGACGGTGGCCTGGTGGCGGGTGGTGACGGTCGCGGGCCGGCCGCCGCGCGGGCACGAGGTCCGGGCGCTGCGCGAGCTCGCCGCCGAGGGAACACCACTGAGCGCCGACGGGTCCCGCGTCGACCTGCGCCGCGCGGCCTGGCACCCCGAGCGCCATCCTGACCCCGACCTCCGTTGATCTTGGAGTAACCGCGGAATCAACGGACGATCCGCCACGCGTTTCCGCGGTTGTTCCAAGATCAACGGGAGGGACGGCGGGGTCGGGCGGCGCAGCGGGACGATGGGGACCCGGACGCTGTCGGTGGGGCGTGGTGGGATGAGTGCCGTCGCCAGATCGTCGTCGACAGAAAGGAGCGGCACCCGGTGAGGCGTCCCGCCGATCGCGCTGTCGTGCGGCTTGTCCGCACCGTCCAGCCGCCCTTGTCGCCGGTCCGTCTCGACGACGCACAGCGGCGCGCCGTGGAGCACCGCGGCGGGCCGTTGCTGCTGCTCGCCGGCCCGGGCACCGGCAAGACCACCACGTTGGTCGAGGCGGTCGCGCACCGCGTGGAGCACGACGGGCTCGACCCCGAGCGGGTGCTGGTGCTGACGTTCAGCCGGCGGGCCGCCGCCGAGCTGCGCGAGCGCATCGCCCGCAGGCTGGGGCGCACCGTCCGCGAGCCGCTGGCGCGCACGTTCCACTCCTACGCGTTCGGGCTGCTGCGCCGCGAGGCGGTCGAACGCGGCGAGCCGACGCCGCGGCTGCTGGGCGGCGCCGAGCAGGATGTGCTCATCCGCGAGCTGCTGCGCGGCGACGTCGAGGACCTCGGTTCCGGCTACTGGCCCGACCGGCTCCGGCCGGCGCTGCTGACCCGGGGCTTCGCGGCGGAGCTGCGCGACTTCCTGATGCGGGCGGTCGAGCGCGGCATCGCCATCGACGACCTGGCCGAGCTCGGCCGGGTGCACGGGCGCGACGACTGGGTGGCGGCTGCCCGGTTCTTCCACCAGTACGGCGGCGTCACGGCCTTCCGCGACCCGCCGACGTTCGATCAGGCCGAGCTGGTCCGGGCCGCGGCCGGGCTGCTGCGCGACGACTCCGCGCTGCTGTCCCGCGAGCGGCAGGCCCGCGCGTTCGTCGTCGTCGACGAGTACCAGGACTCCGACCCGGCGCAGGAGGAGCTGCTGCGGCTGCTGGCCGGCGGCGGCCGCGACCTGCTCGTCGTCGGCGACCCCGACCAGTCCATCTACGGGTTCCGCGGCGCGGAGCCCGAGGGCATCCGGCGCTTCGCCGACCGCTTCCTCGCCGCCGACGGCTCGCCGGGCACGGTCCTGGCGCTGACGGTGTCGCGGCGCAGCGGGCCGGGGCTGCTGACCGCATCGCGGCGGGTGGCGGCGCGCCTGGGCGGCCCGCGCGCGCACCGTGACCTGCGGCCGGCACCCGACGGCGTCCGGGCCGGGCTCGGCGACGCGACGTCGGACCGGGCCACGGTGCACCTACTGGCCAGCGCCAGCCAGGAGGCGGCGTTCATCGCCGGCCGGCTGCGTGCCGCGCACCTGCTCGACGACGTGCCGTGGGACGCCATGGCGGTGCTGGTACGCGGCGCCGGCGCCATTCCCGTGCTGCGCAGGGCGCTGGCCGGAGCCGGCGTGCCGGTGAGCGTCCGGCTCGACGACGTGCCGCCGGTCGATCAGCCGCCGGTGCGGGCGCTGCTCACTGTGCTGGAGCTCGCCACCGGGCTGCGCGACCTGGAGGTCGAGACCGCGCTCGACCTCGTCACCGGACCGCTCGGCGGCGCGGACGCGCTGGCCGTGCGCCGGCTGCGGCAGGAGCTGCGTGGGCACGAGCTGACCGCCGGCGGCGGTCGTGCGTCGGGTGAGTTGCTGGTCGAGGCCATCGAGGACCCTACCGTGCTGGAGTTCCTGGACGACCGCGCGGTCGAGCCGGCCGCGCGGCTCGCCGGGCTGATCACCGCCGCCCGCGAGGCCGCCTCCGTCGAGGCCGCCACCGCCGAGGACGTGCTGTGGGCGGTGTGGAGCCGGTCCGGGCTCGAGGCGCGCTGGTCGCGGGCGGCGCTGAGCGGCGGCCGGGCCGCTCCGGCCGCGGACGCCGACCTCGACGCCGTCGTCGCCCTGTTCGATGCCGTCGCCCGCTATGTCGACCGGATGCCCGGCTCGCGGCCCGAGGGCTTCGTCGAGCACCTGCGCGACCAACAGCTGCCGGCCGACACCTACCGTCCCACCGCGCCGTCGGCGGCCACGGTCACCATCCTGACCGCGCACGCCGCGAAGGGTCTGGAATGGGACGTCGTGGCGGTCGCCGGCGTCCAGGAGGGCGTCTGGCCCGACCTGCGCGAGCGGGGCAGCCTGCTGGGCATCGAGTCGCTGGTCGACGTGGTCGCCCATCGGGACGACTCCGCCGTCACGCGTGCGAGTGCGCGGCTGGCCGAGGAGCGGCGGCTGTTCTACGTGGCGGTGACGCGGGCGCGCCGACGGCTCTACGTCACCGCTGTCTCCGACGAGGAGTCGCAGCCGTCGCGGTTCCTCGACGACGTCGAGCCGCTCCCGGCCGGCGCCGAGCCCGAGCGTGCCGTACAGCGCCCCGGCCGCGGGCTGAGCCTGCCCGCCGTCGTCGCCGAGCTGCGTGGCGTGGTCTGCGACCCGACCGAGCCCGACGAGCGCAGACGCGGCGCCGCGCACCACCTGGCCCGGCTGGCCGCGGCCGGGGTCGCGCAGGCCGACCCCGACCAGTGGTACGGCGTGCGTGAGCTGTCCGCGGCCCAGCCGCTGGGGCGGCCGGACCAGCCGGTGCGGGTGTCGCCCTCGAAGGTCGAGGAGTTCAACCGCTGCGAGCTGCGCTGGCTGCTCAAAGCCTGCGGAGCCACCGACTCCGACCTGCGCCGGGCCGGTGTCGGGTCGCTGGTGCACGACCTCGCCGAGCGCGCCGCCACCGAGGGATGGTCCGACGACAAGCTGCTCACCGAGCTGGACAACTCCTGGCCCTCCATCGATGCCGGCGAGGGCTGGGTGGCCGCCCGCGAGTACACCCGGGTGCGCGACATGGTGCAGCGGCTGGGCCGCTGGCTGCGGTCCAATCCACGCACGCTGGTCGGTGCCGAGCTCGGCTTCGACGTGCGCATCGGGTCCGCGCGGCTGGTCGGGCGGGTCGACCGGCTCGACGCCGACGACGACGGACGCCTCGTCGTGGTCGACTACAAGACCGGCGTGAGCGCGCCGAGCACCGCCGAGGTGACCGAGCACGCGCAGCTGGCGACGTATCAGCTCGCCGTCGAGCACGGCGCTTTCGACGACGCCACCGGCGGGCAGCGGCGCAGTGGGGGAGCGAGCCTGGTCCAGCTCGGCAAGCCCTCCCGGGGGGAGGCTCGCGAGCAGGTCCAGCCGCCGCTGCGGGATTCCGAGGAGCCGCGGTGGGCGCACGACATGCTGGAACGCACCGCCGAGGGGATGCGCCAGCCGACGTTCCGGGCCGAGAAGGGCAGCTGGTGCGGCTTCTGCCCGGCCCGGCCGTCGTGCCCGGTCTGGCCCGAGGGCGAGCAGGTGGTCCCATGACGTCCCTGACCACGACGGTCACGCCGCGGGAGCTGGCCCGCCGGCTCGGCCAGCCCGATCCGACGCCGGAACAGGAGGCCGCCATCGCTGCACCGCTGGAGCCGGGCGTCGTCGTCGCCGGTGCGGGCTCGGGCAAGACCGAGACCATGGCCGCGCGGGTGTTGTGGCTGGTGGCCGCCGGTCTGGTGCGACCGGAGCGGGTGCTCGGCCTGACGTTTACCCGCAAGGCCGCCCGTGAGCTGGCCGCCCGCATCCGCCGTCGCCTGGCGCAGCTGGCCGCGCGCGGGCTGGTCGACGGCGACCTGCTGGACGGCGAGCCGACGGTGCTCACGTACGACGCGTACGCCGGGCGCATCGTCGCCGAGCACGCGTTACGGCTGGGGCGCGAGCCCGGTGCCCGCCTGGTCACCGAGGCGGTGGCCTGGCAGTACGCGCAGCGGGTGGTGTCGGCGTACGACGGCGACATGGAGGCCGTCGGCTACGCGCCGTCCACCGTCGTCGGGAAGGTGCTGGCGCTGCACGGCGAACTGGCCGGGCACCTGGTCACGCCGGAGCGGGTGCACGAGTTCACCGCCGGTCTCCGTGCCCGCATCGAGTCGCTGCCCAAGGCGAAGGCGCAGCGCACCAAGGACCTCATGTACGCCGACGTCGCGAAGGGCCTGGCCGTCCAGGACGCCCGGGTCGCGTTGCTGCCGGTCGTCGAGGAGTTCCGGGCCCGCAAGCGCGCCGACGAGGTCCTCGACTTCGCCGACCAGGCTGAGCTGGCCGCGACGCTGGCGGCCCGGTTCCCGGAGGTCGGCGAGACCGAACGGGCCAGCTATCGGGTGGTGCTGCTCGACGAGTACCAGGACACCAGCCACGCCCAGCTCGTGTTGCTGAGGTCGCTGTTCGGCGGCGGGCATCCGGTGACCGCGGTCGGCGACCCGTGCCAGTCCATTTACGGCTGGCGGGGTGCCAGCGCCGGCACGCTGACCTCGTTCCGGCGCGAGTTCCGGCCTGAGTCCGGTCCCGCCGGCGGCGACGACGGGGCGCTGGCCAGACTCGACTCCCTCACCACGAGCTTCCGCAACGGCGCCGAGATCCTCCAGGTGGCCAACCGGCTGTCACAGCCGTTGCGTGCCGAGGGCCTGGACGTGCCTGAGCTCACCGCGTTCCCCGGCCTGGCGCCGAGCACCGTCGTCGCGTCGCTGCACCTCACCGCCGACGACGAGGCCGCCGACGTCGCGCGCCGCGCCCGGGCGTTCTGGGACGCCTCCGAGGACGGCCGCACCGTGGCCGTGCTGGTCCGCAACCGCGGCCAGATCCCGCGGCTGGAGGCCGCCTTGCGCGCGGTGGACCTGCCGGTCGAGGTGGTCGGCGTTGGCGGGCTGCTGTCCACGGCCGAGGTCGGCGACGTCGTGGCGACGCTGCGGGTCGTCAACGACCCCTCCCGCGGTGACGCGCTGATGCGGCTGCTCACCGGGTCGCGCTGGCGCATCGGTCCGCGCGACCTGGACGCGCTGGCGCGCTGGGCCCGGCGGCTGGGACGTCCGGGTACGGCGCCAGGCGCCGGGGCGGGTGGTCCGGCGGGCCCTGGCGGCGAGCTGGTCGCCATGGACGAGGTCGACGAGCTGAGCATCGTCGACGCCCTCGACGCGCTGCCGCAGGGCGGCGACTGGTTCTCGCCCGAGGGCGACCGCCGGCTGCGTGCGCTGTCGGCGGAGCTGCGCGACCTGCGCTCGCGCACCGGGCAGTCGCTCACCGAGCTGGTCCACGACGTGCAGCGCACCCTCGGCCTCGACATCGAGCTGGCCGCGCGGCGTGGCCCGGGCGGCCGGGCCAACCTCGACCGCTTCCTCGACGTCGCCGCGGAGTTCGAGACCAGCGGGCAGTCACACCACCTCTCGGGGTTCCTCGCCTACCTCGACGCCGCCGAGACCGCCGAGCGGGGCCTGGCCCCCGGCGAGGTCGAGGTCTCCGGCGACCGCGTCCAGGTCCTCACGGTTCACGGCGCCAAAGGGCTCGAGTGGGACGCGGTGTTCGTGACCGGCTTGGTCGACAAGGTCTTCCCGGCCGGTGGCGAGCGCGACCGCGCCTGGCTCGGCGACCCGGGCGAGCTGCCGTACGCGCTGCGCGGCGACGCCGGCGCGCTGCCGCCGCTCGACCTCGAGGGCGTCACCGACCAGGTCGGCGCCCGCGACGCCGTCGACCGCTTCTACGGCGACGCCGCGGCGGCAGCACGGCTGGAGGAGCGGCGGCTGGCCTATGTCGCGGTCACCCGGGCTCGGTCGCTCCTGGTGTGCAGCGGCTACTGCTGGGACGACGCCACCAGGCCGAGGCCGCTGTCGCCGTTCCTGCACGAGGTGCGGGCCGCCTGCGAGGCCGGCGCCGGTGAGATCGGCGTGTGGGTCGAGGCGCCGGACGACGACGCCGTCAACCCCCTCACCCAGGACGTGCTCGAGCTGCGCTGGCCGTTCGACCCGCTGGGCCATCGGCGCTCGCTCCTCGCGGCGGGCGCCGCGCTGGTGCGGGAGGCTCAGACAGCGGTCGACGGCGTCCTGTTCGACCCCGAGCAGCCGGCCACCGAGTGGGACGCCGAGGTCGAGCGGCTGCTCGCCGAGCGCGACCGGCACGCGTCCACGCGCCCGGTCGACGTACCGCTGCCGGCCCACCTGTCGGTCTCGCAGCTCGTCGCGCTGCGCGAGAGCCCGGACGAGCTGGCCCGCTCCCTGCGCCGGCCGGTGCCGCGGGCGCCGGCGCCGCTGGCCCGCCGGGGCACGCTGTTCCACAGCTGGCTGGAGTCGCGCTGGGGCGCGCCCCGCCTGGTCGACGTCGACGAGCTGCCCGGCTCCGCCGACGGCGGCGGCGCTCCGGACCGTGAGCTGGCCGCGCTACAGGAGGCGTTCCTGGGCTCGGGATGGGCAGCCCGCACGCCGGTCGAGGTCGAGGCGCCGTTCGAGCTGCTGGTGGCCGGCGTGCTGCTGCGCGGCCGGGTGGACGCGGTCTTCACCACCGAGGCCGGCGGTATCGAGGTGGTCGACTGGAAGACCGGCCGGCCGGCCTCCGGCGACGGCGACACCGCGGCGCGTACGGTCCAGCTGGCGGCGTACCGGTTGGCCTTCGCGCGGCTCTACGACCTGCCGCTGGAGCGCGTCGGTGCCGCCTTCCACCACGTGCGCGACAACCTCACCGTCCGGCCGGCCGATCTGCTGGACGAGGCCGAGCTGGAAGCGGTCATAGCGTCGCTGCCCACGCCTGAATGACTGTGCCGCGGGTGCGCGCACCAGCCCTGGTCACGAGGCCGCCGCGCCGCAAGGTGGGCATAATACCTGGTCGAGGACGGTTTGGCAGCGGAAATGACTCGTTGTCTCGATTCCGGAGATGCCACTTGATCGGCATGGCCGGCCGCGCGACACTCCTGTCTCGTGACCCCCGCGCTACAGCCCCTGCGCCGCATCGCCGCATACGCCGTCTGTCAGGACGAGGCCGGCCGAGTGCTGCTCATCCGCGAATCGGTGCGTTCGGGTACCCCGGGGGTGTGGACCCTGCCCGGCGGAAGTGTCCTGCACGGCGAGCATCCGCGCGACGCCGTCGTGCGTGAGGCGGCCGCCGAGTCCGGCCTCCTGCTGCGGGCGGTTGCGCCCATCGACGTCGTCGCGGACACGCGATCCCGGCCGCATCGCAAGGTGACCCTGCACACCGACCGCATCCTGTTCGAGGCCGAGGTCATCAGCGGAGAGCCGGAGCCGTTGTCGCCCATGGTCGACGAGGTCGACTGGGTGAGCCTCGACGAGGCGGCGACGCTGCAGCTGCGCCCGTTCGCCTCGCAGGTGCTGAAGCTGCCGCTGTCGACGGTGGACTTGCCTCCGGAGGAGATGCCGGAGCTGCCGGGCTTCCACATCCAGCAGGCGGCGGACGGCCGGCACACGGTGCAGCGCTTCGCCGCCTACGGCCTGGTGCGCGACCCGCGCGGCCGCGTGCTGCTGACGCAGGTCGCCGCGGGCTACCCGGATGCGGGCTGCTGGCACCTGCCCGGCGGCGGCACCGACTTCGGCGAGCAGCCGTCACAGGCGCTGCTTCGCGAGCTGCTTGAAGAGACCGGCCAGGTCGGCAGGGTACGCCGGCTGCTCGGCGTCGCCAGCCACCGCGAGCCGGAACAGGTCGGACCGGAAGGCTTCGCCATCGACTGGCACGGGGTGCGCCCCTACTACGACGTCGTGGTCGACGAGCCGAGCGAGGTGGTCCTCGCCGACGTGGGCGGCTCCACCGTGGGGGCGCGCTGGTTCGACCCCGCCGACGTGCTCGGCCTCACGCTGACCGCGGTGACTAGTGAGGCGTTGCGCGCCGGCGCGCAGCCGTAGACCCGCCTCGCCTCAGGACGACGCGCAGTGGCCCTCGCCGCAGGACATGGCGTCGTGCATCCACCGGCGCAGCTGCGACTCGGTGAGCTCCGGCGCCCGGGCGAGGGCGACCGCCTCGACCGTGGCGCGGGTAGACGGCGCTAGGCGCCGGGTGTGGCGGGCGATGATGGCGGCCTTGTCGACCGTGATGCGTCCTTCGTCGAGCGCGGTGAGCGTGGCCGGCAGGCTGCGCACGAGCTCGACCGCGAGCTCGACCAGCTCCCCGGCCTGCTCCGGCTCCAGCGCCAGAGCTTGCGCGACGGTGGCCGCGGTGGCGTCGCCGCCGGGAGGGTCGGGCCGGGCCGCCAGCTCGGCCACGACCCGGGCCCGCAGCGCGTCGAGGTGTGCGACCTGCCGCTGCGCCGCGACGGCCGCGTCGACGAGCTCCGGGCGGGGCAGCGATCGCAGATCGAGCGTCTCGATGACGGCGTTGAGCACCGTGCCGGGCGGGAGGCCACGCCAGGCCGCGCTGGGCCGATCTCCGGGGGCGATCATGGCGGTCACGCTACCGTACACCTGTTCGAACCGCTACCCGTGATCTCACTCTTCAAGAACCGCGACGCAGCACCGCCAGGACCGGCCGGTGGTCGCTGTCGCCGACCGCGGCCAGGACCGAGAACCCCGTCACCTCCCAGGTCCGGGAGTCGGCGAGGATGTGGTCGATGGGCGCGCCCGCCCAGGTGGGCCAGTCGGCCGGCCACGTCCCAACGGCGCCGGCACCGGCCTGGGTGGCGGCGTCCACGCACGGTTCCGTCGAGCGCAGCGCCGGATGGTCCGGTGTCGCGTTGAAGTCTCCGGCGACGACGGCGCCGGCCTGCTCCCGGCAGCGGCGGACCGCCGCCGCGGTGTCCGCGCGCCAGGCGTCCATGGTCGAGCGCGTCGGCGGGTAGGCGTGCACGGCGGTGATCGGTGGTGCGCCCGGCGTCGTGGGGTGGACGGTGAACGTCGCGAGGCCGCTGCCCGGGTCCGGCTCCGGCGGACCGTAGCGCCCGACGGTGTCGGCCACGAGCAGGCCGGTGGCGGACGTGATGCCCGCGTCGACCTGGTGGTGGAAGACCTGGAAGCCGCCGCCGGCCAGCAGGGCGACCTCGTCCGTCGTCGCCGATGACGTCTCCGGCAACACGACGACGTCCGCCCCGGTCGACGTCACCAGGGCGGCGAGCTCGGCCGCGGGGACGCCGTCGTGCAGGGTGTTGAACGCGAGCACGCGCAGGTCACAGTCGGCCGGAGCCGCCGGGGCAGCGCCTGGCCGCCATCCGTCCAGCCCTCGCCACAGCACCACGCCCGACGACCACGCCGTCGCCGCCGCCACCACCACGGCCACGACGGCCAGGTGTGCCCGGGCTCCCGCCCACCGCGACGCCCGCGCGGCGACCAGCGCCGCCACCAGCAGGATCAGCAGGGCCATCCCGGCCGCGATGCCCAGCCCGCGCATCGCGACCACCTGCGCCGGGCCGTAGTGCCCGGCCAGTCCGAGCGCCTGCGGCCACACGACCACAACAGCGGCCAGCGCCGACAGCGACGTAGTCAGCGCCAGCGACGCCGGGCGGCTCACGTCGTGACGGCGTCCAGGGCCAGCTCGACCATCTCGGCGAAGGTGCGTTCGCGCTCGTCCGCGGAGGTCTCCTCGCCGGTGACCAGGTTGTCGCTGACGGTGCAGACGGCGACCGCGCGGGCGGCGAACTTGGCGGCCAGCGCGTACAGTGCGGCGGCCTCCATCTCGACGGCGAGCACGCCGTACCGCGTCAGGCGGTCCCGCAGCTCGGGACGGTCGTGGTAGAAGGAGTCGGTGCTGAAGATCTGCCCGACGTGGTAACGGGCACCGGCGGCCTCGGCCTTCTCGACGTAAGCGCGGACCAGCGAGAAGTCGGCCGTCGGGGCATAGTGGACGCCCTCGAACCGCAGCGCGTTCATGGACGAGTCGGTGGCAGCGGAGATCCCGATGACGAGGTCGCGGATGGCTACCCGGTCCAGCAGGCCGCCGCACGAGCCGACCCGGACCAGCGTGCGCGCGCCGTAGTCGGCGAGCAGCTCGTGAACGTAGATCGACATCGACGGCTGACCCATCCCGGTTCCCTGGACTGACACCCGCTGGCCCTGGTACGTGCCGGTGAAGCCCAGCATGTTGCGGACCTTGCTGTAGCAGGTGACGTCGTCGAGGTACGTGGCCGCGATCCACTCGGCTCGGAGCGGGTCGCCCGGCAGCAGGACGGTCTCGGCGATCTCGCCCGGCGCGGCGGCAATGTGGGTGCTCACGGGTCGCAACGGTATCCGGCGTAGGGTCGTGGGTCGTGCACGAGGCCTACGCGTTGCCCGGACCGCTCGCCCTCTCCCGATCGACCGTCGACCGCGCCGCGGACCGGCGCGCCGACCCGGTTTGGGTCGACGCGGCCTGGGCCGACCGCTCGACCCGGGTGGTGCTGGTGGGTGACGGGGCAGTGGCCGTGGACGGCACCGACCTGCGCTTCGTCAAGCCCGTCGAGGCGCCCGACGGCGACCGGTTCCTGCTCGGCGTCGAGGACGGCGTCACCTACTTCGCCGTGCCCGTCGAGGGCAAGCCCGACGACGGTGCCACCCTGCGGGAGGTCGGCGAGACGCTGGGCGACCGCGATGCCGGCCTGGCCGTCCATGCGATCGCGCTGGCGAACTGGCACGCGACGCACCGCCACTGCGGACGCTGCGGCGCGCCCACCGACTCGCAGGCCGGCGGCCACGTGCGAGTGTGCCGGGCCGACGGCTCGCAGCACTTCCCGCGCACCGACCCAGCGGTGATCGTCCTCGTGGTCGACGAGAAGGATCGGTGCCTGCTCGGCCGCTCGGCCGCGTGGCCGGGCCGGCGGTTCTCCACGCTGGCGGGATTCGTCGAGCCGGGGGAGACGCCGGAACACGCCGTCGTGCGGGAGCTGTACGAGGAGGTCGGCGTGCGGATCCGGTCGTGCCGGTACGCCGGCGCGCAGCCGTGGCCGTTCCCGTCGAGCTTGATGCTCGGCTACTACGCGACGGCCGACGGCGAGGAGCCGACGCCGGACGGCGACGAGATCGCCGAGGCGCGCTGGTTCACCCGCGACGACCTGGAACGGGCCACGCGCAGCGGAGAAGTGACTCCGCCCGGCGGCATCTCGATCGCCCGCCGGTTGGTGGAGGGGTGGTTCGGCCGCCCCCTCCCGGTGGACGAGCGCGGTTGACCAGCAGTCTCGAGGGGGCCGGCGCGGTGAAAGCGGGCCTGCCGCGCTGAACGCGGCCGGCCGTGCTCAGGCGGCCGCGAGCTTGGCCTTCACCTGCGCCGGGCTCGGGTTGGTGAGCGAACTGCCGTCGGCGAACACCAGTGTCGGGACGACGGCGTTGCCACCGTTGAGGCTCATCACCAGATCCGCCGACGACGGGTCGGACTCGATGTCTACCTCGTCGAACATGATGCCCTCACGGTTCAGGGCGCTCTTGAGCCGATGGCAGTAGCCGCACCAGGACGTGCTGTACATGGTGAACCCCGACATCGACTCTCCCGTCCCTCGATTCGTTGTCATGTCACCTACGTGAACGCGGGCGACGGCGACATTCTTCCAGCCCGACGCCCCATGATCATCAACGGTTGGCGACGTCATGGCGTCGCCACCCGTTGATGATCATGGGCGCGCAGGGGGACAGGGTGTGCCGCGGTGGCACGCTGTCGGTGGCGGCTGCGAGGATGGGTCGATGCGCGCATCCGACGTCCTCGCCGGCCTCGATCCCGAGCAGCGAGCGGTCGCCACGGCGCTGAGTGGGCCGGTCTGCGTCATCGCCGGTGCGGGCACCGGCAAGACCCGCGCCATCACCCATCGCATCGCGCACGGCGTGCTGACGGGCGCGTTCGACCCGCGCCGCACCCTTGCCGTGACGTTCACCACGCGGGCCGCCGGCGAGATGCGCGGCCGGCTGCGCACGCTCGGTGTCGACGGCGTGCAGGCGCGAACGTTCCACTCCGCGGCGCTTCGCCAGGCCCGGTACTTCTGGCCGCAGATCACCGGCGGTGAGCTGCCGGAGATTTCGCGGAGCAAGCTGCCGCTCGTGGGCTCGGCGGCCGCACGCTGCCGGGTGCCCACCGACCGCACCGTCCTGCGCGACCTCGCCTCCGAGATCGAGTGGGCCAAGGTCAGCAACGTCATGGCCGAGTCCTACGTCGAGTCCGCCCGCGCGGCGCACCGCGAGGTGGGCGGTGTCGACGCCGAGACCGTCGCCCGCGTGTACGCGGCGTACGAGGACCTCAAGACCGACCGCGGCCTGCTCGACATGGAAGACATCCTGCTGGCCGCGGTCGGGCTGCTGGCCGGCCATCCCGGCGTGGCCGACGCCATCCGTGCGCAGTACCACCACTTCGTCGTCGACGAGTACCAGGACGTCTCACCGGTCCAGCAGCGGCTCCTCGACCTCTGGCTCGGCGATCGCGACGAGGTCTGCGTCGTCGGCGACCCTGCCCAGACCATCTACTCCTTCGCCGGCGCGCAGCCGGACTACCTGCTGAACTTCCCGCGGCGCTATGCCGAGGCCGCCGTGGTCCGGCTGTTCCGCGACTACCGCTCCACGCCCGAGGTCGTCGGCGTCGCCAACTCCGTGCTGCGGGGCGGGCGCACGGCCCAGGCCGGCGTGGTCCTCGAGGCGCAGCGCCCGCCCGGGCCGAAGCCGTCCTTCGTCGAGCACACCGACGAGCTCGCCGAGGCCGCCTGGGTGGCCGACCAGATCGCCAAGCTGGTGGCCAACGGCACGCCCGCACGTGAGGTCGCCGTGCTGTTCCGGGTCAACGCGCAGTCCGAGGCCTACGAACAGGCGCTGGCCGACGCCGGCATCGCCTACGTGGTCCGCGGTGCCGAACGGTTCTTCGACCGTGCCGAGGTTCGCCAGGCGGCCATGCTGCTGCGCGCCGCCACCCGCTCCGCCGACACCGCGCCGGACGCTCCGGATGCCGCTGCGGCGACGGCGGCCGTGCTCAGCGCGGCGGGCTGGTCGCCGACGCCGCCGGCCGGCGGAGGAGCGGTGCGCGAGCGCTGGGAGTCGCTGGCCGCGGTCGTAGCCCTGGCCGAAGAGGTCGTGGCCGCCCGGTCCGGTGCCACGCTGGCCGACGTCGTCACCGAGCTGGAAGCCCGTGCGGCCGCGCAGCACGCACCCGTCGCCGACGGGGTCACGCTCGCCTCGCTCCACTCGGCCAAAGGGCTGGAGTGGGACGCGGTGTTCGTCGTCGGCTGCCACGAGGGGACACTGCCGCTCAGCTACGCCGAGACGCCGGCGCAGATCGAGGAGGAGCGCCGGCTGCTCTACGTCGGCGTCACCCGCGCCCGCGAGCAGCTGTCCATCTCGTGGTCGCTGG
Source organism: Jiangella asiatica (assembly GCF_004349065.1). GTDB lineage: Bacteria > Actinomycetota > Actinomycetes > Jiangellales > Jiangellaceae > Jiangella > Jiangella asiatica. The sequence continues at coordinate 94,344 of NZ_SMKZ01000022.1, forward strand.
CGCGCCAGCCCGGCGGCCGCGGCAACCGCCGCCCGAGCCGGTTCCTCGACGGCGTCCGGCCCGGCGGCATGGCCCGCAGCGACCACCGCGAGCGCAGCGCGGCGGCCGGCAAGGGCCGGCGGTCCGGGGCGCCGGCGCGCTGCCGGGTATGCGGGTCTCCGCTGGTCGAGGCGGTCGATCGCAAGCTCGGGCGGTGTGGCAGCTGCCCGTCGTCCATGGACGAGGCCCTGTTCGACCGGTTGCGCGCATGGCGGTTGGAGCAGGCACAGGAGCAGAAGGTCCCGGCCTACGTGGTGTTCACCGACGCCACCCTCACGGCCATCGCCGAGGCCAGGCCGGCGGACACCACGGCGCTCTCGGCCATCCCCGGCGTCGGCCGCACCAAGCTCGAACGATATGGTGACGATGTACTCGACCTGTGTCGCGATGTCGGCGATGAATGACCGTAAAAATAGGTTGCCCCTTACATTGCGCCAGGTCTACGATGTCCGAGCACGCGGTAGCGCCATGTGCCCATGAACCGGACGGTCCGGTTCGTGCCTACACCGGAAGGAGGGACGCCACGATGATGATCAAGACTCTGAACCCATCTGTGTGCGGCGTCGGCGACGCCTATGCGCGCTCCTTCCGTGGTGTCTCCGCCACCACCGGGGTGCGTCTGCTCGCGCCCGTCAACGCCCCGATCACAGGTGAAGTGCGTCCGCAGGCAGCCGATGTCAAGCAGGCCCACTTCGTCGATGGGGCCACGCGAGGCGTGCGCGTCCGCAGCTGGAGGCCACCGGTCTAGCCATGAAACGACCGGCACCTTCCAGGCCGCGGACTCCCACACCGGGAACCGCGGCCTTTTTGTTTGCCCGAAACGAGACCAGGAAGGGAGGTGACCGATCTCATGATGCTGACCAGCGTTCTCGACCAGGTCGACGCCACCGAGGAGTCCATCCCCTGCCGGAAGGACCCCGAGCTGTGGTTCGCCGAGTCGCCGGCTGACGTCGAACACGCGAAGGAGCTCTGCCGCGAGTGCCCCGTGCGGGCCCAATGCCTGGCCGGTGCCATGGACCGTGGTGAGCCCTGGGGCGTGTGGGGCGGAGAGCTGTTCGTGTCCGGCGCCGTCGTGGCGCGCAAGCGTCCGCGAGGCCGGCCCCGCAAGTCCGAACTGGCTGCCTGACCAGCACGCCCAGCACGACGAGCACCACCACGAACGGCGAACCGAACCACCTGAGCACGATGCGAGACGAACGGCTCGAGCCGACGACCGATGGCCCCGATGAACGGACCGACATGACCACCACCGACGTGACCACCGCAGATGTGAAGACCGCGGACCTTTCCCGAACAACTGACGGACCAGACTTCAGGAGCACCGAGATGCATCTCATGAACGAAGCCCTCGCGCGTGCGCACTGTACGGAGCAGCTGGAGCTCGCCAAGCGCGAGCAGCGAGTACGGCGCATCATGGCCGCCCGCCGGATGGACCGGCGAGCCGCCCGCGCTGCCCAGCGGGCCAGTCGATTGGCCTCGGCAGCCGTCGCGATGCGCACCCGCACCTACTGATCGAGCGGTGACCTCGTCCCCATGGGGACGCCATGATCACCCGCCCGGCACCTGACGACCCTGCGTCGTCCGGCGTCGACCTCGTGGCCCATGCCCCGAGCCGACGCCGGACGCCCGCGGGGTCGTCGTCGGCAGGACATGATCGCCGATGCGGCGTACCGTGTGGACCAGACCAGGCGTTGCGGACAGCGCAGGCCCGGTTCACCATCGACCGGGCTCCCGCGGGGTGGGCGGGGCGCCGACATCGACGGGGGGAGGACACGTGGCCGAGACGGTGACGTGTGCGCACTGCGGGATGGTGGTCGACGAACCACCGATGACGTGGATCAGCAGCGTCGAGCGGGGGCGGACGCTCTACTACTGCGACACCTGTGCCCGCGACCATCTGCGGGCCATCGAGGCCAGGCTCGACTCCAGCTGGTGGTGAAGCCGACACCGCGGCCCGACCGCCGGGCCCGTCGTCACCTGGCATCCGGGGAGAAGCCGGGCAGCCAGCGCGCGAGCTCCGCCCGGAACGGCGCCTGGCAATCCAGCTGCGACAACACGCCGATGCCGCCGATCCAGACCCGGTGGATGAGCAGGTACGACGGCGGCAGGTTCAGCTTGAGCCCGATGGAGTAGCCCGGCCGCCGGGGGTCGTTGATGCGGGCGAACTGCTCGCGCATCCACGGCCGGTTGAAGTGGAACGTCTCGACCGTGGCCGGTTCGAGGAACGGCGACAGGTAGTCGTAGAGCGCCTCGGGGTCGAGGTTGATGTGCGGCTTGACGAAGCCTTCGTCGCGCAACCCGTCCAGCATCTCCTCGGCGGCGCCGTCGAGCGCACGGCGCATCAGCTGGCCGATCGACGTCGGCAGCCCTTCCGGTAGCCGGGCGACCGCACCGTAGTCGAGCACGCCCAGCCGGCCGTCGGGGGTGATCCGGTAGTTGCCCGGGTGCGGGTCGGCGTGTAGCAGCCCGGCGCGCGTCGGCCCGGAGAACAGGAAGCGCACGTACAGCAGCCCCGCGCGGTCGCGTTCCTCCTGCGTGCCGTCAGCGATGATCTGCGACAGCGGCCGCCCGTCGAGCCAGTCGGAGATCAGGACGTGCTCGGTTCCCTCGACGAGCCGGGGCACCGCGAACTCCGGGTCGCCCTCGTAGGCCAGCGCGAAGCCGTCCTGGGCGTCGGCCTCCATGCGGTAGTCCAGCTCCTCGACCATGCGGTCGTGGAGCTCCTCGACCAGCGCCTTGGCATCCATGCCCGGCACGAGCGCGCCGATGGAGCGGCCCAGCCGGGCCACCTGGCGCAGGTCGGAGCGCAGCGCGTCACCGGCGCCCGGGTACTGGACCTTGACCGCGACCTCGCGGCCGTCGTGCCAGACCGCCTTGTGCACCTGGCCGATGGACGCGGCCGCCGCCGGGGCGTCGTCGAACGAGCGGAAGAGGTCGCGCCAGTCGGTTCCGAGGTCGGCGGCGAGCACGGCGTGCACCGTCGCCGCCTTCATCGGCGGGGCGGCCTCCTGGAGCTTGGTCAGCGTGGCCCGGAACGGCGCGGCCAGCTCCTCCGGGATGCCCGCCTCGATGACCGACAGCGTCTGCCCGAACTTCATGGCGCCGCCCTTGAGCTCGCCGAGCACCCGGAAGATGTGCTCGGCGGTGCGCTGCTGCACGTCGGCCGTGACGGCGTCGGCGGACATGCCGCCCAGCCGCCGTCCCAGGCCCACAGTGGCCCGGCCCGCCAGCCCGATGGGCAAGGTGGCGAGCTTGAAGACCCGGTTGACCGAGTTGCGAGGCGGATCGCTCACGACACCCATTGTGCCGCCCCGCCTCCGCCGCTCCACCCGCACCCACACCCTGGGTGTCGGGTCCAGCCCCGCCGGCGTGGCACACCACCTGGCAAACTCACCTCGAGGGTGGCGTCGACGGCGGCCGCCGCGAACCCGTCGAGATGCGCCAGGACCTGCGTGGCGGCCAGCCCGGCGACGACGGCGGCCAGTGCGGTATCGCCGGCCGGGCGCGGTGGCGGTCGGCGCATCGACTGGTCGAGCACGAGGGGCCAATGCGGGTCGCGGTCCGTGCGGTGCAGGTCGTGGCAGCGCAGGCAGGACGACTCGCCGGGGATCACCAGCGGCCCGACGATCCCGGTCAGCTCGACCAGTCGCACCAGCAGATGGGCGACGCCGTGCCGGACCAGGTCCGCCGCCTCGTCACGGCCGGTGCTGTCGGTGGGCGCCAGTACGGCGAACCGCGGGCCGTCACCGTCGGGCACAGTCGGTGAGACGACGACGGCGTCGCGCCGGACCAGCTGGCCGGCGGCGCGCTGGCGCGGAAGCCCGACATCGCCGGGGCCGTAGCCGCCCGGGCTGACGTCGCACGGCCGCACCGGTGCCGCGTCGAGCACGACCACCTCGCCGACCCCGGCGGCGGCCAGCAGCCGCGCTACCTGCGCGCCGACCCGGCCCGCGCCGTGCACGTCGACCCGCAGCCGGCTCCGGGCATCGAGGGCCGCCGCGCCGCCGTCGCGCTCGCGTCCCTGCAGCCCGATGCTGGACCGGTCCGGCGCGCGGCGGTCGTCGTCGGGAGCTCCCTCGTCCGCCGCCGCGTCGTCGCCGTCGATTGCGGCCCCGGCGGAGAAGAGCACCGCGAGCAGCCGATCGACGGTGCCGGGAGCGGCGCCCACCTCGGTGGCCACCTCGCGCAGCCCAGCGAGGTCGAGTCCGCTGGTCATGCCGCGCAGGATGGCGCGCTCGGGCGGGCCCAACCCGCCCAGCACCAGCGCGAGCCCTGGCGTGACGCCCACCTGCAGGGTGGACTCGTCACGCCAGGTGTGGCTCAACGCGGGATGCAGGACGGGTCGCACAGCGGCATCCTGCCCCGATTCGCGCCGCCGTGCGTTCGGCTGTCCACAGGCCCGTGCCCGTGGACAGCCGGCTCAGGCCTTGCCGAGGATGCGGTTCAGATTCGTCGAGCAGACCGGACAGGTCGCCTTCGCCATCCGGGTCCCCTTGTCGTTGACGACGACGTCGCCGGTGGCCTCACGCTTCTCCTTGCACTTCACGCAGTAGAACTCGCCGGTGTAGCTCTCCATCGGGATGGTCTCCTTCCCCCGTACTGACTGGTAGCGAGTCACGCTACGGGACGACGAGGTGTTGCGAGCCGTCCTCGGCGAACATCGCCGTGCTGGAGACAGGCGCGCGGCGGGGTCCCAGTTCCGCTGACAGGCGTGCGTCTTCCCCGTGAGCACGCTGGCGTCATCGTTTTCCGAGACCCCGCCGAACGATCAGACGGTTCGAGCGATGTGTGGTGTGCAGAGATCCGAACCGCCGGACATGTCAGTGAACGTACGGCGATCCAGCGGTTGCGGCAACGAGAACGAGAAGAGACTTTCCCAAGCCTGTGGATAAGTCTGTGGACGACCTGTGTAGTAGCCCGGGGTGGCTTGTGGACCACCGGTGCGCACGGTGTTGACGACGGTGCACTAGCGGCCATCGCGGCTCGCTGACCTGCGAATACGCCATCCACCACATGTGCATGAAGAAACCTGGCGCCAGAGCCGCGGCCGAACGTGTCGGAGTCCGGCAAACACGTGGTACGACGGCAATTCGGGGCAGTTATCCACATCGCTTCCACGCGACCGGTCGGGCCGGGAGTTACGGTTCTTTCATGGAGGCATCCGACGTCGAGATACGGCGTTCGCTGCGCCGCCGCCGGACGGTGACGGCGTTTCGCGAGGGCGGCCGCATCGTGGTGTGCCTGCCGTCCCGGCTCAGCAAGGCTGAGGAACGCCGCTGGGTCCAGGTCATGCTCGACCGGCTGGCCGCCCAGGAACGGCGTCGGCGTCCCAGCGACGGCGAGCTGCTCAGCCGGGCGCGCGAACTCTCCCGGCGCTACCTCGACGGCCGCGCCGACCCGTCCAGCGTCCGCTGGAGCACCGCGCAACGGGCCCGGTGGGGCTCTTGTACGCCCAGCGACGGCTCGATCCGCGTCTCCGACCGTCTCCAGGGCCTGCCGACCTGGGTCATCGACTACGTTCTCGTGCACGAGCTGGCTCACCTGCTGGTGAGCGATCATGGACGGGAGTTCTGGGACCTCGTGGGCCGCTACCCTCGAGCCGAACGTGCGCGCGGCTTCCTCGACGGCTACAGCCACGCCGCCGGCCGGCCTACCCCCTCGGACGCCGACGACGGCGACGTGAACGACCAGCCCGAGGACGAAGCCGCCGCCACCGACTGACGCCCCCCGCCGCCGTCCACCCGACCC
>NZ_SMKZ01000127.1 GCF_004349065.1 Jiangella asiatica
GGATCGCACCGGAGCGTTCGGCTACACCGTGCGCATCGTCCCGCGCCACGAGCTGCTCGGTGACGGCGCTGAGCTCGGTCTGGCCGCACTGCCCGGGTGACGCGCCTGATGGCGGGGTGGAGCGGCGAAGTGCCAGCCCCGCCCGCGGGCGCTCGTTCCTCACGCCCGATGCCCGACCGAACCCCGGCTGGCACTTCGCCGCTCCACCCACCACACCCGCCATGGCGGGTGGCGCGGCGGGCGGGGCTCAGTAGTCGTAGTCGAAGTCGGAATCGGAGCTGTCATCCGGCGACGAGCCGCCGGAGGTCCCGCCCTCGACGGTGACGGCGTGCCACACGAAGTGAGTGCCCTGGAAGTCGT
>NZ_SMKZ01000128.1 GCF_004349065.1 Jiangella asiatica
GGCCGGTGGGCTGGTAGATGCGTGTGGGGTCCAGGACGAGCTCGCGTAGGAGTTCGCCGGTGGGGGCGTTGATGATGCGGATGTCGAGGTCGTGGACGAGGGCCAGGACGTAGGTTCCGGTGTGGGTCCGCCCGATCCCGATGCGGTGGAGCGTGCCGTTGTGGCGCAGTGTGATGGATCCGGCTGTGGAGACCCGGTCATGGCGGACGCGGTCGTCTGCCCCGGGTCGCCCGTCGGGGCGGGTGAGGCGGTAGTGGGTGAAGTCGGACTGCCAGCACTCGTTCGGCATCGAGGCCTCGAAGCGGATGTAGGAGCTGCGGGGCCGCTTGCTCGGCTCGGGGGTGACGG
>NZ_SMKZ01000023.1 GCF_004349065.1 Jiangella asiatica
CCACCACCTGCTCAAACACCGAGGCGGCTGGACCGTCCACCGCGACACCACCGGCAACACCGTATGGACCAGCCCCACCGGCCACACCTACATCAAACCCCCCGAACGGATCGGACCGGCCAAGCAGGAGCCACCCGACCAGCCCGACCGGCCCGACTCACTCGGCCTCGGCGCGAACGTGGTGTGAACGAGCGGGCGGCGCGTACGCTGGCTGGCCGTGACGCGCATTGGGGTCGTGGGGACGGAGAACAGCCACGTCGACCACTTCGTGCGGTTCCTCAATGTCGAGCACCGGCACGGGACCGCCCGGGTCGTGGCGCTCGCCGGCGGCGACTCCGAACGCAACAGGGTCCTGGCCAAGACCGGCGGCATCGAGACCATCGTGGTGTCCGCCGCCGACCTCGGCGGCCTCGCCGACGCCGTCATCATCTCCAGCCGCGACGGCCGCACCCACCGGGTCGATGCGGTGCCGCTGCTGGAAGCGGGCATCCCGGTACTGGTCGACAAGCCGCTGGCCGCATCGGTCGCCGACGCCGAGGCGATCTTGGCGGCCGCACGGCGCGGCGGCGTGCCGCTGGTGTCGGCGTCGGCGCTGCGGTTCGTGCCGGAGACGGCCGCCCTCGCCACCGCCGCCGAGCGGATCGGGCCGCTCACCGCCGTCCACGTCACCGGGCCGGCCGATCCCGCCAGCCCGTACGCGGGCCTGTACTTCTACGGCGTCCACCACGTCGAGGCCGCGCTGCAGATCACCGGCGCCCGCACCGACGCCAGCTCGCCGGTGCACGTCCAGCGCACCGGCGCCGCCGTCGTCGCCACCACCCGGTTCGGCGAGGTGCACGTCGTGCTGACGTTCGTGCCGCCCAGCGGGCCGGACGTCGTGCCGTTCCACGCCACCGTCGTCGGCACCCGCGGGGTCGAGGCGCATCCGCTGACGCTCGGCCCGGACTACAACGCGCCGGTCCTCGACCGGTTCCTGCGCGCCGTCGAGACCGGCACACCACCGGCCGACGACGGCGCCCTGCTCGCGCCGATCGCCGTGCTCGACGCCATCACCGCCGAGCTGGACCGGTAGGCGCGGTCACTCGCCGCGGACGATCTTGCGGAGCCGGGCGTACCGCTCGGCATAGTCGCGCTCAGCGCCTCGGGTGCCGGGCTCGTAGTACTGCTTGTCGATGACCGAGTCCGGCGCGTACTGCTGCTCGACGACGCCTCGCGGGTCGTCGTGGGCGTAGGAGTACGTGGTGCCGTGGCCGAGCTTCTTCGACCCGGAGTAGTGCGCGTCGCGCAGGTGCGGCGGCACCGCGCCGGCCAGGCCCGCGCGCACGTCGCCGGCGGCCGCGCCGATCGCCCGCACCACGCTGTTCGACTTCGGCGCCAGCGCCAGCGCGATGACCACCTGCGCCAGGGTGATCTGCGCCTCCGGCCAGCCGATGAGCTGCACGGCCTGCGCACCGGCCACCGCCGTCTGCAGCGCCGTCGGGTCGGCCAGCCCGATGTCCTCACTGGCCAGGATCACCAGCCGGCGGGCCAGGAACTTGGGGTCCTCCCCCGCCTCGGCCATCCGGGCCAGATAGTGCAGGCCGGCGTCGACGTCGCTGCCGCGGATCGACTTGATCATGGCGCTGGTGACGTCGTAGTGCTGGTCGCCGTCGCGGTCGTAGCGGACCGCGGCGCGGTCGACCGCCCGCTCGGCGACCTCCAGCGTGACGACGCCGTCGGCACCGCCGGCCGCGGCCTCCAGGTACGTCAGCGCCCGCCGAGCGTCGCCGCCGGCAAGCCGGAGCAGGTGGTCGTGGGCGTCGTCGTCGATGGTGATCGCGCCGCCCAGGCCGCGCTCCTCGGCCAGCGCCCGGCGCATGACCTCGGCGACGGAGTCGTCGTCCAGCGGCTCCAGCGTCAGCAGGAGTGACCGCGACAACAGCGGGTTGATCAGTGCGAAGTACGGGTTCTCGGTAGTCGCCGCGACCAGCGACACCCAGCGGTTCTCCACCCCCGGCAGCAGCGCGTCCTGCTGGGTCTTGGAGAAGCGGTGCACCTCGTCGACGAACAGGACCGTGCCGGTGCCCGAACGCACCAGCTCGCGCCGGGCTGCGTCGATGACCGACCGCACGTCCTTGACGCCGGCCGTGACGGCGGACAACTCGACGAACCGGCGCTTGGTGGCCCGGCTCACCACGTACGCGAGCGTCGTCTTGCCGGTGCCCGGCGGCCCCCACAGCACCAGTGACATCGGCTGGTCCTCCTCGACCAGCCGGCGCAACGGGGTGCCGGCACCGAGCAGGTGCTGCTGGCCGACGATCTCGTCGAGCGTGCGCGGGCGCATCCGCACCGCCAGCGGCTTGCCGGCGACGTCGTCGTCCGCCCCGGACAGCGAGCCGACCGGCACCGCCGGCGCCGCGCCGCCGAACAGACCCTCCTGCTCCATGGGTGCGACCCTACGCGGCCGGTCCGACAGCCGACTTCACCGGCGGACCTGGTCGAGGCACTGGCGGACCACCCGGACCACCTCGTCGCGTTCGGCGTCGTCGAGCTCGGCCGGGCGGTAGGGGTCGACGGCGTACTCGTCCGGGATGGCGCCCTCGTCGGCGGCCAGCCACAGCATCCGCTGCACGTAGCCGTCATACGGCGGACGGAACGTGACCCGGGCCAGCTCGTCGACGATGGCGGACACCTCGAGGAACCGGGCCGCGGCATCGCGCGCCGACGTGTGCACCGCCGACGCGAACGTCTCCACCGCGGCCACGGTCACCTGCACCGCGGCCGCGGCGATTCCGACCAGCGCGCCTTCCGCGCCCCACATCAGCGACGCGCCCAGCATGCGGTCCTCGCCGGTCAGCACCAGGCGGCCACGCGCCCGCGCCGCCGCGATGCCCTCCTGGCAGGCGACCGCGTCGTACAGCCGGGCCGGCTTGAACGCGGCCACCCCCGGATGCTCCAGCACCCGAGCGAGCACAGTGGCTGGGAACGGGTGGGAGTACAGGTCGAACGCGACGAGCGGCAGCCCGCTGGTCTCCCACACCAGGTCGTAGTGGGCGACGACGGCGTCGGCGTCGAGGTCCGCGGGCGGGACGACGAGCAGGGCGTCCGCTCCGGCGCCCGCGGCCGCGCCGGCCCATTCCAGGTCGGCGGCCTCGCCGTCGGTGCTGCCGCCGACGCCGGCGACCACCGGCACCCCGATCGCGGCGGCGCGGCGCACCAGCTCGACCTTGGTGCCGACGTCGAGCCAGGCGCCGCGGCCGGTGTGCGCCGCCACCGCCAGAGCGTTGGCGCCGGAGCGGACGAGATGACGGAAGTAGGCGTCGCAGACGTCCGCGTCGGTAGTTCCCTCCGACCGCATCGGCGTCGCCGCGGCGGCCACCAGAGACCACCGCAGCCGCCCGGTCAGCTCCGCCACGTCCCGAGAGTTCGCCACCGATGAAGGGTATCCAGTCGGCACCCGCCGATCGTCAGCCCGGGGCCGCGCACTGGCCGGTCGCCGGGCCGTCGACGTCGTTGGGCTCGTCCATCACCGGTGCCGGATCGTTGCCGCCACACGCCAGCGGACCGCCGACGGTGTTGCCCGACACCGTCGTGCCGCCGGTGTTGTCACGCAACGACACCGGACCGTGCACCGTCGAACCCGTGATCGACACCGCGCCCACGCTGCCGGTCACCGACACCGGGCCGGACACCGTCACCGCAACGATCTTCACGCCACCGGCACCCACCGCACGCACCGGACCGGACACCGTCGACTCCGACGCCACCAGCACCGCACCCGGACTCACCTGCACAGGCCCACTCACCGCGGCACCATCCAGACACGTCGTGCCCTCGGACACCACCAACGGCCCCGCATGCGACCCGGTCACCGTCACGTCGCACGCCGGCTCCGGCTGCAGCGCGAAGTTCCACCGATACAGTGCCGCGCCGCGGGCGTAGTAGAGGTCGCCGTCGCCGTCCATGGCCAGCGACCCGACGCCGGACGAGGCCAGCTCGCGCACGGCCCAGGTCTCTGGGTCGATCCGCCACAGGCTGCCGGAGCTGGTGACGTAGAGGTGGCCGTCCTCGTGGAAGGTCAGCTGCCGGTCGTGGCCGTACATGTTGCTGCCGCGCGGGAAGAGCTGCTCGGCGCGGGTGACGGTGTTCGTGGCCAGGTCGTAGGTGAACAGCGTCCCGTCGGAGACACCCCACAGCGTGCCGTCGGCGTCGAACGTCAGGCCGTTGACGGCCTTGCCGCCGGGCACGGGCACGACGCGGTGCAGCACGTCGCCGGTGGCCGGGTCGGCGACGAACAGCTCGGCCTCGGTGGCCACGGGGTCGATGCCGTAGCCGCCGTTGACCGAGGTCCCGCCGTAGACGAGCCCGTCGCGTTCGGCCAGCGACACCACGCTCTGGTCGGGAACGACGTCGCGATGCGTCACCACCTCGCCGGTGGCCGGATCCCAGAGGCTCAGCGCGCCGCCCAGCCGGCCGGACTTCGGCACGCTGCCGACCGCCATCACGCCGTCGACCTCGACGAAGGCCTGCGGGCGGTCCTGCTCGTCGGCGATGGACGCGGCCGGGCCCGGGTTGGTGCCCATGCTCCACGGCTGGGTGGTGTCGAAGTCCAGCAGGCCTGCGTTGGGGTACCGGCCGTACACGAGGTGGTCGCCGTACGTCCCGAAGCCCTCGACCTGCCCGGCGCCGGCGAGCAGACTCGTCGAGTCGTCGTCGGGGTCGAAGCGGGCCATCCCCGGCGGGGACAGGAACGCGCCGACGTAGACCGCGCCGTCCGGGCCGCTGCCCAGGGTCGTGATGAGGTTCGGGGCGCCCTCGAGGTCGCCCTCACCGATGTACGCGGCCTGCTTCGTCTCCGGGTTCCAGATGTAGATGCGCCCGTAGTAGTAGGTCATCGCCAGCGACAGCCCCGGGAAGTCCGGGTGGTCCATGTCGACCCACGCCCAGGTGCCGGGGAACGCGTTGGGACCCCAGCCGACCGGTGCGTACGTGTGCGTGTCCAGGTCGTAGGCGACGATCCCGGCGGAGGCGATGCGGAAGTAGACGCGCTTGCCCGCCGGATCCGGCGTCGAGATCGCCCGGCCGGAGATGCCCGGCACGATGTTCACGAACTCGCCGGTGACGGTGTCGTACACGAGCAGGTCGTTGGAGGGCTGGACACGCAGCAGCAGGTAGTCGCGGGCCAGCGTCATGTCGTAGACGACCTCATGGGTCGCGTACTGCTCGGGCAGCGTGACCTGCTCGAACGTGCCGGTGGCGCGGTCGAACCGGGTCAGCTTCGCCCGCGGCTGGGTGCCGATCCACACGCTCTGCTCGTCCACCGCGAGGGACCGGGCGTACGTCTCCCCCGGCACCGCCTGGCCGTGGTTGGTGAACTCGCCGGTGGCGGGGTCGTACGAGATCAGCTCGCCGCCGGGGTACGTGCCGCCGTAGACGATGCCGTCCGGCGCCGCGGCCAGCCGCCAGATACCCTCGCCGGGGAACGGCACGCCCAGCGACGTCACCGCGTCGTCGCCCGGCGTCCAGGAGTACATCTCCCCCTCGGTCATGGCGAAGTAGACCGTGCCGTCGACGGTGTTGAAGGTACTGGCCCAGCTGTTGATCCCGGACGGGAGCCGCTCGGCGAAGACGACCTCGCCGCTGCGCAGGTCGGTGGCCTGGAACATGCCCGGCGTCTCGTCGTTGCCGGCGGTCACCCAGTACGCCTGCGGCCGGCCCTCGGCGTCGACGCCCTGGGACTGGTCCTGCGAGAGCACCCGGCTCTCGATCGGATAGCCCAGGGACTCCTCGGCTCCGACGACCGGCGCCTGCGCGGACGGTGCCGACGCGGACGGTGCCGACGCGGACGGTGCCGGCACCGCACCCATCACGACCACGGCTGCGACGACCATTGCCACCAGCGACGATCGGTGCTGCCTCATGGAGGCCTCCTCATCGGCGTGCCCATTTCGGCCCACCCCGTTATGGGGCCATCCTGGCAGCTACGCCTAAACCGTGGCAAGGGTCACGAGCGTTCGCAATTACGGTCTTCCCCGATACCTCAGGTCTCGGTACCCTCCGGTCAGCTCCCGCCCTGGCCTGCACCGACAACGCCGAGCAGCCGACCGACGACGGAGTGCCCAACCGGGTCAGAGGCTCGCGCAGCGGCCAGTGTGCGACGCTGTGACCGCCCGGGTCCGGGCACGACGCTTCGCGAAAGGGATGGCCGCATGCACGTCCTGGTGATCGGCGGCTCCGGCATGGTCGGCAGCCACACCGTCCCGCACCTGACCGACCGGCATACGGTGCGGGTGCTCGACCCGCGCCCGGTTGAGGCCGACGGGGTCACGTGGGTCGCCGGTGACGCGCGTTCCCCCGACGACGTCGGACCCGCGATGAAGGGCATCGACGGCGTCGTGCACATGGCCGCCGCCATCCCGCGGGCGAAGGGGTACGACCCGGTCGCCAACCGCACCGCGTTCGAGGTCAACGTCGGGTCGCTGCACCTGGCGCTGTCGCTCGCGGACGCCGCAGGGGTGCGCTCGTTCGTCCACATCAGCACCATGTCGGTGTTCGAGCGCTACAGCCACGAGCCCATCGACCCGGCCACCGCCACCCCGGACGCCACCGCGCCGTACGGGCTGACCAAACGACTGGGCGAGCAGGTGGTCGCCGCCCTGACGCCGGGCCTCGGCCTGGCGGCCTGCTCGCTGCGGCTGACCTACCCCACGCCGGACGAGGACTGGCCGCTGTGGCGCTCCCCCGAGGGCGGGGCGCCGCGCATCATGACCATGCGCGACCGGAAGGCCGCCATCACGTCGCTGGCCACCAGCGACCTGGCCGCCGCGATCGACCGGGCGCTGGACTACCGCGGGCCGTACCGCGCGTTCACCGTGACCGCCGACGTCGCCGGCGTCTCCGTCGTCCCCGACGACACGCCGGACGTGCTCGGCTGGCAGCCGGTACGCGTTCCCTGAGTCCCCGGCTGGCAGACTGGGCAGCGAGACATCTGGAGGCCGCCGTGCGCACCGTCGAACCCGAAGTTCACCTGATCGCCCGTCCCGATTTCGACTACGACGAGGTGGCCCGCTACCTCGCCGACGTCGGCGGTGAGAACTGGCTGGAACGAGTCGACCGCGGTGACCTCGACGACGCGCAGAATCTCGCCGAGTTCGCCGGGCGTATCTGCTACCGGTCCTGGGAGCCCGGGCTGAACCCCAACGTCAGCCGCATCCGCACCGACCAGTCGGAGTACCTGCGCAACATCCTGGCCAGCGCGCACGGCTCGGTGCTGGAGCACGTGAACTTCTCCTTCATCCTGCACAACGTCAGCCGGGTGGCCACCCACGAGCTGGTGCGACACCGGGCCGGCGTCGCGGTGTCGCAGGAGTCGCTGCGCTTCGTCCGCCTCGACGACCTCCCGTTCTGGTTCCCCGGCTGGGCCCGCGACGATCAGGAGCTGATGGAACGCGCGACGGGGCTGCTGCAGCAGCTGGAGGATTTCCAGCACTGGATGGCCGACCACTTCGGCCTCGACGAGCAGGGCGTGAAGTTCGGCGAGAAGAAGGCCAAGACGTCCTTCATGCGCCGCTTCGCGCCCGAAGGGCTGGCCACCGGGATGGTGTGGACGGCCAACGTGCGCACGCTGCGGCACGTCATCGAGAACCGCACCGCACCAGGCGCGGAGGAGGAGATCCGCCTCATCCTCGGCAAGGTCGGCGAGATCATGGTCAAGGAGGCGCCGGCGCTGTTCGGCGACTACACCGTCGAGAACGGCTCCTGGGTCCCCGGCTGGCGCAAGGTCTGAGAGGGCCTGACGCCGCCCACGTCACTCCGGGCCGGGGAGGCCGAAGACCTCGGCGGCGTTGCGCCACATGACGAGCTCCTCCTCGTCCGGGGTCAGCGCGGCCGCACGCACCGCCGCCAGCGTCACCGACGGGTCGATGAGGGTGGCGTCGCTGCCGAACATCAGCCGGTGCGCGCCGATGCGGTCGAGCACCCACCGCACCCGCCCGGCCGCCGGCGTCGACCAGCACGGCTCGAACCACAGCCGGTCGGTGCGCTCGGCGGCGAACGGGACGAGCGGCCAGGCCGGCCCGCCCAGGTGTGCGGCGACCACCCGCGCGCCGGCGACCTCGGCGACCACGTCGGCCAGCCCGATGATCTCCTCGCCCCAGGTGTGCACCAAGGCGGGCAGGTCGTGCGCGGCCAGCAGCGCCAGCGCCTCGGCCATGGCCGGCGCGCCGCCGGGCGTGCGGGCGTAGTGGGTGTGGATCTTCGCGCCGACGAACAGCCCCGTCGGCAGCAGCTCCGCCAGCTGCCGGGCGGCCAGGTCCGGCTCCCGTGGGTCGATCACCAGCAGCCCGCGCAGCCGCGGCTGCGCGCGCAGCACGGGGACGAGGGCCTCGTTGCCGCTCGACGGGTCGTAGACGACCGCCTCGACGGCCGACACCAGCTGGAGGTCGATGCCGTAGGCGTCCATGACCCGCAGGTTCTCTGCGGCGTCGCCGACGTCGGTGGAGAAGAACCAGGGCCCCCAGTGCCCGTGCACGTCGATGATCACGACGCCACCTCCAGCAGCTGGCGCAGGTTCTCCCCCGCCACCAAGTCCAGCTCCGACGCGGTCAGCCGCGCGGTGTCCATCCTGGCCAGCACCGCCGACGCCTCGAACCAGCCGGGCCGGCTGCCGAACACCAGCCGCTCCGCGCCGACCTCGCCGGTCAGCCGTTCCCAGCCGTCGGGGTTGCCCAGCAGCCGGGTCGAGGCGTGGTAGCCGGGCTCCTCGCGGGCCAGCAGGACGAAGTCTCCGAGGTGGTAGAAGTGCGCGTCGAGGAAGACGACGCGCGCGCCGAGCCCGCGCAGGGCGGAGCCGACCAGCCGGGCGTCGCCCTCGGTCAGCACCAGCAGGCCGTGGCCGACGGCGGCGGCGACGACGGCACGCAGGCCGGGCACCGTCGCCGGGACCTCCTGGCGGCCGGGGGCCAGCCGGATGGCGCGCACGCCGGCCGCGGCGGCCCGTTCCACCTCGGCCACTGCGGTCAGCGGGTCACGCAGGTCGACGCCGGCGGCGGCCCACCAGCCGTGGTCGGCGGCGGCCGCGGCGGCCTCGTCGTTGCCGCTGGGCGCGTCGAACAGCAGCGCGCGCAGCGACCCGACGAGGCCGCCGCCGATGCCCACGCCGGCCAGCGTCGCGGCCAGCTCGTCCGGGCGCACCCGGCGGGCCGTCGCGATGTCGCGGCCGACCAGCAGGTCGCAGTCGAGGATCGGCCGGGCCGGCGCCTCGGTCACGACGGCATCACCTCGGCGTGCACCTTCGCGATGGCCGCGACGATGTCGTCGACGTCGGCGGCGGTGTAGTTCTCGTTCCACGGCACGACCACCAGCCGACGGTAGAGCAGATCCTCGGCCACTGGGCACAACCCGTCGGGGTACGTGGCGCGACCGCGCAGTGGGAAGCCGGACGAGCCGTACGTGCGGGCCTCGCGCAGCACCGGCTCGGCGTACAGCGGCCGGGACAGGTAGCCGGCGACCGATGGCACACCCTCGGCGGTCAACGCCGCGGCGTAGCGCGCCATGCCGGACCTAGAGAGCCCGTCGACCAGCAGCGGGTAATACCAGTACACGTGGTCGCCGTCGTCGGGGGGCAGGGTCAGGCCGTCCAGGCCGGCCAGCCGTTTGGTCGCGTCCGCGGCGCAGGCGCGCCGGCGTGCGACGACGCCGGGCAGCTTGCGCAGCTGCTCGCGCGCGACCGCCGCGACCAGTTCGGTCATCCGGTAGTTCAGGGCGAAGGACAGGTAGGCTCGCTCGCCGCTCTCGCGCGGCCAGCCCTTGTCGGCGAACCGGCGCATCCGGCGGGCCAGCTCCGGGTCGTCGGTGGTGACCAGGCCGCCGTCTCCGGTGGTGATGTGCTTGTACTGCTGCAGGCTGAAGCAGCCGAGCTGGCCGACGGTGCCCACCAGGGGCCCGTCCGGATCATGTGGGCGCACCCGCGCGAGGTAGGCCTGGGCGCAGTCCTCGATCAGCGTGATGCCGGCCCGGTCGGTGATGGCCCGCAGCTCCTCGACCGCGGCCGGCTTGCCGAACAGGTGCACCGCGATGACGGCCCGGGTGCGCGGCCCGATCAGCGCCGCCACCGATGACGGGTCCAGGTTGCCGGTTCCGGGCTCGACGTCCGCGAACACCGGGACGGCGTTCTGCGCGATGACCGGCGCGACGGTGCCCATGTCGGAGATGGGCGGCACGATGATCTCGTCGCCGGGGTCGGGGTCGACGACGGCGACGGCCAGGTGCAGCGCCGCGGTGCCGCTGGTGCAGGCGACGGCGTGCCGCGCGCCCACGAGCTGGGCGAACTCCGTCGTCAGGGCGGGTACTTCGCTCCCCCAGACGCCGGAGAGCATGCCGCTGCGAAGCACCCGGAGCACCGCGGCCTCCTCCTCCGCGCCCAAGGTGCGGCCGGTGGGTTCAGTGACCGCCGGCAGGGGCCGGCCGGCTGGCCGGACCGGGCTGCCGCCGTCGATCGCCAGGACGTCCACGGTCAGGGTCAGCTCCTTCTCGACTCAAGCACATCGTATCGGTCCCCCCCGAAACTCTGGTGGGCTGGCTACAGTGGTGCCATGGACACCTCGATCGGCGTCGTCGGCCCGCATGACCTGGTCGACAGCGTCGCGGCCGTCTGCGAGGAGCAGGCCGGCGTGCGCGTGCACCGGTTCGACTACGACCACGAGACGCAGGCACCCGGCCTCGTCACCACCCACGCGTCCGGCGTCGACGCCTGGCTGTTCACCGGCATCGTCCCCTACACCATCGCACACGACGCGCTGACCCGGCCCGCGTCGTTCGTCGACTACAGCGGCTCCACGCTGCTGCAGGCGCTGGTTCGGCTGCTGCGCGACGGTGCCGACGTCACCGCGTTGTCGGTCGACACCCTCGACACCGCGCAGGTGGACGACACCCTCGCCGAGGCCGGAGTGCCGACCGACGGGGTCCGCACCCTGCCGTACCGGCCCGGCGCCACCGCCGCGGACATGGCCGCGTTCCACCGTCGTCACGCCGCCCGCCATCCCGGCGCCGTCGCCGTCACCTGTTTGGCGTCGGTCCACGACGAGCTCGCTGGCGAGCTGCCGGTGTTCCGGCTGGCGCCCTCGCCGCAGTCGGTGCGGGCGGCGCTGCGCCAACTGCTCCTCACGGCCAGCAGCCAGATCCAGGAGGACGCGCAGGTGGCGCTGGGGCTGGTCGAGCTCGGCCCGGCCGGTGCGGCTGGCCCCGACCTCGCCCGCGAGGTGGGCATGCTCGGCGGGTCGCTGTCGCGGTACTCCGACACCATGTCGCTGATCGTCACCACCCGCGGGCCGCTGCACGACGCGTCGCACGGGTTCACGGCGCTGCCCCTGCTGCACCGGCTTGGCCAGCGCCACGACATCGCCCGCATCGGCTTCGGCCTGGGGCACAGCGGCGCGGAGGCCGAACGGCTGGCCCGCCGGGCACTCGCCCGGGCGCGCAACCACGGCGACGTCGCGGCGGTGGTGTCGTCGCGCAACGACGTCGACATCCTGCTCGAGGTCGTCGCGCCGGCGCAGGGGCCGGTGTCGGAGCAGAGCCGGGCGGTCGTGGCGAGCCGGGTGGGCCTGTCGGTGGCCACGCTCGACCGGCTACGCGAGATCACCTCCGCCAACGGCGACCGGCCGCTGACCACCCGCGACATCGCCGACGGGCTGGGCGTACAGCTGCGCACGGCCCGGCGGATGCTCCAGCGGCTGGAGCTGGCCGGGTGTGCGGAGCGCTCGGGCAGCCTCGACTCCGGAACCATCGGCCGTCCGCTGACGCTGTACCGGGTCAGCCTCTAACGGCGCTCGAGCCAGCGGTCCAGTCGCGCGGCGATGAAGTCGTCGTCGCGCAGCTGCGGGTAGGCCTCCCAGACGCGGTCGATCTCGGCCAGCTGCCCTGGCGAGAGCACCTCGTGCTCCTCCAGGCACCACACCCCGGCCAGCAGCCCCTGCCGGCGCAGCACCTCGTGGATGCCGGGAACGCAGCCGCGGAAGGCGTTGGCGGCGTCGAAAATGGCCGCGTTGGCGTCTGTGAGCACCGGGTTGAGCTTGAGCAGCTCGCGCAGCGCCGCGTCGTCGCCGGCCCGGGCCCGGGCGGCGGCCGCGAGGGTCTCGACCGCGCCGCGCACCCATACCGCCCACTGGCCGAGCAGGCCGCCGACCAGCGTCAGCTCCTGCCCGTCCACCCGGTACGTGGTGACCAGGTCGGTGACGATGTGGTCGTCGTTGCCGGTGTAGAGGGCGATCTCGCCGGCGCGGCCGGAGCCTGCCACGCCGTGGATCACCTCGAGGGTGGCGTAGCGGTCGAAGGGCGCCACCTTGATGCCGACGACGGAGGGCAGCTCGGCCAGCCGCCGCCAGAACGACCGGCTGAGCAGCCGGCCGCCGACGGCCGGCTGCAGGTAGAAGCCGATGACGGGCAGCACCTCGCCGACCGCCCGCGCACGCTCGATGAGCTCGTCCTCGCTCGCGTCGCCGACGCCGTACGGCGTGAGGAGTGCCAGGTCGTAGCCGAGCCCCGCGGCCAGCTCCGCCTCGGCGACCGCCTGCTCGGCGCGCCCGACGACGCCGGCCACCAGGACCGGGCGCTGCCGCGGGTACTCGTCGGCGACGCTGGCCGCCAGCTCCAGGACCGGGGCCAGCAGGCCGCGACCGGGCTCGTGCACCGCGAACTGCGTGGTGTGGACGGCGACGGCCAGACCGGCGGCTCCGGCCTCGATGTAGTAGCGGGCCAGCGCCCGCTGGCGGCGCTCGTCGAGCTTGCGGTCCTCGTCGAGGGCGAGCGGGTGGGCCGGGATGACGCCACCGGCCCGGAACCGCTCCAGGGCGGAGATGGTCATCAGAACTTCCCGTCACGCTGCTGGAACTTGGTCGGTTTGCCGAGCGTGGGCAGGCCTGCACGCACCCACCGCGCGGTCGCCTGGACCAGCTCGGGCACGGTGACGTCGGGGTAGCCGAACAGCCCGTGGCAGCGCGCGGCGTTGGACAGCAGCGACGTCGGCGCCGGCTCACCCGCGAAGGTCACCGGCTCGCCCAGCTCGGCGGCCAGGTCGGTGGCGACCTGGCGGATCGACAGCGTCTCGGGTCCGGAGAGGTTGAGCACGAACGGCGGGCTCGAGGCGTGCAGCAGGGAGCGCAGCGTCACCTCGTTGGCGTAGCCCTGCCAGACGACGTTGGCGTGGCCGGTGGTCAGGTCGACCGGGTCGCCAGCAGCGATGGTCTGCGCGAGGTCGACGAGGACGCCGTAGCGCATCTCGACGGCGTAGTTGAGCCGGATGATCGCCATCGCGGTGCCGTAGCGCTGGGAGGCCGCCTGCAGAACGCGCTCGCGACCCAGGCACGACATGGCGTACTCCCCCACCGGACCGGGCGGGGTGTCCTCGGTGGCGCCGCCGGTGCCGACGTCGACCAGCGGGTACACGTTGCCGGTGGACAGTGCGCTGATGCGGGAGCCGGTGTAGCGGCGGGCGACCCGTCCCGGCAGGTAGACGTTGGTCTCCCAGGTGCCGGCCTCGTTGCCGTCGGTGCCGAACTTGGCGCCGACGAGGTAGACGACGTTCGCGGCCTCGGGCAGTGCGGCCAGGGCGGCGTCGTCGCCGACGTCAGCGGCCACGACCTCGGCGCCGGTGGCCTCCATGGCCGCGCGCGAGCCCGGTGCGCTGAACCGCGACACCGCGGTGACCCGTGCCTTCGTGCCGGCCTCCTCGACCGCGCGGACGGCCAGCCGGACCAGGCTCACCCCCAGCTTGCCGCTGGCACCGAGGACGACGATGTCGCCCTCCAGCCGGCGCAGGTCCGCCACCAACGCCGGCCGCGGCCGTGACAACCGCTCGTCCAGCTCCTCGATGCTGTGCACCCGCACCCTCCTTCGACCCAGTTACGGTCTAGACCGTATTTTGTCGCGGGTGCGGATGTCAAGGTACGAGGAAAGGGCCTCAGTCCGCGGCCAGACCGGCCCCGAAGACGATGGCGAATCCCACGGCGAAACCCGCGGCCGAATGGTCGAAGATCAGGGCCAGCACCAAGCCCAGCCCGAACGCGACCATGAACCTCTTACCCAGCTTCTGACCCATCGCCACTCCTGCCAGTGTGGTGGGACAACGCTTATGACCATGATCAGTCACGGTCCCGGGCCATGCGCAAGCGAAAGTCTCAGAGTGAGGGACAACAGGCCTGGACTTTGTCGCATCTATGGCTATAAGTGGCTCTTCGGCTGCGTCCGTAGGTCGGTGCCGCTCCGATCGCGATGCCGGTGCGGACGGTGTTCAGCAGGATCCCCCGAGCCTCACCATGATTGCGAGCATGGTGTGACACGAGATCTCGTGCTGAACGTGATCATTCCGGGGCCCCGGCGCCCACGGAAGCAGCAGCGAATGCACGAAATGCATGGTCATGCGGTGCCGCTGCGCCGGTCGCCGAGCACCCGTCGCAGCGCGGCGACGAGGTCGGCGGCGCCCTCGGGGCCGGCCATCAGGTGTGGCTGACGGACCCAGAACACGTCGCGGGCGGCCGCTCGAGCCGCCGGCGCGGCCAACGCGCGGACCCGGCCGTCCAGCGCCGGCAAGCCGCCCAGCGGCGGGTAGCCGGCGTCGAGCGGCACGCCCTCGGCCTCCATCGCGGCCAGGATCCACGACCTGTCCATGTCGGTCCCCGAGTCCGCCCGGAGCATCAGCAGGTGGCGCGAGTTGACCGTGGTGCCGGGCGGATCCGGCACCGTGCGCACGGGACCGCCCCACGCGTCGAGGTTCCGGCCGACCTCGCCCGCGAACGCCTCGCGGGTGGCCACCTCGTCGTCGAGCCGGTCCAGCCACGGCAGCAGGAGCGCCGCCTGGAGCTCCGTCATCCGCAGGTTCCAGCCCACGTCGGCGTGGTGGTACCAGGCACCGCCGCGGACCCTGCCGACGTTGCACGCCGACCACGCCCGGGCAGCCAGCTCGTCGTCGTCGGTGACGATCAGACCGCCCTCGCCGGCGGTCATGGCCTTGCTGGACTGGAAGCTGAATGTGGCCGCGGTGCCGAGCGCCCCGACCGGGCGGCCGCGGTAGGCCGCGCCGTGTGCCTGGGCGCTGTCCTCGATGACGGCCAGGTCGCGCTCGCCGGCCAGCACCACCAGCTCGTCCATCGGCGCCGGGCTGCCGGCCAGGTGCACGACCATGACCGCCCGGGTGCGGTCGGTGATTGCCGGGCGTACCGTCGAGGCGCTCAGGTGCAGGTGGTCGGCGTCGACGTCGGCGACCACCGGCACCGCGCCGGCCAGCAGGACCGCGGTGGCGCAGGCGACGAACGTGTAGGCCGGTATCACCACCTCGTCGCCGGGGCCGACACCGGCGGCGCGCAGCGCGACGAACAACGCCAGTGTCCCGTTGGTCAGCACGACGCCGTGCCGTGCGTCGTGCCGTTCGGCGAACCGGCCGGCCAGGCGGTCGCACAGCGGCCCGGACGTCGCGCCCCAGCGGCCGCTGTCGACCACCTGTATGAGCAGCTCGCGCTGTTCCGGCGACGCCGGTGGCGGCCAGGCCGGCCACGGGTCGCGCCGGATGGGCTCGCCGCCGTCGATCGCGAGACGTGTCATGTCGTCCTGTCCAGGATGATCCGGTCGCCGAGCAGCCGGGCCAGGTTCCCGCCCAGGACCAGCGCGCGATCGGTGTCGGAGAGCCGCGCGTACCGGACCTTGCCGAGTCCCAGGCGCGGATCGAGGAAGCACGCGTCGGTGCCGAAGAGGACCCGTTCCGGCCCGGCGACCGCGACCATGCGCTCCAGCCAGCGCGTGGTCAGCCGCGAGCCGCAGATCTCCAGGTACAGGTTGGGCTGCCCGGTGGCCAGGCGCGCGGCCCGGTCGAAGCCCGCCGGCCAGAGCCCGGCGTGCCCGACCAGGACGGACACCTCGGGATGCCGGCGGGCCAGCTCGACCAGCTGAGCCGGATCGGAGGTCGGCGAGCCGGTCTGGCCATGCACGAGCACGGGGACTCCCGCGTCGGCGGCCAGGTCCAGCACCGGGTCGTACCGCGGGTCGTCGGCACCGCAGGCGTGCGTGTCGGGGTGCAGCTTGAACCCCCACACGCCGGGCCGTGACAGCTGGTCGCGCAGGATCGACGGCGCGTCGGGGCGATGCGGGTCGCCGACCAGCCACACGCCGATGCGGCCGGGATGGCGCTCCGCGGCCGCCAGCGCCAGCTCGTTGCCGGCCCGCGCGTCGCGGCCGACGGCGACCAGGTGGGAGACGCCGACGGCGTCGATGCCGATGGCGTCGTTCGTGTCGACCAGCCACCGGGCGCCGGGCTCGGGGATGAAGAAGTCCACCCAGCTGCCGACGTGTCCGTGGGCGTCCAGGACCGGGCTCACGTCGCACCTGCGGCGCACAGCAGCTCGAAGGAGCCGGCCGCGATCAGCTCGACGTCGTGCGCCGCCAGCCTCAGGTGGTCGAGCTGGAAGCGCGGACCGGCGTCGTCCCACAGGGGCGCGCCCGTCCCGAACACGAGCCGGTGCGCGCCCGCCTGCCCGGCCAGCCACTCGACCGCGCCGGCGCCGGCCAGCGTGCCGGTCTCGACGTGCACGCCTGCCCGGCTCTGTAGCAGCTCGGCCAGCTCCCGCAGGCAGCGATAGCCCGGCGAGAGGACCAGGATCCGCAGCGCCGGCACCTGGGCGGCCAACGCCGCCACGCGCTCCAGGCCGCACTCGTTCGCGTCCAGCGCCACCGGGATGCCGGCAGCGGCCAGCTCGCGCCACCAGCGCAGCGCGATCGGGCCGGTCAGTGCGTACCGGTGCCGGACCGGGCAGGTGCGCACCATGACCGGCGCGGCGGCCACGACCTGCTCCGGCTCGGCCGGCCAGCCGGCGCCGGGGACGGCCGGGAGCACCACGGGGACGACGGCGAGCCGTTCCGGTACCGGGCCGGACCGGCCCTCCTGCTCGTGGGCCGGGTCGCCGAACAGCACCGAGCTGGGGGTGACGGCGGCGCCGTCGATGCCCAGGTGGTCCAGCTCGGCCAGCAGCCCGGCGGTGTCGGCCGATGCGACCAGGTCGCCCGGGACCGGCCCGAGCACCCGATGGGCGTCGAAGACCCGCATCGACCGATCAGCCCTTCAACCCCGACGTCGCGATGCTGTTCACCAGGTAGCGCTGCAGGACACCGAAGATCACCAGGCAGGGGATCACGCTGATGGCCGCCGAGGCCATGATGCGGGCCCGGGCCACCGACTCCGCGTTCAGGGTCGACAGGCCGACGGTCAGCGTGCGCATCTCGTCGGTCTGAGCGATGACCAGCGGCCACAGGAAGTCGTTCCAGTGCCAGAGGAAGACGAAGATGCCCAGCGTCGCCAGCACCGGCTTCGTCAGTGGCAGGACCAGCCGCCAGAATACCGTCCACTCCCCCGCGCCGTCGATCTTCGCCGCGTCGAACAGGTCGTCGGGCAGGCCCTTGATGAACTGCCGCATCAGGAAGACCGCCTGCGAGTTCGCCAGCGTCGGAACGATCAGCCCCCAGAAGGTGTTCACCCCGTCCAGCCGCGACACCAGCACGAACATCGGGATCAGGGTGGCCTGGATGGGCACCATCAGGGTGGCCAGGAACGACCACATCAGCGCGTTGCTGCCGGGGAACCGCTTGCGCGCGAAGGCGTACCCGGCCATGGCTGCGGTCAGCAGGATGACGACCACCGACACGATCGAGTACACGAAGGAGTTGAGCGTCCAGCGCAGGAACGACGATGCCGACAGGACGGCGCTCAGGTTGTCCAGCGTGACCTCGTCCGGCAGCTGGTCCGGGATCGTCTGGGCGCCGTCCGGGCTCAGTGCGAGGACGAACACGGCGACGAAGGGCACCACCGTGAGCACGGAGGCGAGCACCAGCAGGACGGTCAGCCAGATGTTGGCGCCGGTGCGCCGGCGCCGCCGGCGGTGACCGGACGAGGCCCCCGCCTGCGTGGGGGCCGGTGGTGCGGTCAGCGTCGTCACGTGTTCTCCCGGTCCAGGACGTACCGCTGCACCAGGGAGATGAGGAACACGACGAAGAACAACACGACACCGATGGTGGCCGCGTAGCCGAAGTCGAAGAACCGGAAGCCCTGGTCGTAGAGCATGTACACCAATCCGTACGAAGCCCGCGCCGGCCCGCCGCCGGTCATGACGTAGATCGTGTCGAACACCTGGAACGCCGCGATCGTCTCGATCACGACGACGAAGAACACCACCGGCTTGAGCAGCGGCAGCGTGATGCGGCGGAACTTCCCCCACGCGCCGGCGCCGTCGAGCGTCGCCGCCTCCATGACGTCGCCGGGGATGTTCTTCAGCCCGGCGAGCAGGATGAGCATGGAGTAGCCGAAGCTCTTCCACACCGACACCACCGCGAGCGACCCGAGCACCATGGCCTGGTTGCCGGTGAGGAACGGGGCCGGCCCCAGACCGACCCGCTCCAGCAACCCGTTGATCAGGCCGTCGGACTGGTAGATCCAGGTCCAGATGATGCCGGCCATCACGAACGACGTCACGTACGGCAGGAACAGCAACCCGCGGAACAGTCCCCGGCCACGCACCACGTGATGGAGCATGGTCGCCGTCGCCAGCGATACCACCAGCGTGAGCGGCACGTAGATGAGCGCGTAGAGCAGTGTGACCCGCAGGCTGTCGACGAACAGGTCGTCGGAGAACAACCGCTCGTAGTTCTCCGCGCCGATGAACGTGAACTCTCCGCTCAGCCGGTAGTCGGTGAAGCTCATCCCGACCGCGCCGAGGCTCGGCACGTACCTGAAGATCACGAAGAGCACGAGCATCGGCAGGACGAACAGCAGTCCCCAGCCCGGATCCCGGGCACGCTGCCGCCACGACGGCCGGGGCGCGGCCGGGCGGTGCACAGTCATGGTGGATCTCCTTGCCCGTGGGTACGGGCTGTCAGCCGCCTCGTGCGATCAGGTCCCGAGCTTCCTCGGCGGCGTCGGCCAGGGCGTCCTCGGCGGACTTGGACCCCTGCAGCGCGGCCTGCAGCTGCGCCGACAGCACCGCCATCACCTGGCGCGCGGTGGGCGTGACCTCGCCCGGCCGAGCGTACTGCAGGGCGTCGTTCAGCGCCGTGATGGCCTCGTCGCCGGCCGGCGGCTCCACGTCGGTGCGGGCCGGGAAGGTGCCGGCCGCCTCGTTGAGCTCGACCGCGACCTCCGGCGAGGAGATGTAGGACGCGACCTCGAACGCCGCGTCGTCGTCGTCGCTGATGCTGGTCAGGGCCAGCACGCCGGGAATGCCGAAGGTGACCTGCTCCTCGCCGGTGAGCGGCGCGCCGACCACGACGTTCTCCGCGCCGACGCCGGCCCTCATCTGCTCCACCTCGAAGGCGGCCAGCGCGAACCCCATGGCCGCCGTTCCGTTGCCCAGCGGTCCGCCGTCGACGGCGTTGGGCTTGGTGGCCGCGTCGGCCGGGAGCCCGCCGGCCTCCTGCAGGTCGAGCAGGAACTGCAGCGCCGCCACCCCCTCCGGCCCGTCGAAGGCGACGTCGCTACCGTCCTCGGTGAAGACCGAGCCGCCGGCCTGCCACAGCAGCGGGTAGAAGCTGAGGTTGAGCGTCATCTCGGGCGAACCGGCGTAGTCCATGACCGCCACGCCGTTCGCGGCCAGCGCGGGCGCGGCGGCCAGGACGTCCTCCCACGTGGTCGGCATCTCGGTGATGCCCGCCGCCTCGAACAACGCCGTGTTGTACACCGTCGTGGTGCTCGTGTGGTAGATCGGCACCCCGTACAGCTCGTCCTCGAACGTCACCACGTCGAGTGCGCTGGGCAGGTAGGCGTCGCGGCTGTCCTCGACCGCCCCGTCGACCGGCTTCAGCCCACCGGTCACCTGGTACTGCAGCGTCTGGTCCGGGGTGAGCAGCACGAGGTCGGGGCCCTGCCCGGCGGCGATGGCCGTGGCGATCTTCTCGTCCCGGCCCTCCCAGGGCAGGAGCTCGATGGTGAGGTCGATGTCCTCGTTCGCGGACTCGAAGTCGGCCTCCACCTGATCCCAGAACGCGATGCTCGCGTCCTGATCCGCGATCACCGGGTACATCCACAACGTGACCTCGGCCGAGCCGCCGCCGGCCGTGTCATCGGAACCGCCGCACGCCGCCACTGTCAGCGCCGCCGCTGTCGCGACCGCCATACCTCGAACTCGCACCGGTCATCCTCCTCGCCCAGCAGCCGGCGAATACCGGCCGGGGCCGAAACTATATCTGACCGTACGACGCGTCAAGGCGCATCGCGGTCACGATTCGGCCGATGATCTGCCGCCAGGTCGCGGGCGAGCGCCAGCCAGGTCGCCGTCGGGACCGTCGCGGCGGGTGCGGGCGGGTCGATCCCCGTCGACGTCATCAACCGGTGGGCGCGCTTCTTCGGCACGTGCGCACCGAGGACCTCGCGGGTCGGCCGCCCCGGTGAGCGGTACCGCTCCTGCAGCAGCCGGCGGGCCAGCCGGGCGGTGCGCCGCGACACGTCGGCGCGCCGCCGGATCACCAGGTGTGCGGAGTCGACGGAGGGCGCCGGGTCGAAGCTGCCCGGCCGGACCCGTCCGGAGATGCTCAGCTCGAACCGCGCCTGCCACCAGGCGACCTCGAGGTCGCGCGGGTGAGTTGCGGTCATGCGCTTCGCGAACCCCCACTCCACCAGCAGGTCCGCCCGCGCGATCGACGTCTCCTCCGGATCCAGCAGCCGGCGCAGCAGCGCCGTCGAGATCGCGTACGGGATGTTCGCGACCACCGCGAAGGAGCGCCGCGGGAGCATCACGGTGCGGGCGTCGGCGGCGACCACCCGCACGCCCGGCTCAGCGGCGAACCGGCGCTCCAGCAGCGCGACGAACCGCGGGTGCCGCTCGACGGCGATGACGCGGGCGCCGGTGGCGGCCAGCGGTCCGGTGAGCGCGCCGGTCCCGGCGCCGAGCTCGACGACGAGGTCGCCGGGGCCGGAGCCGGACGAGCGCACCATCCGGCGGCTGACCGAGGGGTCGCGGAGCAGGTGGATGCCGGCATGGTTGGGTCGGTGGGACGGGCGGTGCTTGGTGCGGGCGTGGCGAGGCATGAGCCATCACGACCAATCGCGATCACGGAAGACGGCGGACGTCGAAAAGCCGCGCCGTGCACCTCGGGTGTGCTCACCGAGGGACGGACGCGGCTCCGGCGTGCTCCGTGTCGCCGGCCCGGACCCGCTCAGATGGGGGTCAGCCGGTGGTACGCGAAGCTACGCCGTGACGGACCGGCGGGGACGCCAGTACGCCACAGCGGCGTTCTTTATCATTCCCACCCCTCCAGGGTAGCGGCTGCGATCAGCCGGACACCAACGCATTCGGCGTGACGGTGATCTCGAACGGCTTCGCCAGCGTGACGCTCTCGTCACCGCTCGCCCGGCCCACCTCTTCGTACCCGCCGTCGACCAGGTCGTACGCGACGATGGACGGCTCGACCGGGTCAACCATCCAGTACGACGCCACGCCGTGTTCGGCGTAGACGGAGTACTTGAGCAGCTGGTCGTATCGCCGAGTGCTTCGCGACAGCACCTCGACCGCCAGCACGAGCGGCGCGACGATGTTGCGCTCGCGGACGTCGGCCCGCCGGACGACGAGTAGATCCGGCTGGAGTGATGTCGCGTCGTCGGGCTGCCAGTCCAGCGGCGCGAAGTACACCTTCATCGTCGCAGGGACACCGGCGCGCAGCAGGACGGCGAGCTCGAGCAGGGCCTCCTGGTGGATGGGTCGCGGCGCGGGGCTCACGAGGAGGATCCCGTCGACCAGCTCGTACCGCAGCCCGTCGTCGGGCAACGCCTCGAGGTCGGCGACGGTCCATCCCTCGACTGCATGTGGCATCACCGTCATGGTTGTCATGGTGCCCCCTTTCGGGCTCGGTCGCCACTGACCCTCTCCCTGATCCGCAACCTCCGCAACTCGCTATCCACAGGCCTGTGGATAACCGTCAAAGCACCAGCTCGCCGTCGACGACGGTGGCCGTCTCGCCGCTCCACCGGTGCCGCGCCCAGCGGTCGTGCGTGACCACGACGACGGCCAGCCCGGAGGCGTCGACGGCGGTCTCCAGCTCCTCGACCAGCCCCAGCGACAGGTGGTTCGTCGGCTCGTCCAGCAGCAGCACCTGCGGCCGGCTCACCAGCAGCCTCGCCAGCGCCAACCGGCGCTGCTGGCCCACCGAGAGCCGCCCGACCGGCGTGTTCAGCGACGGCCCCGGCAGCAGGCCGAGCCCGGCCAGCTCCGCCTGGTACTCCCCCGCCGGTCCCGGCCGGCCGGCGGCGAACGCCTGCACCGCGGTCAGCGACGGATCCGGGAAGCTGCCGGTCTGCGGCAGCCAGCCGATCCGCAGCCGGCGCGGGCTGAGCACCCGGCCCGTCGCCGGTTCCAGGACACCGGCGAGCACGGCCAGCAGCGACGACTTCCCGGCGCCGTTGCGCCCGGTGATCAAGAGCCGGGTGTCGGCGGTGACGTCCAGCGCCGCTGCCTTGATCCGGCCCGGCACACAGACGTCGCGTGCCGCGATGAGCACGCCGGTGGGCGTCTGCGCGCCGAGGGCGGCGTCGAAGCGCAGCAGTCGCGGCGGCTTCGGGATGCGCAGCTCCTCCAGCCGGCGCAGCCGGTTCTCCGCGTCGCGCACGCGCCGGGCCACCGCCGCGTCGACCTTCTGGCTGAGGAAATGCGCCACGAACTTGTCGTTGTCGCGTCGGCCGCGGCCGTCGTGCCCGACCCGGCGGGCGTCCTGCTTGACGGCGGCACGGGCTTCGTCGACGTCATCGGACCAGGTGGTGTAGGCCTGCTCCCAGCGCACCCGGGCGGCCGCCTTGCCGGCCAGGTAGTCGGTGTAGGCGCCGGTGTAACGGGCCGGGCCGATCCGCGGGGTGCCGTCGCGCTGCACGGTCAGGACCGGGTCGAGATCCAGGATCGACGTGGCGACGCCGTCCAGGAACGCCCGGTCGTGCGAGACGGTGACGACGGCACCCCGGTACCCGCGCAGCGACTCCTCGAGGAAGGCGATCGCGTCGTCGTCCAGGTGGTTCGTCGGTTCGTCCAGTAGCAGCACGTCCGGGGCCTGGACCAGCGCCAGCGCCAGTGCCAGCCGGGAGCGCTGGCCACCGGACAGCGTGTCCACCGAACGGTCACCGACCACGTCGGCCAGGCCCAGCCCGGCCAGCGCCCGCGCGGCCCGCGCGTCGGCCGACCACCCGTCACGCAGCTCGTACTCCGCGAGCAGGTCGCCGTACTCGTCGAGCACCGACTGGTCACCGTCGGCCAGCCTGGCCTCGGCGGCGCGCATGCGCTGCTCCATGTCGCGGAACTCCGCGAGCGCGGCGTCCACGGCGGCGTCGACGGTCATGCCGTCCGGCAGGTCGGGCTCCTGGGTGAGATAGCCGAGACTGCCACGCCGCTCGACACTGCCGGAGTCCGGCGCCTCGACACCCGCGGAGAGCCGGAGCAGCGTGGACTTGCCGACGCCGTTCTCGCCGACGATGCCGAGCCGCTCCCCCGCGCCGGCGTCGTAGCTGACGCCGTCGAGGACCGGACGGCCACCGTAGGCGATGGACAGGGCGCGAACAGAAAGTAGAGACATGTGACGACCTCGACGAGGATCGATGGAAACCCGCCGGGTGCGCACACCTCAGGCCGCGGGCCGAGTCACATGTCAGATCACATCGCTGTCGATTGTAGCAGCGAAGGGTCTCAGGACTGCGGCGGCTCCGGTACGGCGTCGATGCCGGCCTCCTTGCGCTGCTGCGCGGTGATGGGCGCCGGCGCCGCCGTCAGCGGGTCGTAGCCGCCGCCGGTCTTCGGGAAGGCGATGACGTCACGGATGGAGTCCGAGCCGGCCAGCAGCGCGGCGACCCGGTCCCAGCCGAACGCGATCCCGCCGTGCGGCGGCGCGCCGTACTTGAACGCGTCGAGGAGGAACCCGAACTTCTCCTGGGCCTCGTCCGGCCCCAGACCCATGACCTGGAAGACGCGCTCCTGCACGTCGCGGCGGTGGATACGGATCGACCCGCCGCCGATCTCGTTGCCGTTGCAGACGATGTCGTAGGCATAGGCCAGTGCGTTGCCGGGGTCGGTGTCGAAGGTGTCGAGCCACTCCGGCTTGGGCGAGGTGAACGCGTGATGCACCGCCGTCCACGCCCCGGACCCGACGGCGACGTCGTCGGTCTCGGCGACCGGCTCGAACAGCGGCGAGTCGACCACCCAGGTGAACGCCCAGGCGGATTCGTCGATGAGGCCGGCGCGGCGGCCGATCTCGAGCCGGGCCGCGCCCAGCAGCGCCTGCGAGGACCGGCGCGGGCCGGCGGCGAAGAAGATCGCGTCACCGGAGACGGCGCCGGCCAGCTTCGGCAGCCCGGCCTTCTCGTCGTCGGACAGGTTCTTGGCCACCGGGCCGGACAGCTCGCCGTCGTTGCCGACCAGCACGTACGCCAGGCCGCGCGCACCGCGGGCCTTGGCCCAGTCCTGCCAGCCGTCGAGCTCCTTGCGGCTCTGCGACGCGCCGCCCGGGTACACGACGGCGCCGACGTACGGCGCCTGGAAGACGCGGAACCGGGTGTCGGCGAAGTGCTCGGTGACCTCGATCAGCTCCTGGCCGAAGCGCAGGTCAGGCTTGTCCGAGCCGAAGCGGTCCATCGCGTCGTGGTAGCTCATGCGCGGGATGGGCGTGGTGATCTCGTGCCCGACCAGCGCCCACAACGCCGTGACGACCCGCTCGGCGAGCGCGATGACGTCGTCTTGCTCGACGAAACTCATCTCGATGTCGAGCTGGGTGAACTCCGGCTGCCGGTCGGCGCGGAAGTCCTCGTCGCGGTAGCAGCGCGCGATCTGGAAGTACCGCTCCACCCCCGCCACCATGAGCAGCTGCTTGAACAGCTGCGGCGACTGCGGCAGGGCGTACCAGGATCCCGGCCGCAGCCGGGCGGGCACCACGAAGTCACGGGCCCCCTCCGGCGTGGAGCGCGTCAGCGTCGGCGTCTCGACCTCGACGAAGCCCTCGGCGAGCAGAACATCGCGGGCCGCGCGGTTGATGTCGCTGCGCAGCCGGATCGCCGCTGCCGGGCCGCTGCGGCGCAGGTCAAGGTAGCGGTACTTGAGCCGCACTTCCTCGCCGACGTCGACGTGCTCGTCGATCTGGAACGGCAGCGGCTCGGCCTCGCTGAGCACATCGACAGCGTCGGCCACCACCTCGATCTCACCGGTCGGCAGGGCGGGGTTCTCGTTGCCGGCCGGCCGCCGGTTCACCGTGCCGGTGACCTTGACGCAGAATTCGTTGCGCAGCCCGTGCGCGACCTCCTCGTCCCGCACCACCACCTGCGCCAGCCCCGACGCGTCGCGCAGATCCAGGAACGCCACTCCCCCGTGATCGCGGCGGCGGGCCACCCAGCCGGTGAGCGTGACGGTCTGGCCGGCGTGGCCGGCGCGCAGCGTGCCGGCCTCGTGGGTGCGGAGCACGGATGGTCCTCTCGGATCGTTCGGCGGGAGTCGCGCTACGGCCTAGCGCAACAGCAGCGATCCTATGTAACGCGCTCGCACGCACGCGAGGCGATTCCGTCGTCATCGACGATCCGTCACATCACGAGGTGATCGTGGGTCGAAGATCGGGCGGCGCAGGGTCAGAAGAGGGTGTCTTGGGCGGCGAACGGGCCGGCGGCGGGCGCGTCGTCGGCGACGGTGAGACGGGTGCCCCAGCGGCGCCGGCGCAGCGGGGTGGCGCGGTCGTCCGGCTCGTCGTCGCGTGGCTGGAGGCGGTGCCGGCTCAGCAAGGGCTGCATCCGGTCGCGGAGCCACTCGCGGTAGCGCTGGTCGGCGTAGGCGCCGCGGCGGTAGAGGCGCTGGTAGGTCGGCACGAGGTCGGGCCGCTCGGTACCGAGCCAGCGCAGGTACCACTCGCGGGCGCCGGGCCGCAGATGCAGCGGGATGTGGCTGATGCCGGTGGCGCCGGCCTCTGCGACGGCGGCGACCAGCGCGGACAGGTGCTCCTCGGAATCGGTCAGCGCGGGCAGGACCGGCGCGATCAGCACCGTGCACGGCAGCCCGGCCGCGCGCACCGCGCGGATGAGGTCGAGCCGGGCGCGGGGCGTGGGCGTGCCGGGCTCGACCGACCGGTGCAGGCCCTCGTCGAGCAGGGCGAGCGACACGCCGACGCCGACCTCGACGTCCTGGGCGGCGCGCGTCAGCAGCGGCAGGTCGCGGCGCAGCAGGGTGCCCTTCGTGAGGATGCTGAACGACGTGCCGGAGCCGGTCAGCGCCTCGATGACGCCGGGCATGAGCCGATAACGGCCCTCGGCCCGCTGGTACGGGTCGGTGTTGGTGCCCATGGCGACGTGCTCGCGGCTCCACGACCGCCGCGCCACCTCGCGACGCAGGACATCGGCGAGGTTGACCTTGACCACGACCTGGCGGTTGAAGTCGTCACCCGCATCGAGGTCGAGGTAGGTGTGGGTGTTGCGGGCGAAGCAGTTGTGGCTCACCACGCCGTGTGCGATGAAGTCGCCGGTGCCGGTGGTGAGGTCGTACATCGGCAGCGTGGCGTCCATGGGCCGGATGTAGCTGACGATGAACCGCTCGTGCCCGCGCACCACCGCACCGACGATCCCGCGGCGCATACCGACCAGCTGGTCGGCGGTGGTCAGGTACGGCCGGGACGCCTCCCCCTCCTCGGCCGGCGCCACGTGCTTCCAGCCGTCGATGGTCAGGAAACGGTGGTCGCCGCTGGCGACGATGGACGTGCCGCCGTCGAGCTCCACCCGGAACGCCGCCTTGGACGTACGCCAGTGGTCGAGCACCTCGGTACGGACCAGCCGCCGGCTCAGGCCGTCGGTGCGGGTGCCGAGCACGTGGTCGCCCACCCGCACCCGGGACAGAGGGACGACGCTGCCGTCGGCCATGGTGATGGGTGCGTGGCCGGACAGGCAGTAGGCGCAGGCGTGGCTGCACCCGCGGTACGGGTTGACCGTCCACCGGAACGGCATCTGCGACGCGGCCGGCACCTTGTTCAGCGCCGACCGCGCCATCACCTCGTGGAACGTGATGCCCTCGAACTCCGGGGTGCGCACGCTGCGCACCAGGCCGGCGATGCGCTGGAGGCCGGGCAGCGCCGCACCGTCGGTGACGGCGAGTTCCTGTCCTTCCCAACGCATGCCTCAACTCGAACACATGTTCGGCTACGTTGTCAATGCCATGACATGATGGGACGCACATGGACACCGCCGACTCTCCCACCGCCGCCGAATCCGGCGCCGTCCACCGTGTCACCGCGCTCAGCCACCAGCTCGTCGAGGTCCACCTGTGGCTGCGCGACCAGCTCGACCTCCTGCGCTCCGACCCCGTCCCAGCACTCGGCGGACCGGCGGACGCCAGCCCGGCGGACGTCCCACCGGACCCAGCCGCCACGCTGCGCGCGCACTGCCTGAGCTTCTGCGCCGCGGTCGACCGTCACCACGGCAGCGAGGACACCGCTGTGTTCCCGGCGCTGGCCGACCGCGAGCCGCGCCTGCGCCCGGTGCTGGACCAGCTCGCCCACGACCACGTGATCGTGGCGGCCATCCTGGAGCGGGTGGCCGAGCTCGCGTCCCGGCTCCACGACGACCCGGCCACCAGGACCAGCGATATCCGCGGCGAGCTCGACGGGCTGGCCGTCATCCTCGAGTCGCACTTCCGCTACGAGGAGAGGACGATCACCGACGCGCTGGACCAGCTCGGCCGCGACGGCACGCTCGGCCCGGCCGCCTTCGACCCCCGCGTCAGGCCAGCAGCACCCTGAGGTGCTCGACCAGGCGGTCCAGTGCGACCGGCTCCTGCTCACCGGACCCGAGGTCCTTGACCTGGGCGACGCCCTGCTCGAGATCGCGCGAACCGATCACGACGGCGTAGCGGGCGCCGCTGCGGTCCGCGGCCTTCATCGAGCCCTTGAGGCCCCGGCCACCCGTGGCCACATCGGCCGCGACGCCGGCCCGTCGCAGCGCCGTCACCAGCCCGAACGCGCGCCGGGCTGCGTCGTCGCCGAGCGGCACCGCGAAGACGTCGACACCGACCCGGCCGGGTAGGGGCAGGCCCTCGGCCTGCATGGCCAGCAGTGTCCGGTCCGCGCCGAGGGCCCAGCCCACGCCGGGCAGCCGCGGGCCGCCGAGCAGCTCGGACAGCCCGTCGTAGCGGCCACCGCCGCCGACCGCGGACTGTGCGCCGAGCCCGTCGTGCACGAACTCGAACAGCGTGCGGGTGTAGTAGTCCAGCCCGCGCACCAGCCGTGGATCGTCGATGAAGTCGACCGCGGCGTCGGCCAGCAGGGACCGCACCGTCTCGTGGTGCTCACGGTCGCCTGATGACAAGTAGTCGGTGATGACCGGCGCCTGCGCCAACGCCTTCTGGATCTCCGGCCGCTTGTCGTCGAGCACGCGCAGCGGGTTGAGCTCCACCCGCCGGCGGGTCTCCTCGTCGAGGTCGAGCGTGCGCAGGTACTCCTGCAGGGCGGCCCGGTAGGCCGGGCGGGACTCGCTGGAGCCCAAGGAGTTGAGCAGCACCCGCACGCCGGACAGCCCGAGCGAGCGGTAGGCGTCGACCGCCAGCACGATGAGCTCGGCATCGCTGGCCGGGTCCTCGGTGCCCAGGATCTCGGCGCCGACCTGCGAGAAGTGCCGGTAGCGGCCCTTCTGCGGCCGCTCGTAGCGGTAGTAGGAGCCGGAGTACCAGAGCTTGACCGGCAGCGCGCCGCGGTGCAGGCCGTTCTCCAGGACCGCGCGCAGCACCGGCGCGGTGCCCTCCGGCCGCAGCGTGACGTCGTCGCCGCCGCGGGTCGTGAAGGAGTACATCTCCTTGGTGACGATGTCGGTCGACTCGCCGACGCCGCGGGCGAAGAGCCTGGTCTCCTCGAAGCTCGGCGTCTCGACGTAGCCGTAGCCGGAGGCCCGCAGCGGCGCGGCCATGGCGTCGCGGACGGCGAGCATCGCCTCGCCGCGCGGCGGCACGAGGTCGAAGGTGCCCCGAGGGGCACGGAAGATCGGTTGGTTCACTCAGAGTCCTCGAAGATACGGGTTGGTGGCACGCTCTCGGCCGAGGGTCGACGACTCGCCGTGTCCGGGCAGGACGGTGGTGGCGTCGGGCAGCCCGCCGGCGGCTTCGGGACGGGCCAGAAGCTCCCGGGTGCGCCTCATCAGCGTGTCGTCGCCGCCGGGCAAATCGGTCCGGCCGATGGTGCCGGCGAACAGGACGTCCCCGGTGAAGCAGAGGGGCGCCGATGGCATCGGGGCCGACCCCGGCGCTTCTAGCAGATTCGTGCTCGGGACGAGGTACAGCGTCGACCCCTCGGTATGGCCAGGTGCGTGGATGGCGCGCAGCTCGATGCCGGCCAGGTGCAGGTCCACCTGGTCGCCGGTGAACGGGCGAACGTCGGACGGCGCGACCCAGCCCGTCGCGAGCCCGGCGAACTGTGTCGCCAGCTGTGGCCCGAGCGTCCCCACCGGGTCGCTGAGCCGGTACGCGTCGCGTTCGTGCAGGTAGACCGGCAGATCACGGCGCTGGCACAGCGGCGACAGGGTGAACGTGTGGTCGAGGTGCCCGTGGGTGACGAGGACACCCGCCGGCCGCAAGCCGCGCTCGTCGAGGACCTTCTCCAGCTGCTCGTCCACGCCGATGCCGGGGTCGACGACGACGCACTCGTCGCCGCCGTCGGGCGCCACGACGTAGCAGTTGGTGCCGAGTACGGGAGCGGCGATGGCGAGCACGAGCACTCCGGAAGGCTACCGGCGGCCCCATCATCGCCGCGAACTCGTTATCTGATTCCCGCCCTGTACTGCCTAGACTGTCCCCGCACAGCATGTGGAACGGGGGGCGCTCCGGCGTTCCCCTTCCTCGTTCAGCCGAACGGAGGGGATGGCTGGTGGCCCAGAACGCCAAGCGGCGTCGGCGTGAGCTCGCGCGGCAGAAGTACCTGCGCCAACAGGCCCGCCGGGTTGACAAGGCCAGGCGCAACCGCGCGGTCGGGCTCGTCGTCCTAGCGGTCGTGGTGGCGGCCGCACTGGTGGGTGGCACGCTGCTGATCTCGGGCGCGTTCGACGACGTCGGAGACGACACCGTCGCCGCCAGCAACGACACCAGCCCCGAGGCGACGCAGACCGCCGCGGCGGGAGCCTGCGAGTACCGCGCCAGCGGCACGGCGGCCGTTCCGGACCTCGGCACACCGCCGGTTCCCGTCGACTCCGCCACCCTGCCCACCACGGCGACGCTCACGCTCAACGGATCGCCGGTGACCATCCAGCTCGACGCCGCGGGTGCGCCGTGCACCGTCAACTCCCTGGCGTTCCTGGCTTCGGCGGGCTACTTCGACGCCACCACCTGCCACCGGCTCACCACGTCGGACACCTTGAAGGTGCTGCAGTGTGGCGACCCCACCGCCACCGGCTCCGGCGGGCCCGGCTACGAGTTCGACAACGAGAACACCGACGGCGCCACCTACCCGGCCGGTACCGTGGCGATGGCCAACTCGGGCGTGGACACCAACGGCAGCCAGTTCTTCCTGGTGTACGGCGATTCCCAGCTCCCGCCCGACTACACCGTTTTCGGCCAGATCACCAGCGGTCTGGACGTGATCACTGGACTCGCGGCCGACGGCACCGACAATGGACTCGAGGACGGCGCGCCGCTGGAACCGGTGACCATCGACGCCGTCGCCACAGCTGCCTGACCCCGGATGAGGACACCGTGACCAACACCACTGGTAGCCCTGAGCCCGTTCCCGGCACCGTCGCCGCCAACGAGTGGGGCCGCGTCGACGAGACCGGCGAGGTCTTCGTGCGCACGGCATCCGGCGAACGCAGCATCGGGTCGTGGCAGGTCGGCAAGCCCGAGGAGGCGCTGTCCTTCTTCAGCCGCAAGTTCGACGATCTCGTCGTCCAGGTCGACCTGCTCGAGCAGCGGCTGGAGTCCGGCGCCGCGGCGCCCGACGACACCGCGCAGGGCGTCTCCCGGGTGCGCGGGCAGCTCGCCGACGCCCACGCCATCGGCGACCTCGACACGCTCGCCTCCCGGCTCGACGCACTCGAGGCCCGAATCGCCGAGCGCCGCGCCGAGCGGCGGGCGGCCCGGGCTCAGGCGCAGCAGGAGGCCCGCGGCCGCAAGGAGCAGATCGCCGGCCAGGCCGAGGCCATCGCCGAGGGCAACGACTGGCGGGGCGGCGCCGACACGCTGCGCGGGCTGCTGGACGAGTGGAAGTCACTGCCGAGGCTGGACCGCGCCACCGACGACGAGCTGTGGCGGCGCTTCTCCTCCGCGCGGACGCACTACACCCGCCGGCGCAAGGCACACTTCGCCGAGCTGGCCGAGCGGCGCGACGAGGCACGCGTCATCAAGGAGCGCATCCTCGTCGAGGCCGAGGAGCTCAGCACCTCCACCGATTGGGGCCCTACGTCGCGCCGCTACCGCGAGCTGATGGCGCAGTGGAAGGCCGCCGGCCCGGCACCGCGCGGCGTCGAGGACGGCCTGTGGAAGAGGTTCCGGGCCGCTCAGGACACGTTCTTCGGCGCCCGGTCGGACAACCAGGCCCGCCGCGACGACGAGCAGCAGGCCAACCTGAAGGTCAAGGAGGCCATCCTGGTCGAGGCCGAGGCGCTGGTGCCGGTCACCGACTGGAAAGCCGCCCGGCAGGCGCTGCGGGCGCTGCAGGACCGCTGGGAGGAGGCCGGGCACGTCCCGCGCGACACCATGCGGTCGGTCGAGGGCCGGATGCGCCGGGTCGAGGACGCCATCCGCGAGGCCGAGCAGGCCGAGTGGCAGCGGTCCAACCCCGAGGCCCGAGCCCGCGCCGAAGCCACCGTCGCCCAGCTGGAGACGTCCATCGCCGACCTCGAGGCCAAGGCGGCCAAGGCCCGCGACGCCGGCAACGAGCGGGCACTGCGCGACGCCGAGGAGGCACTGGCGGCCCGGCGGTCATGGCTGGAGCAGGCCCAGCAGGCACTTGACGAGTTCACCAGTTGACGGGCCCCAGGAGGGCTGGGCACGACGAGGGCTAGTGCGGCGTGGGCGCCGGGATGCCGCTGGTGAGCCGGTAGGCGTCGAACACGCCCTCCACGCCGCGCACGGCCTTGAGCACGTGCCCGAGGTGCTTGGGGTCGGCCATCTCGAAGGTGAACCGGCTGGTCGCGATGCGGTCGGTGTTGGTGGACACCGTCGCGGACAGGATGTTCACGTGCTGGTCGGACAGCACGCGGGTGACGTCGGACAGCAGCCGTGCACGGTCCAGCGCCTCGACCTGGATGGCCACCAGGAACATGCTGTTGGCCGTCGGCGCCCACTCGACCTCGACCATGCGACCGTGCTGGCGGCGTAGGGAGTCGACGTTGACGCAGTCCTCGCGGTGCACCGAGACACCGGACCCGCGGGTGACGAAGCCGACGATGGAGTCGCCGGGCACCGGGGTGCAACAGCGGGCCAGCTTGACCCACACGTCCGAGACGCCCTTGACGACCACGCCGGGATCGCCGCCACTGCGCCGGCGCGGCCGGTCCGGTGTCGCGGCCTCGGCGACGTCCTCGGTGGTGCCCTCCTCGCCGCCGAGGATCTGCACCAGCTTCTGCACGATGCTCTGCGCGGAGACGTTGCCCTCGCCGACGGCCGCGTACAGCGCGGAGATGTCCGGGTAGCGCAGCTCGTCGGCGACGGCCTTGAGCGACTCCTGGCTCATCATGCGCTGCAGCGGGAGGTCCTGCTTGCGCATGGCCCGGGCGATGGCGTCCTTGCCGTGCTCGATGGCCTCCTCGCGGCGCTCCTTCGAGAACCACTGCTTGATCTTGTTGCGGGCCCGGGCGCTGGTGACGAACGTCAGCCAGTCGCGGCTGGGCCCGGCGCCTTGCGCCTTGGACGTGAACACCTCCACGACGTCGCCGTTGTCGAGGTTGGACTCCAGCGGCACCAGGCGGCCGTTGACCCGCGCGCCGATGGTGCGGTGGCCGATGTCGGTGTGCACGGCGTAGGCGAAGTCGACCGGCGTCGCCGCGGCCGGCAGTGCCACGACGTCGCCCTTCGGGGTGAAGACGAAGACCTCGTTGGACTCCATCTCGAACCGCAGCGACTCGAGGAACTCGCCGGGGTCCTCGGTCTCCTTCTGCCAGTCCAGCAGCTGGCGCAGCCACGTCATGTCGTTGACCGCGCCGTTGTCGCTGGAGCCGGCGTGCTTGTCGGTCTCGCGGCCGGCGTTGGAGTCTTCCTTGTACTTCCAGTGCGCGGCGATGCCGTACTCGGCCCGGCGGTGCATGGCGTGCGTGCGGATCTGCAGCTCGACGGGCTTGCCGCCCGGGCCGATGACCGTCGTGTGCAGCGACTGGTACATGTTGAACTTCGGCATCGCGATGAAGTCCTTGAACCGGCCCGGCACGGGGTTCCAGCGCGCGTGCACGATGCCCAGGACGGCGTAACAGTCGCGGACGGACTCCACCAGGACCCGGATGCCGACGAGGTCGTAGATGTCGGCGAAGTCGCGGCCGCGAACGATCATCTTCTGGTAGATCGAGTAGTAGTGCTTCGGCCGGCCGTAGACGCTCGCCTTGATCTTCGAGACCCGCAGGTCGCCCTGCACCTGGTCGATGACCGAGGCCAGGTAGTCGTCGCGCGACGGTGCCCGCTCGGCCACCAGCCGGACGATCTCGTCGTACACCTTGGGGTGCAGGGTGGCGAAGGAGAGGTCCTCGAGCTCCCACTTGATGGTGTTCATACCCAGCCGGTGCGCCAGCGGAGCGTAGATCTCCAGCGTCTCGTGCGCCTTGCGCCGGGCGGACTCCTTCGGCACGTAACGCCACGTGCGCGCGTTGTGCAGGCGGTCGGCCAGCTTGATGACCAGGACGCGGATGTCCTTGGCCATGGCAATGACCATCTTGCGGACGGTCTCGGCCTGCGCGGCCTGCCCGTACTTGACCTTGTCGAGCTTGGTGACGCCGTCGACGAGCATGGCGATCTCTTCGCCGAACTCCGTACGCAGCTGGTCCAGGCGGTACTCGGTGTCCTCCACGGTGTCGTGCAACAGGGCGGCGGCCAGTGTCGGCGGCGTCATGCCCAGCTCGGCGAGGATGGTGGCGACAGCCAGCGGATGGGTGATGTACGGGTCGCCACTCTTGCGCTTCTGCCCGCTGTGGGCACGCGCCGCGACGCGGTAGGCCCGCTCGATGATCTCCAGGTCGGCCTTGGGATGGTTGGCCTTGATGACGCGGAACAGCGGCTCGAGGGCGGGGTCGGACTGCTGCCGTTGGGCCGTCAGGCGCGCGAGTCTCGCCCGCACCCTGACCGGGGTCAGCGCGCCGGTGGTGACACTCTGCTCGGCCACAGGCCCCCTTTCATCCCGTGTGAAGGAGACAACACAGTCTAGACGGGGAGTGTTCCCCGCGGGTAACCATGCGTCATCCCTGCCGTGTCACGTCATCGTGGCCGGCGGCGGTCAGAGGGTGAGCAGCGCCTCGACCCGCACGTCGGCGAGCTTGTCACGCCCGTTCAGGAACCCCAGCTCCATGAGGACGCCGACACCCACGACGTCGGCGCCGGAGCCGCGCACGAGATCGACGGTGGCACGCACGGTGCCGCCGGTGGCGAGCACGTCGTCGACGATGAGCACCCGCTCCCCCGGCGTGAAAGCGTCGCGGTGCACCTCGATGGTGGCCTCGCCGTATTCCAGCTGGTAGCTGGCCGTGGACGTCTCCCACGGGAGCTTGCCCTGCTTGCGGATGGGCACGAAGCCGGCACCCAGCCGGTGCGCGACGGGCGCGCCGAGGATGAAACCGCGCGCCTCGATGCCGACGACGACGTCGACCTGCTCGCCCCCGATACCGGCCAGCAGCTCGGTGACGGTCCGGAACGCGGCGGGGTCACGCAGCAGCGGCGTGATGTCCTTGAACACCACGCCCGGCTCAGGCCAGTCGGGCACGTCCCTGATGCGGGAGAGCAGCAGGTGGCGATCGGAATCGGCGATGGTCACGGGTGGAGGGTACCGCGCCGGTGCACCGGCATCCGCGGCGGCTCAGCGGTTGTCGTCGCCGTTCGTCCGGTCCTCCCCCGGCAACACGGGCTCGTGCCTGGGCGCCTCGTCCTCCGCGGCCGCCGACGTCGCGGTGGTGGACGTGGTCGGCTCCTCGGACGGGATGACGTTGACGATGGCGCGGCGGACGTACCGGCTGTGCACGCCCGGCGCGACCTCGAGCACCACCTCGTCGTCCTCGATCGAAACGACAGTGGCGATGAGACCGGCGGTGGTCATGACCTTCGAGCCAGGCTGGACCGACTGCTGCAGTTCCGCCATCTGCCGACGTTGCCGCTGCTGCGGCCGGATCAGCAGGAAGTAGAAAACAGCGATCAGCAAGATCGGGAGCAGCAACGACGCAGCATCCATGGCGAACTACGAGATCCTTCCCAGCGCACCCCGACTGCGAGTACGCGTTCCTGACGGCGGCCGTTTGACCGCCGAAACTACGAGTCTACGACTGGATCGGCCTAGCTTAAGGGCCGTCGGCGGCCGAGAACAGGTCGGGCTCGCCGAACCCGCCTCCGAACGCCACGTCGCGCGGCACTGCCAGGCCCAGGTGGGTCCAGGCGGCCGGGGTGGCGACCCGCCCCCGAGGGGTGCGCGCCAGGAGGCCCGCGCGCACCAGGAACGGCTCGGCGACCTCCTCGACGGTCTCGCGCTCCTCGCCGACGGCGACGGCGAGCGTGCCCAGCCCCACCGGGCCGCCGGCGAAGTTGCGGCACAGCGCGGTCAGGACGGCGCGGTCCAGACGGTCCAGCCCGAGCTCGTCGACGGCGAACACGGTGAGCGCGGCGCGGGCGACCGCACCGCTGATGATGCTGTCGGCGCGGACCTCGGCGAAGTCGCGGACCCGCCGCAGCAGCCGGTTGGCGATGCGCGGGGTGCCCCGGGACCGCCCGGCGATCTCACGTGACCCGTCGCGGCGCAGTTCGACCTCGAGCAGCCCGGCCGAGCGCACCAGCACCCGCTCCAGCTCCGCCGGCTCGTAGAGCTCCAGGTGGCCGGTGAACCCGAACCGGTCGCGCAGCGGGCCGGGCAGCAGGCCGGTCCGGGTGGTCGCCCCGACCATCGTGAAATGCGGCAGGTCCAGCGGGATGGCGGTGGCACCGGGGCCCTTGCCGACGATGACGTCGACCCGGAAGTCCTCCATCGCCGTGTACAGCATCTCCTCCGCCGGTCGGGCCATCCGGTGGATCTCGTCGAAGAACAGCACGTCGCCCTCGGACACCGAGGACAGGATGGCCGCGAGGTCGCCGGCGTGCTGGATGGCCGGGCCACTGGTGATGCGCAGCGGCACCCCCATCTCGGCGGCGACGATCATCGCCAGCGTGGTTTTGCCGAGCCCCGGCGGCCCCGACAGCAGGATGTGGTCGGCGCTGCGGCCGCGCGCCTTGGCGGCGTCGAGGACCAGCGACAGCTGCTCGCGCAGCCGCTCCTGGCCGACGAACTCGGCCAGCGTACGCGGGCGCAGCGCGGCCTCGACGGTCCGTTCGTCCTGGTCGGCGTCGCCGCCCACCAGCCGGGTGAAGGATTCGTCGTCCGCGGGGATGCTCATGTCTTGGCCAGGGTACGCAGTGCCGACTTCAGCAGCGTGGCCACGTCGGGCTCACCGTCGGCCTGCGGCGCCACCGCCTCGATGGCACGGTCGGCCTCACGGGTGGACCAGCCCAGCCCCAGCAGCGCCTCGTGCACCTGCGTCTGCCAGTCGCCGCCGCCGGCCGACGACGGGGAGTGTCCCACCGCCCGCAGCGACGGGCCGCCCGCGAGCGCCCCCAGCTTGTCCTTGAGCTCGATGACGATGCGCTGGGCGCCCTTCTTGCCGATGCCCGGCACCTTCGTCAGCGCCACCAGGTCCTCGGTGGCCACGGCCCGGCGCAGGTCGTCCGGCGAGTGCACCGACAGCATGGCCTGCGCCAGCCGCGGCCCGACCCCGCTGGCGGTCTGCAGCAGCTCGAAGACCACGCGCTCGTCGTCGTCGGCGAACCCGTAGAGCGTGAGGGAGTCCTCGCGCACCACCAGGCTGGCCGCCAGCTGCGCGACATCGCCGAGCCGCAGCGTGGATGTCGTCGCCGGAGTGCAGTGCAGGGCCAGGCCGATGCCGCCGACGTCGAGCACCGCCTCGGTGGGCCGCAGCACCGCCACCTGGCCCCGGACGAACGAGATCACCGCCGCTCCCTTCCCGCCGCGGCCGCCGCTGCCTGCAGCCGGCGCTGCGCCGAGCCGCGCCACACCTGACAGATGGCCAGCGCCAGCGCATCGCTGG
This sequence comes from Jiangella asiatica, assembly GCF_004349065.1. GTDB lineage: Bacteria > Actinomycetota > Actinomycetes > Jiangellales > Jiangellaceae > Jiangella > Jiangella asiatica. The sequence goes on from NZ_SMKZ01000023.1 coordinate 37,238, forward strand.
CGTCGGCCGGGCTGGGCCGCACGTCCAGCCGTAGCAGGCGCGTCACCATGGCCGCCACCTGGGCTTTGTCGGCCCGGCCGCTGCCGCTGACGGCCGCCTTGACCTCGCTCGGTGTGTGGGTGACGACGGGGATCCCGCGCCGCGCCGCGACGAGCGTCGCGACGCCGCTGGCCTGGGCGGTGCCCATGACGGTACGCACGTTGTGCTGGCTGAACACCCGCTCGACGGCGACGGTGTCGGGTGCGAACCGGTCGAGCCACTGCTCGATCGCGGCCTCGATGGCCAGCAGCCGGCCACCCAGCTCGTCCTGAGCGGACGTGCGCACCACATCGACGGCGACCAGGCTCAACGGGCGACCCGGCATGCCGTCGACCACGCCGAGGCCACACCGCGTCAGACCCGGATCGACCCCGAGAACCCGCATGGACCGCCCTTCGCCGAACACCAGTTCGGTGCCGACCCTACCGGCAGGGGGTCGATGAACCGGGAGGCGCGCCGCGGGGTCAATTGACCGCCTCCATTCACCTGGTCGGCCTCGACCTCGCCGCGACCTCCGGCACAGCTCGCCAGGGCTCGCCGTACCTCCGGCCGCCGCTCAGCCGACGGCCTCCATGACGTCGTCGGAGACGTCGAAATTGGCCCACACATTCTGCACGTCGTCGCTGTCCTCGAGGGCGTCGATGAGCCGGAAGATCTTCCGGGCGCCGTCCTCGTCCAGCGGCACGTTGACCGACGGCACGAACGAGGAGTCCGCGGAGTCGTAGTCGATGCCGGCCTGCTGGATCGCCGTGCGGACGGTGACCAGGTCGGCGGCCTCGCTGCGGATCTCGAAGGCCTCGCCGAGGTCTTCGACCTCCTCCGCGCCGGCGTCGAGCACGACCTCGAGCAGGTCGTCCTCGGTGACGGTGCGCCCGTCCTGGTTGCGCGGCACGACGACGACACCCTTGCGGTCGAACATGTACGACACCGAGCCGGGGTCGGCCATGGAGCCGCCGTTGCGGGTCATGGCGACCCGGACCTCCGACGCCGCCCGGTTACGGTTGTCGGTGAGGCACTCGATGAGCACGGCGACGCCGCCCGGGCCGTAGCCCTCGTACATGATGGTCTGGTACTCCGCGCCGCCGGCCTCGGCACCGGAGCCGCGCTTGACCGCGCGGTCGATGTTGTCGTTGGGCACCGACGCCTTCTTGGCCTTCTGGATGGCGTCGAACAGCGTCGGGTTGCCACCCGGGTCGCCGCCACCGACACGCGCGGCGACCTCGACGTTCTTGATGAGCTTCGCGAAGAGCTTGCCCCGCTTGGCGTCGACCAGAGCCTTCTTGTGTTTCGTGGTCGCCCACTTGGAGTGGCCGGACATGGCCCTCAAGCCTCCTTCACGATGTCGAGGAAGAGCGCGTGCACGCGCGCGTCGCCCGTCAGCTCCGGGTGGAACGACGTGGCCAGCAGCGGCCCCTGACGGACCGCGACGATCCTACCCGCGCTCGCGCCCGTCGCCACCCGCGCCAGCACGTCGACGCCGTCGCCGACCTTCTCCACCCACGGTGCCCGGATGAACACCGCCCGAAGCGGTGGCACCGTCGCACCGAGAGCCGGGAAGTCCAGATCGGCCTCGAAGGAGTCGACCTGGCGGCCGAAGGCGTTGCGCCGCACGGTGACGTCCATGCCGCCGATGGTCTCCTGCCCGGTGACGCCGCCCTCGATGCGGTCGGCGAGCATGATCATGCCGGCGCACGACCCGTAGGCGGGCATACCCGACGCCACCCGCTGGCGCAGCGGCTCGAGCAGGCCGAACGTGCGGGCCAGCCGCCACATGGTGGTGGACTCGCCGCCGGGGATGATCAGGGCGTCGACGCGGTCCAGCTCGCCCGGCGTGCGGACGGCGAGGGTGGCGGCGCCGAGGCCGGTCAACACCCGCTGGTGCTCGCGGACGTCGCCCTGCAGTGCGAGGACCCCCACGGTGGGCTGGGGCACGATGCGCCTTTCGTTCGGGACTGCCGACCTTCGATTTTACCGTCCGTGATGTCAATCGACGGCATGGGCGACGCCGTCCCATCCGGCGGCCAGCAGGCCGCGGACGATCTCCGGCAGAGCGGGCGGGTAGACCGGCTCCCCGACCGCGGCCAGCTCGTCGGCGGTGCACCAGCGCAGCTCGGTGACCGACGCCTGCTCGACGGGGGTCCAGCCGGTGGTGACCAGCGACTCCGCCTCCCCCGGCACCCGGGCGAAGAAGAGCACCTCGTCCTGGCGGTACGGGCGGCCCATGAAGCTGAACGTGGCGCTGCGGACGGCGACCGGACCGGCCAGGTCCGACGGGGCGAGCCGGACGCCGCTCTCCTCGAACAGCTCACGCACCGCGCCGGCCCGCTCGTCCTCGTCCGGCTCCAGCCCGCCGCCGGGCGTGATCCACCAGACGTGGTCCGGCTCGGCGGGATCGACGCCGCGCATCATCAGCACGCGCCCCGCGGCGTCGACGGCGATGACCCTGGCCGCCCGGCGGAACCAGACGCCGTCGTCGTCGCGCCACTCCCCCAGGTCGGAGGCGTCCTCCGTCGGCCGTGTCACCGCCCGGCGGTCACCAGCCCCGCTCAGCCAGCCGGTGCGGCTCCGGGACATCGGCGACGTTGATGCCGACCATGGCCTCGCCGAGGCCGCGGGACACCTTGGCCAGCGTGTCCGGGTCGTTGTAGAAGGTGGTCGCCTTGACGATGGCCTCCGCCCGCCGCGCCGGATCGCCGGACTTGAAGATGCCGGAGCCGACGAAGACGCCCTCGGCGCCCAGCTGCATCATCATGGCCGCGTCGGCCGGGGTGGCGATGCCGCCGGCGGTGAACAGCACCACCGGGAGCTTGCCGGCCTGGGCGACCTCGCGGACCAGCTCGTACGGTGCCTGCAGCTCCTTGGCCGCGACGTACAGCTCGTCCTCGGGCAGCGAGGCCAGGCGGGTGATCTGGTCGCGCAGCTGACGCATGTGGGTGGTGGCGTTCGAGACGTCGCCGGTGCCGGCCTCACCCTTGGAGCGGATCATGGCGGCACCCTCGGCGATGCGGCGCAGCGCCTCGCCCAGGTTGGTGGCGCCGCACACGAACGGCACCGTGAACTGCCACTTGTCGATGTGGTGCTCGTAGTCGGCCGGGGTCAGCACCTCGGACTCGTCGATGTAGTCCACACCCAGGCTCTGCAGCACCTGCGCCTCGACGAAGTGCCCGATGCGCGCCTTGGCCATGACCGGGATGGACACCGCGTCGATGATGCCGTCGATCAGGTCGGGGTCGCTCATACGGGCCACGCCGCCCTGGGCGCGGATGTCGGCCGGCACACGCTCGAGCGCCATGACGGCGACAGCGCCGGCGTCCTCGGCGATGCGAGCCTGCTCGGGCGTGACCACGTCCATGATCACGCCACCCTTGAGCATCTCGGCCATGCCACGCTTGACCCGGGCGGTACCGACGGTGGACTGCGTCTCTTCGGACACTGCTGCTGGACCTCGCGACTCGACGGGGTGATGGTCACGTCCATGGTACGTCCTCACCAGTGACACCCCCGAACGCGTTTCCGGCTTGCAATGAGCACCTCTATGCACCGGGGCGACATCACGAGGATTGTGTGTGCTTCACCATGCTTGTAAGCCTGGTGAAGCACGAGAACACCTGGTGATCCCCCACCGGCGAGCGCCACTCAGCTGGCGGTCTCCAGACCGTGCGGGACGCGGTCGTCGAGCTCGACGGTCTCGGGCATCGGCGCGTAGCCGGCCAGTCGCAGCCAGCGCACCAGTGCCTTGCGCCGCAGCCGGGTGGCGCCGCGCACCAGCTCGTTGTGGAAGCGCCGGGCGTGCGCGGCCCGGCGGCAGGACATCGCCAGCTCGTCGAGGGCGGCCGCGGCGCCGGGGTCCTCGCGCAGCGGCGCGAGGTCGTCCGGGTCGTCCAGGGCGGCGACGAGCACCGCCGTCAGGTCGCTCTCGGCCTGGTACCGGTCCGAGTCGTCAGCGGTGCGCGCCCGCGAGGCCGCGTCGGCCAGCACGACGGAGGTCGCCGGGTCGAGCAGGCCGGCGGTCGCCAGGTCGAGCACCGAACCGGAGCGGCGCAGGAACTCCGCGTCGAGCACGGCCCGGGAGGCGTCGAGGCGGGCGTGCCGGCGGTCGAGCCGGCCGGCGGTCCAGGACAGGTAGACGCCGAGCGCGGCCAGCACAGCGATGGTGATGAACACCCATTCCACGAGGTCAGGTCCCCTTACAGCCGAGGTAGCCGGAACGTGTGCCGGCCGGCGCCGCCGGCGCCCACGGCGATGGCCATCTCGTAGACGGCCAGGATCTCGTCGGTCACGCGGGACCAGTCGTAGCGGCGCACACCGGTGGTGGCTGCCTCACGGTAGAGCTGCCGCCGGCCGGGGTCGCCGAGCAGTGCGATCGCCTCGGCCGCGAGTGCGTCGGCGTCGCCCACCGGCACGAGGGAGCCCAGCCGTCCGCCGTCGAGCACCGTCCGGAACGCCTCGAGCTCGCTGGCCAGCACCGGCGCGCCGGCTGCCATCGCCTCGGCCAGGACGATGCCGAAGGACTCGCCGCCGATGTGCGGTGCGACGTAGATGTCGCTGCTGGCCAGCATCGCGGCCTTGTCCTCGTCGCTGACGCCGCCGAGGAACTGGACCGCGTCGCGGTGCCGGGGGTCGATACCGCGGCGGATCTCGTCGATCTCGCCGCGCCCGGCGACCAGCAGGCGCGCCTTCGGGAACGCGTCGTGGACGGCCGGCCAGGCAGCGAGCAGCACCTGCAGGCCCTTGCGCGGCTCGTCGAGCCGGCCGAGGAAGGACAGCGTGCCGTCCGGGGAGAACCACTCCTGCCGGCGCGGTACCGCGAACCGGTCGACGTACAGGCCGTTCGGGATGAGCACGGCGTCGCCGCCGAGGTGCTGCACGACGGTGCGCCGAGCCTCTTCGGACACCGCGATGTGCGCGGTGAACTTCTCGAAGGCCGACTTCAGGATGCCCTGTGCCGCGCTCATGGCCCGCGACCGGCGCATCGCCGAATGCGAGGTCGCGACGACGGGCACCTCCGCCCACCACGTAGTGATCAGGCCGAGGCTCAGCGAGGCCGGCTCGTGCACGTGGACGACGTCGAACTCGCCGTCGAGCAGCCAGCGCCGGACCCGCGCGGCGATCCGCGGGCCGAACGCCACCCTGGCGACGGAGCCGTTGTACGGGATGGAGACCGGCCGGCCGACGGTGACGACGTACGGCGGGAGGTCGTCATCGTCGTCGCCGGGTGCCAGCACCGAGACGGTGTGGCCGCGCCGGGTCAGCTCCTCGGTGAAGTCGCGGATGTGCACCTGAACGCCGCCCGGGACGTCCCAGGAGTACGGGCAGGCGATGCCGACGTTCATGGCATCACCGGCTGGGCGCGCCGGGGGTCGTTGGCGTCGAGGTCGGCGAGGAACATGCGCTGGGTCATGTGCCAGTCCTCGGGGTTGCGGGCGATGCCGGACTCGAAGGCGTCGGCGATGCGCTGGGTCATGGTGGCCAGCCGGTCGCCGCGCTCCTCCGGCACCCCGATCTGCTCGTGGAACGTGACGACCAGGCCATGGTTGGGCTCGCGGCCCTCGTAGGCGAGCGTCGCGGGGATCAGGGCGGCGCCGGTGCGCATCGCGAGCATGGCGCTGCCGGCGGGCATCCGGGTGGGCTCGCCGAACAGCGTGACCGGGATGCCGCGCCGGGACAGGTCGCGCTCGGCCGGCAGGCACACCAGGCCGCCGCGGCGCAGGTGGTCGGCGAGCTCGCCCATGACGGCGTCGCCGCCGAGCGGATGGACGGTCATACCGAGGGCCTCGCGGTAGGTGACGAAGCGCTCGTAGAGCTTCTCCGGGCGCAGCCGCTCGGCGACCGTCGCCAGCGGCGCACCGGTCAGGCAGGCCCAGGCGCCGGCCCAGTCCCAGTTGCCCATGTGCGGCAGCGCGACGACGACGCCCCGTCCGGCGTCCAGTGCGGCCCGGAAGCGGTCCTCGTTGACGGTGCGGACGCGCTGGATGATGCGCTCGTGGCTCCACTCCGACATCCGGAACGCGTCGCACCAGTACCGCATGTACGAGCGCGCGCCGAGCCGGGTGAGCTCGCGCAGCTCGTCGGGGTCGAACTTGCCCACCCGCGCGAGATTCAGCTCCAGCCGCTGTACCGACGGGCTGCGGCGGCGCCAGGACAGGTCGGCGATGGCTTTGAACGTCCGGTACGCCGTCCTTTCGGGCATGTTCTGCACTGCCGTCCAGCCGGAGCTGTACAGCCACAGCTGCCGCTGTTCACTGAACGTGCTCACTCCCGTGCCGCCTGCCGCCTGACCTCGCGAACGCGGTGCCACACGGTCCACGCGCTCGCTGCCGCCAACAGCCAGAGTAGGACCTCCAGCACGGCGATCGGCAGGTCGAACAGACCGACGAGCCCGGTGATGACGAGGATGGCGACGAGCCGGTCGGCGCGCTCGGCGATGCCGCCTCCCGCCTGGTAGCCGAGACTCTCCGCACGTGCCTTGGCGTAGGACACGACGGCGCCCAGGGTCAGGCAGGTGATCAGCAGCGCCGTCATCCTCAGGTTGTCGCCGCGACCGGCGAACCACATGGCCAGGCCGCCGAAGATGGCGGCGTCGCCGAAGCGGTCGAGGGTCGAGTCCAGGAACGCGCCCCAGCCGCTCTTGCGGCCGGACAGCCTGGCCATGATGCCGTCGATGTTGTCGAAGAAGACGAAGGCGGTGATGAACAGCGTCCCCCACAGGAACTCCCCGCGCGGGTAGAACGCGACGGCGCCGGTGACCACGCCGAGCGTGCCGATCACCGTCACCGCGTCGGGTCCCAGGCCCAGTCGCAGGAGGCCGCGCGCGGCCGGCGTGAGGATGCGGGTCGAGTAGACCCGCGTGTACTTGTCGAGCATCGCCCGTCCGTTCGACTCCGAAGTGTCCACGACCGGCTGGCTGAAACAAGCAGCACCCGGCGCCGCCATGCTACTGATGTTGTTGCCAAGGGCCTTGCGCATCCACGCTTCGCGCACCAAAGTGGCCATCACCACATCACCCAACGCGGCGGCGCGACGAGGCGCTGGAACCGCCGGCGTCGCCTGCTGAGGCAGGAGGCTGGCGCATGGCAACACGACACCAGACAGGAGATGTCACCGAGACCGGCGGCGCACCCCCGGCCGACGGGGTCGACGTCCGCAATGTCGTCCTTGTCGGCCACACCGGCGCGGGCAAGACCACACTCGTCGAGGCCCTTCTCGTCGCGTCCGGGACGATCCACCGGGCCGGACGCGTCGAGGACGGCAGCACGGTGTGCGACCACGACGACGCCGAGATCCGCCAGCAGCGCTCGGTGGCGCTGGCGCTCGCACCGCTGATGCACCAGCAGGTCAAGATCAACCTGCTGGACACGCCCGGCTACGCGGACTTCGTCGGCGACCTGCGGGCCGGGCTGCGCGCCGCGGACTGCGCGCTGTTCGTCGTCTCGACCGCCGAGCCGATCGACGGCACCACCCGCATGCTGTGGGCCGAGTGCGAGGCCGTCGGCATGCCGCGCGCCGTCGTGCTCACCAAGCTCGACCACCCGCGCTCGGACTACGCCGGCACGCTCGCGGCCTGCCGCGACGGGTTCGGCGACAATGTACTGCCGCTCTACCTCCCGACCGGCGCCGACGGGCTGATCGGCATGCTCAGCGGCCGGGTGTTCGAGTACGCCGGCGGCACCAGGTCCGAACGCGACCCGTCCGAGGACGAAGCCGCCAGCCTCGACACCGCCCGCGGCGAGCTGATCGAAGGGATCATCGAGGAGTCCGAGGACGAGACGCTCATGGACCGCTACCTGGCCGGCGAGGACATCGAGATGAAGGTGCTCGTCGACGACCTCGAGCGGGCGGTCGCGCGCGGCTCCTTCCACCCCGTCATCCCGGTCTGCTCGGCCACCGGTGTCGGCATGCAAGAGCTGCTGGAGGTCATGGCCGGCGCCTTCCCCTCCCCCGCCGAGCACCCGATGCCCGAGGTGACGACCCTGGACGGAGACAGCCGGCGCGTCCTGCCCGCGGATCCCGGCGGGCCGTTGCTGGCCGAGGTGGTCAAGACGACCTCGGACCCCTACGTCGGCCGGGTCAGCCTGGTGCGGGTCTTCTCCGGCACCCTGCGCCCGGACGCGACGGTACATGTCTCCGGCCACTTCCTCGCCGACCGCGGGCACGAGGAGCACGACGAGGACGAGCGCGTCGGTGCGCTCTCCTGCCCGCTCGGCAAGACCCTGCGGCCGGTGGCCGAGGCGCACGCGGGCGACCTGGTCGCCGTCGCCAAACTGTCCCGGGCCGAGACCGGCGACACGCTGTCGGACAGGGACGACCCCCTGCTGATGCGGCCGTGGTCCATGCCGGAGCCCTTGCTGCCGGTGGCCATCGTGGCGCGGGCCAAGGCCGACGACGACAAGCTTGCGCAGGGCCTGGCCCGGCTCGTGGCCGAGGATCCGACGCTGCGGGTGGAGAACAACCCCGAGACCCACCAGCTGGTGCTGTGGACCATGGGTGAGGCCCACGCCGACCTGCTGCTGGACCGGCTGTCCTCGCGGTACGGCGTCCACGTCGACCAGGTCGGCCTGCGGGTACCGCTACGCGAGACGCTCGCCGGCAGGTCCAGCGCCCGGGGCCGCCACGTCAAGCAGACCGGCGGGCACGGCCAGTACGCCGTCTGCGAGATCGAGGTCGAACCGCTGCCCGAGGGCATGGGCTTCGAGTTCGTCGACAAGGTGGTCGGCGGCGCGGTGCCGCGGCAGTTCATCCCCTCCGTCGAGAAGGGCGTTCGGGCCCAGATGGAGCGCGGGACCACCGCCGCGGCCTACCCCATGGTCGACATCAAGGTCACGCTGTACGACGGCAAGGCGCACAGCGTCGACTCCTCCGACATGGCCTTCCAGACCGCCGGCGGCCTGGCGCTGAAGGAGGCCGCCGCCGCGGCCGGCGTCAACCTGCTGGAGCCGGTCGACGAAATCTCGGTCATGGTCCCCGACGACTACGTCGGCACGGTCATGGGCGACCTCGCCGGCCGCCGCGGCCGCGTGCTCGGAACCGAGGCGGTCGGGTCCGGCCGGACGGTGGTGCGCGCCGAGGTGCCCCAGACCGAGATCGTCCGGTACGCCATCGACCTGCGTGCCATGAGCCACGGCACCGGCACGTTCACCCGCAGCTACGCCCGGTACGAGCCGATGCCGCAGAACGTCGCCGCGAAGATCACCGCGGGCTCCGGCTAGGCCGTCACGTGTGCCGATCGGCACGTTCGGGGCGAAGGCGATCGGTCATCCGTGCTGATCGGCACCCGGCACGGGCCGTTGATACCTCTACACCATGAGCGGTACCCTTACACCATGGCGTTGAACATCAAGGATCCCATGACGGAACGGCTCGCCGCGGAGTTGGCCGAGCTGACGCAGGACACCAAGACCGGCGCCATCCGAAGTGCACTGGAAGAGCGGCTCGAGCGGGTGGTCGCGGCACAGGCGGCCGCCGGCCGTCGGCAGCGCCTGGAGCGGTTCCTGGTCGATGAGGTGTGGCCGCAGGTCCCAGTCGAGTTCCGTGGCCATGCCCCCTCCAAGGACGAGCGTGAGGAGATCCTCGGCATCGGGGCGGAGGGCGCGTGATCGTCGACAGCTCGGCCGTCGTGTCGATCCTGTTCGACGAGCCCGATCGTGAGGTGCTGCTGGGGCACCTCGCTGACGCGGCGGAGGTAGGTATCGGCGTCCCGACGCTCGTCGAGACCGGCATCGTCCTCTCGGCGCGACTGGGACCGGCCGGGGCGAGTCTTCTCGGGCGATTCGTCACCGAAGCCGGGCTGCGGCCCATCGCCGTCACCGACGCACACTGGCCGGTGGCCGTCGGCGCGTACCTCAGGTACGGCAAGGGCCGGCATCCGGCGGCACTGAACTTCGGGGACTGTCTCACATACGCGGTGGCCGCAGTGAGCGGTCGGCCGTTGCTCTGCGTGGGCGACGACTTCCCACGGACCGACCTGGCGCTGGTGACCTGAACCTTCGCTCAGTGGGGCCAGGCGGCGGCGATCAGTGCGCGGGTGTCGGCCAGCAGCTGCGGCATGATCTTGGTGTTGTCGAGCACCGTCATGAAGTTCGCGTCACCGCTCCAGCGCGGCACGACGTGCTGGTGCAGGTGGGCGGCGAGCGACCCGCCGGCCACGCCACCGAGGTTGAGGCCGACGTTGAAGCCGTGCGGAGCGGAGGTCGCCTTCACCGCCCGGACCGCGTCCTGCGTCATCGTCGTCAGCTCGTGCGACTCCTCGTCGGTGAGCGCCTCCAGGTCGGCGACGTGGCGGTACGGCACCACCATGAGGTGCCCGGGGTTGTAGGGGTGCAGGTTGAGCACCGCGTACGCCGTGCTGCCACGGGCCAGGATCAGCCCGTCCTCGTCCGACTTCGCCGGGATCTCGCACAAGGGACATGCGTCGTCGCGACCATTCCCCCGGGCGCTCGGCTCGCCGGTGATGTACGCCATCCGGTACGGCGTCCACAGCCGCTCCAGGCGGTCGGCCTCGGGCACCGCTCCTCATCCCCCAATCAGGGCCTTGACGGCTTCGTTGCCTGGAACCACGTGTCGGAGACCGGCGACGTCTCCGAACGCCCTATCCGCTGACGTGGGTTTCCTGTGCGGATGCTCCGCGCCCACCGCGTAGACGAGCACCGTCGTGTCGCCGACGATCACCCGCGTCGGCCGCGCAGCTCGTCCAGCAACCCGTCCACGTCGAGGAGGATCCGCAGGCGATGGGTCATGGACATACACATACATTAGCGTGTGCATCCTCTGACCTGCATGTTCAGCACTCAGACCTGGACGCGGCGTTGGACGGCGTCGACGATCTCGGCGACGGCCGCGTCGACCGGAACGCCGTTCTTCTGGCTGCCGTCGCGGTAGCGGAAGGAGACCGCGTCCTTGGCGACGTCGTCGTCGCCGGCGATCAGCATGAACGGGATCTTCTGCTTCTGCGCGGTGCGGATCTTCTTCTGCATGCGGTCGTCGGAGCGGTCGACCTCGACCCGGATGTCCTGTTCGGCCAGCAGGGCCGCCACCTTCTCCAGGTGCGGCACGTGCTCGTCGGCGATCGGGATCCCGACGGCCTGGACCGGGGCCAGCCAGGGCGGGAACGCGCCGGCGTAGTGCTCGACGAGCACGCCGATGAAACGCTCGATGGAGCCGAACTTCGCCGAGTGGATCATGACCGGCTGCTGGCGGGATCCGTCGGCGGCCTGGTACTCCAGCCCGAACCGGGCCGGCTGGTTGAAGTCGAGCTGGATAGTCGACATCTGCCAGGTTCGGCCGATGGCGTCGCGGGTCTGCACCGAGATCTTGGGGCCGTAGTAGGCCGCACCGCCCGGATCCGGGACCAACTCGAGGCCGGAGGCCTTGCCGACCTCCTCCAGGATGCGCGTGGCGACGTCCCATTGCTCGTCGGTGCCGATGAACTTGTCCGACTCGGGGTCGCGGGTGGACAGCTCCAGGTAGTAGTCGTCCAGCCCGAAGTCCTCGAGCAGGCCCAGCACGAAGTCGAGCAGGTGCTTGATCTCGTCGCCGGCCTGCTCCGGAGTGACATAGGAGTGCGAGTCGTCCTGCGTCATGCCACGTACCCGGGTCAGCCCGTGCACCACGCCGGACTTCTCGAACCGGTACACCGAGCCGAACTCGAACAGCCGCAGCGGCAGCTCACGGTACGAACGCCCGCGGGAGCGGTAGATCAGGTTGTGCATCGGGCAGTTCATCGACTTGATGTAGTACGAGCTGCCTTCCAGCTCCATCGGCGGGAACATGCCGTCGGCATAGTAGGGCAGGTGCCCGGAGGTCTCGAACAGGCCCTGCTTGGAGATGTGTGGGGTGCCGACGTACTCGAAGCCCTCCTCCAGGTGCCGGCGGCGGACGTAGTCCTCCATCTCGCGCTTGATGACGCCGCCCTTGGGGTGGAACACCGGCAGACCGGAGCCGAGCTCGTCGGGGAAGCTGTACAGGTCGAGCTCGCGGCCCAGCTTGCGGTGGTCGCGCCGCTCGGCCTCGGCCAGCCGGTCCAGGTAGTCCTTGAGCGCCTCGCGGGTCTCCCACGCGGTGCCGTAGATGCGCTGCAGCTGCGGGTTCTTCTCGCTGCCGCGCCAGTACGCCGCGGCGACCCGCATCAGCTTGAACGCGGGGATGGCGCGGGTGGTGGGCAGGTGCGGGCCGCGGCACAGGTCCTTCCACGCCAGCTCGCCGCCGGGGCGGACGTTGTCGTAGATGGTCAGCTCGCCGGCGCCCACCTCGGCGGACGCGCCCTCCGCGGCCGCTTCCGCGCCGCCGCCCTTCAGGCCGATGAGCTCCAGCTTGTACGGCTCGGCGGCGAGCTCGGCGCGAGCGTCGTCGTCGCTGACCGGGCGACGGACGAACGACTGCCGCTCCTTGACGATCTGCTGCATCCGTTTCTCGATGCTCTTGAGGTCATCGGGCGTGAACGGCTCCGGGACGTCGAAGTCGTAGTAGAAGCCGTTCTCGACCGGCGGGCCGATGCCGAGCTTGGCCTGCGGGTACAGCTCCTGCACGGCCTGTGCCATGACGTGCGCGGTGGAGTGGCGCAGGATGTCGTGGCCGTCGGGCGAGGAGATCTCGACCGGCTCGACCTCGTCGCCGTCGGCCAGGACGCGCTCGAGGTCGACCAGGGTGTCGCCGATCCGGGCGGCGATGACCGTGGAATGGTTGGCGAACAGATCGGCCGCCGTCGTGCCCGCATCGACCTGTCGCTCGCTGCCTGCGACGACGATGCGGATCTGTTCGGACACGACTACTCCTCGATGATGTCTTCGGTGTTGGTGGTGAACGCGCCCGATGGTACCCGCTACAGCCGGGCCACGATCGCGCCAGCCAGCCGTTCGGCGGCGCCGTCGCCGTGCGCCAGGAAGAGGCTCGGCTCGGTCAGCTCCACTTCGAGGACCACCGGCATTCCCGTGGGGCCAGGTATGACGTCGACTCGGGAGTACAGGAGCTCGTGGTGGTCGCCGGGGATGACGTCGAGGGCCGCCCGCGCCAGCTCGCGCTCGGCCTGCGACGGCTGCCGCGGGTCGATCTGCTCGGCGCGGAACAGCTCGCCGTCCTCGCCCTCGTGCGGGCCCTCGAGCATGGGGCCCTTGCGGATGGCGTGGCTGTATGCGCCGCCCAGGTGCAGCAGCGCGGTCTCGCCGGCGGTGTCGACGGCGCTGAGGTACGGCTGCACCATGACGGTGGCCCCGCGGGCCAGCAGCCGCGTGGCCAACGCCTCGGCCAGCTCGCGCTCGGAGGCGTCGGCGAGCCGGTAGCGCCCGGTGTCGAGCGACCCCGCGCTGACCGCCGGCTTGAGCACGTACTCCCCCGTCGCCGGCAAGGTGACGGCGTCGCCCGGCTCCAGCCAGTCGGTGGGCACGACCGGCAGCCCCGCGGCGGCGAGGTCGCGCAGGTAGCGCTTGTCGGTGTTCCACTCGACCAGCTCGGCCGGGTTCGCCAGCCGCGGCACCGCCCGCGCCCACGCCAGGAACTCCTCGCGCCGCCGCGCGTAGTCCCACGGGTTGCGCAGCACCACCAGGTCGAAGCCGGCCCAGTCGATGGCGGGGTCGTCCCACACCACGGGGACGGCCTCGACGCCTCGGGCGGCCAGCGGCGGCAGCACCAGCTGGTCGTCGGGGTCGAGGTCAGGCAGTTCGGTACAGGTGACCAGCGCGACTCGCGGCATCGCGGTGTTCCTCCCGGAGGGCGGTGAAAGACAGCCCCGACGATACCGGTCGTTGCTGACACGCCCGCGGTTCGTAGACTCCCGGCGTGATCCTGACGGTGGTCGGCTTCGTGCTGTTCCTGGGCGGTTCCATCGCCGTCGGCATCGTCGCCGGGTCCTACGCCGACAGCTCCGGGCTGCTGGACATCGAGCCGGCCTGGGCGCCGCCGGTCTTCATCGGCGGGCTGGCCGTCGGGATGGTCCCCGGCCTCACCCTCATCGCGGCGAACAACCGGTCGGCCCGGTCGGTGCGGAAGGTCATCCTCACCGCCATCGGCGCGACGGCGCTCGGCGCGGTGCTGTACGTGCTGGTGGTCGGCGGGCTGATCCGGCTGCTCGGCCTGACGCTGCCGAACGGGCTCACGATGTTGCTGGCGGTGGTCCTCTCGATCGTCGGCCTGCCGGTGGTCGGGCCGCTCACCTACTACCTGCTGGGTGGCCGGAGGGCCCGTGACCTGCCCGGCGGCCGCCCGGTGCCGCGCGCCATCCACAACATCCGCCGCCGCGACGCACGGTCCCGTTCGAAGGGATCACCCGGGCCCTCATAGTGCCCGCGTTCGATGTGGTCCGACCGTTGGCCTCGGTGAGCATCTACTCGGCGGTCCTGGTCCAGACGAACGCGTGGCAGCGCTCGACACTGGCCGACCGTGTGGCTCCAACCTGGGATGGAGATCGACGACCCGGGTACCCCTACGTCGTCGAAGAAGGAGTGATGGAGATGGCGGAGCTCGAGAAGGGTGACAAGGTCACGTGGAGCAGCCACGGTGCCACGGCCGAGGGCACGGTGGAGCGCAAGATCACCGAAGACACCGAGGCCGGCGGCCGGACAGTCCGAGCAAGCAAGAACGATCCCCAGTACCTGGTCCGGAGTGAGAAGAGCGGTGGCACGGCCGTCCACAAGCCGTCGGCGCTGAAGAAGAAAAAGGAGTGACGTCGTGGCCACCGACGAGATCGATTAGGTCTGGGACGACTGGCTCCAGACCCCGAAAGCGGTCGCCGGGTCGAACCGACCCGGCGAGGGAGTTCACGTCCATCCAGGCGGTGACCTTGCAGTGCCCGACCCACTCGAGCACAGCTGGATGCCGGCCGGTTCATCGACTACCACCGGTCCTCGTGCTGACCATACGACCAGGCCACTGTGCGCCGGCTCGCCACCTGCTTCGATACCGCGGTGTTCCCGCCTGCCCAGACGTGGCTGGGCGGGCATGACCTTCAGAACGCGTAGCGAACGCGGCAGTAGGGCAGCTTGGCGGCAAGCAGCTGGGTGAGCTGGCCAATGTATGTGCGCTTGGCACTGGATCGGTACCGCACGTTCCACTGGCCGCTCTGGCTTCGCTTGCGTTCCTGTAGCTCCGGGCGCCACAGCAGCTCCTCGGCACGAGGATGCCACCCGAGGTTCACCTCGTGGAGCCCGGCGTTGTGGGTGAGGAAGATGACCTCGCAGGCCAGCTGACGCTTGGCGGCGGGGGTGAGCGCGGCGTCGATCTGGTCTAGAAGTGTCGCCCAGTCGTCGAGCCAGTTCTCGTGGACAATCACCGGGCTGAAGTTCAGATGCACCTCGTATCCGGCCTCGACGAAGTCGTTGACGGCGGCGATGCGGTCGGAGATCGGCGTGGTGCGAAGGTCGACCAGCTTGCTCGCGGCTTGCGGCATGAGTGAGAACCGGACGCGGGTCCGACCGCGCGGGTCGTAGTCGAGCAAGTCGTGGTTCACCAGCTTGGTGGCGAAAGAAGCCTTGGCGTTCGGCAACCTGCCGAACAACTCCACCAGGTCACGAACGTTGTCCGACACCATCGCATCGACCGAGCAGTCTCCGTTCTCGCCGATGTCGTACACCCAGTCGAACGGATCGCACTGATTGGGCTCCGGCTTGGCTCCTTGTCGGCCGGCATGGCGTTCGAGGTAACCGAGGATCTGCTCGATGTTGACGAATGCCGTAATCGGGTTGGCGAATCCCTTCCTTCGTGGCACGTAGCAGTAGGAGCACGCCATCGCGCACCCATTGGAGGTCGATGGGGCGATGAAGTCACTGGACCGGCTGTTGGGCCTCGCCGTCAGGCTCTTCTTCACGCCGAGCACAAGGACGTTGCGCTTGTTGCGGACCCAGTCCCGGACGTTGCCCTCGTTGCCGTAGAGACCGGGGATGTTCTGGTGTGACGGCACCTCGATGCGCTCGGCATCAGGGAAGCGGTCGAGGATCTGCGTAGCTCGCGGGTACTGGTGGATGTCCGGTTCGTGGTAGATGGTGGTGAGGTGCAGGAGTCGCTCGCCAACGGTCGTCACACCCATGACAACACCGGGAGCGTCGGAGTTGTTTCTCTTAGTGGGCTCTGCGCCGTTTCAGAAGGGCTGCTCGACGGGGCACTGGTATGCCGTTCGACCGCCCACCTCGCTCGTGACGATCGCGGCACCGCAGTCGCGGCATTGCTCCTGCTTGTAGACCTTGCGCGCCTCGCTCTCGGGCAGACTCAACCGGTCCGGCCCATCGACGGTGATGATCCGACCATCCTCCACTGCCCGGGACATCATCTGTTGCAGCACAGCCCACAGTTCAGTCACTTCGGACTCGGTCATCGAACGTGCCGCACGTGTCGGCGCTACGCCGACGGCATGCAGCGCCTCGCTGCGGAAGACGTTGCCGACACCCGCGACGACGGCTTGATCGAGCAGGACCGCGCCGATCGGCCCTCGCGCACGGCCCAGGACCTGGAGCACGCCTGCAAGGTCCGCGTCGGAACGGAGTGGGTCAGGGCCCAACCGTGACACCAGCGCTGCCACACCAGGTGGTTCGAGAATTTCGCACTTCGACGGCGCGACGAGATCCCACGCAACCTCTTCGCTGGCCAGCCGGAGCCGCGCCTGAGGCAGCGGCGGCGCAGACGGATCGGTGGAGCGAAGCCACTTGCCCCGCATGCCGAGGTGCACATGCACGGAGCGGTTGTTGGCCACGTGCAGGAACAGGTGCTTGCCGTAGGCTTCCGCCATTTTCAACACCTCGCCGTCGACCGCGGCCGCGCCGTCGGTAAACCGCTTCTGGGGGGAGAATGCACGCAGCGTCCGGCCCTGTAGCTCGCCCATGTCGCGCGCCAAGCGGTGGATGGTGTGGCCCTCAGGCATCGGATCCGGTCCTCGAGTCTCCCAACGAGTATGCCAGGCACCCGGCCCGCCGAGGAGCCGGGAGGAGCGGTCGAGCAGTGAGCCAGGAGGTCGCACGCGATCTGTATGGGACGAGTGCCTGAAGCCACGTACCCGGCGTTTCCCGCGGGCCATTGCTCAGCTTGTCGAGCGCGCCGCGGCGGCACGAACAGCTCGCCGCGCTGGGTGGATGTGACAGACGTTACGACCGCTCACGCCACTGTGAACGGCTGTCCGGTGTCGCACCGGCAGAATGGTCGTTCACCACCCGAGTGAAGGACGCTTTCGTGAGGGACCTGCTGGCCATCGCCAACGGCCGTGCCGGCGGCGCGCGCGGCGAGGCCACCCGGGTCGCACTCGAGGTGCTGCGCGCCGGCGCCCGGGTGGAGGTCTCCGAGCCCGGGGAGCCCGCCGAGCTCGCCGGCGTCCTGCGCCGGGCCCGCGGCCGCCTGCCCGTGGTGCTCGGCGGCGACGGGTCGGTGCACGCGCTGGTCGCGGCGGCCGCCCGGCTCGGCCGGCTGGGCGGGCTGGCCGACGACGACAGCCCGGCGTTCGAGTTCGCCATCGTGCCGCTGGGCACCGGCAACGACCTCGCCCGCACGCTCGGCCTGCCCTTCGACCCTGCAGCCGCCGCGCGGGTCGTCCTCGACGGCCGGCCGCGCGAGCTGGACGTCCTGGTCGACGACACCGGTGGCGTCGTCGTCAACGCGGTCCACCTCGGCATCGGTGCCGAGGCCGGCAGGCTTGCGCTGCCGCTCAAGCCCAGGCTGGGGCGGCTGGCCTACCCTGTCGGCAGCGCGATGGCCGGCGCCTCGGCACGCGGCTGGCGGCTACGGGTCGCTGTCGACGGAGAGGTCCTGGCCGGCGGCGGCCGGCGGGTCCTCATGGCCGCGCTCGGCAACGGCGTCACCGTCGGTGGCGGCGCGCCGCTGGCCCCGTCCGCCCGCCCCGACGACGGCCAGGTCGACGTCGTCGTCTCCTTCTCGACGGGCTGGCGTGCCCGGGTCGGGTTCGCGACGGCCCTGGTGCGCGGCCGGCATCCCGAGCGCCACGACGTCGTTCAGGCACGTGGCCGGGCGGTGGTCGTCGTGGCCGACGAGCCCATCGCCCTGAACGCCGACGGCGAACTGTCGACGCTGCACACCGCCCGGCGGTGGACGGTGCTCCACCACGCCGCCCGAGTGTTCGTTCCCGCCTGAACGGGCGGAGACTCAGAGGTCCGTGGCGAGGATCTCGCGCAGGGTGGCGGTGCCGTCGTCGTCGACCTCGCCGGTCTGCCAGCTGACGTGGGCGGCGACGTCGGTCAGCTCGAGGACGGCCAGCGCGTTGTCGAACCGCGGACCGGCCTCGATCGACCAGCTGATGCCCGACGCCGGTACCCGGGCCAGCTTGATGAGGATCGAGCCCACCACCCGCGCGACAGCGAAGGCCGCGGCCCCGTTGAGGTAGCGCAACGTGCTCTTGAGCGGGTTACGCACGGGCGAGCAGACCAGCTGGTGCACCCGACTGGTGCGCTCGGTCCGGCCCGGGTACCGCAGGTCGGCGGCGTAGGAGTAGTGCACGTCGCCGGAGAGGAAGCTCACGGTGCGCGGCCGGCGGCCGTCCGGCCCGGTGGCCACCTCGGTGACGAGTTCGGCCATGGCGCGGAACGACCGGCCGAACGCCGCCCAGTGCTCCAGGTCGACCGCCTGGCGCAGCTTCTCCGCTGCCGGGGCGAACCGGCGGCCCCATGCGCCGTCGGCGGTCGCTTCGTTCCAGGCCTCGAGGTCGTGCAGGCCGCGTGGCAGCAGGTAGGGCAATGACGTGCCGATGAGCAGGTGCTCGACGTGCTCGGTGTCGCGGACCTGGGCGGCGATCCAGTCCCATTCGTCGTCGTCGACGATGGTCCGCCGGCCCGGGTCGAGCACCCGCCCGCAGCGGGAGTCGATCATCACCAGGCGCGCCGGGCCGATGTCGCGGGTGAAGCTCCAGCGGTAGGAGGCCGGCTCCTGGTCCGCCCGCCAGGCGAACTCGTCGAGCACCTCTCCAGCCTCACCCTCGGCGGCTCGCAGCGCGGTGAGCACCGGGTCCATCGCCCGCTCGTCCGGCGACAGGTTGCCGGCGTGCTGGTAGAGCCAGTAGGCGGCGATGCCGCCGGTGATGCGGCGCTGCCACCACGGCTCGCCGGCCATCCGCTCCCGCCAGGCGGCCGAGGTGTTCCAGTCGTCGCGGACGTCGTGGTCATCGAAGATCATCGCGGCCGGGACGGTGGACAGCAGCCAGCGCACGGCCGGGTCGCTCCAGGCCAGCAGGTACAGGTGCGCGTACTCCTCGAAACCGGCCACCTCCGTGCCCGGCGGCTCGCGCGGGTCACGGCGGGCGGCGATGAACTCCTGCATGGCCTGTGACGTCTCGTCCGCATACACCTGGTCGCCCAGCAGGACCAGCCCGTCTGGCCACTCGGACTCCTCAGCGCGGGCCAGCCGCAGCGCCAGCACCCGCAGCGCGTCGCTGCCGTACACGCGCTGGTGGTGGGCGTCGTGCGGGACGCTCATCCGGCACGAACCGAAGACCAGGCGCACCTGGCCGTCGTCGCTGGTGCGGATCACTGGACCCGGGAACGGCGTGTCCGGCTCCGGCCAGGCCCGCTCGCCGTCGACCTCGACGGTGTAGGGCGTGGACGTCCCGGGCTCCAGGCCGCCCACCTCGACCAGTGCGTAGTGGTGGCCGTGAACGGTGAAGGTGCGGGCCTCGGCGCCGAGCACGCGAACCGTCGCCGGGCGGGCCGTCTCGACCCACACCATCGCCGACCTCCGGTCGACGTGCCGCAGCAACGGACCGAGGACGATCGAGCTGGGCACCTGCACCTCCCGGGGCGCGGGGTCGACGACGGACGTCACCCTAGCCGCAACCGGTCGAAACCGGCCGGCCGCGTCTCACCCCGGACGGGTGAGGCGTCCCGTCCCGGCGCGACCGAGGGTGGGGTATCACGACCGGGTGAGTGGGCGGCCGAGGGCGGAGCGGCGACGTGCTGCGTTGGGAACGAGGTGGCGACATGGACAAAGCGGACGTCGGTCCGGTGGACGTGCTGATGGTGCGGTTCCCGGGTAACCAGTTCAAGGGGGAGATCCTGCCCGCGATGCGGGACCTCGTGGTGAACGGCCTGGTACGCATCGTCGATCTGCTGTTCGTCTACCGGGACGACGACGGAGTCGTCGGCTCGATCGAGCTGGCCGGTCTCGGCCCGGACCTGGCTCCGGTCTTCGCCGACCTGGACGGTCAGCTCGGCGGCGGGCTGCTGGACGCCGAGGACGTCGAGGAGGCCGCGGCCGCGCTGCCGCCGGGCAACTCCGTCGCGGTCCTGGTGGTGGAGAACACCTGGGCCATCCCATTCGTCAACGCCGTGCGCGACGCCGGCGGCGAGGTCGCCGACCAGGCGCGCATACCGGCCGAGTTCGCGAACCGCGCACTCGGCGGGCTCATGTCCGGCTGATCAGGACGAGGAGGAGCCCTCGATGGGACTGCTGCGAGGAATGGCACGCACAGCGGTGGTGGCCGGCACCGCCACCGCCGTGTCCAACCGTGTGTCGCGCCGCCAGGCCGAGCGCTGGCAGACGCACGATGCCGCCCGCCAGTACGAAGCGGAACAGGCCTACGCGCCTCCGCCGCCCGGCTACGCGCAACCCGCTGCTCGGCCGAGCGGTGATCCCGTCACCGCCGAGCTGGAGCGGCTGGGTGACCTGCGCGGCCGGGGCCTGCTGACCGACGACGAGTTCGCCGCGGCGAAGGCCAAGCTGCTCGGCATCTGACGAGCCGCCCGCACACCGACGCCCGGCAACCACGCGGGAGCGACCATGGACCGCTACCCACCGATCGAGAACCACGGCCTGATCGGCGACCTCCAGACCAGTGCTCTGGTCGCGAGCGACGGCACGATCGACTGGTTCTGCAGTCCGCGCTTCGACTCGCCCAGCGTGTTCGCGTCGCTGCTGGACCATCGGCGCGGCGGCCATTTCCGGATCGCGCCCGAGGCGGACGGGTGGGTGAGCCGCCAGCTGTACCTGCCCGGTACGTCCATCCTGGTGACCCGGTTCATGACCGACGCTGGGGTCGGTGAGCTGATCGACTTCATGCCGGTCCTGCGCGGCCCCGCGACCGACCGGCACCGGTTGGTCCGGGTGGTGCGCGTGGTCCGCGGCCAGCTGCGCTTCGTGCTCGACTGCCAGCCTCGCTTCGACTACGGACGGGCGTCGCACAAGACCGAGATCACGGACATGGGCGCGGCCTTCCATGGCGACGACGGCGTAGAGCTCGCCCTGCACGTCGCCCGCCGGCCGGAGGCGCTTGCCGACCCGCGGCTGCGACTGGAGCGGGCCGGTGATGGGGTCCGTGCCGCCGTCGACGCCTCGGTCGGCGACATCGGCGCCTTCATCATCGAGACGATGCCGGACGGCCCGCCACGCAACCTGGTCCGCGACGAGGTGCTCGCGCTGTTCGAGAACACCCGCGACTTCTGGCGGAGCTGGGTCGGCCGTTCGCGGTATCGCGGACGATGGCGCGAGACGGTGGAGCGCTCGGCCATGACGCTGAAGCTGCTCACCTATCAGCCCACCGGTGCGCTGGTGGCCGCGCCGACGGCCGGGCTGCCGGAGCAGATCGGCGGCGAGCGGAACTGGGACTACCGCTACACCTGGATCCGGGACGGGTCGTTCTCCGTCTACGCGCTGCTGGGACTCGGCTACACCGACGAGGCCGAGACCTTCCTGCGCTGGCTGGGCGACCGGGTGGGTGAGGCCGCCGATGCGGCCGCGGCCGACGGCGCGAGATCGCCGCTCAAGATCATGTACCGGGTGGACGGCTCGTCCGACCTCACTGAGGAGGTGCTCGACCACTTCGAGGGCTGGCGGGGATCGCGCCCGGTGCGGATCGGCAACGGCGCACACGACCAGCTCCAGCTCGACATCTACGGTGAGGCCCTGGACTCCGTCGAGCTCGGCGACGCCCACGGCCTACCGCTGACCTATCAGGGCTGGCAGCGCATCAGCGGCATGCTGGACTGGCTCGCCGACCACTGGGACCTTCCCGACGACGGCATCTGGGAGACGCGCGGCGGCCGGCAGGACTTCACCTACGGCCGGGTCATGTCCTGGGTCGCCTTCGAACGGGCGCTGCGCATGGCGCGGCGGCACTCCCGGCCGGCCGACGTGGCCGACTGGACCACCGCGCGCGACGCCATCTACCGGCAGGTCATGAGCCGGGCGTGGAGCCCGCGCCGGCAGGCCTTCGTGCAGCACTTCGACACCGAGGTACTCGACGCCGCACTGCTCTACATGCCGCTGGTCGGCTTCGTCTCGCCGCGCGATCCGATGTGGGAGTCGACGCTGCGGGCGATGGACGACGAGCTCGTCTCCGACAGCCTGGTCTACCGCTACGACCCGAGCGCCTCGCCGGACGGCTTGCGCGGCTCGGAAGGCACGTTCTCGATGTGCACGTTCTGGTACGTGGACGCGCTGGCTCGGTCCGGTCGGCTGAACGACGCCCGGCTGACGTTCGAGAAGATGCTCACCTACAGCAACCGCCTCGGGCTGTTCGCCGAGGAGATCGGCCTGACCGGCGAGCAGCTCGGCAACTTCCCGCAGGCGTTCAGCCACCTCGCCCTGATCACCGCGGCGGTGAACCTCGACACCCAGCTCGATCGCGAGGCGCCGACGTCCGCCCGGTGAGTCCGATGCGCCCGCGCAGTGCGTGGACCATCGTGCTGGTGAGGAGGCGGCCGGCGGGAAGGACGAGGCCAGCCCGTCCGGCTGACCAGAGCCTCAGCAGGACACCCGTCCAACCGGTTGCGTGCCCAGCAGCTCCACGAGGACGACGAGGACGGCCGCGACCACCGCGATCGAGAGCACGACGCCGGCGGTCGGGTAGTTCCAGAACAGGAACACCAGGGCGGCCAGGATCACGATGGCCACCTGGACCGGCCGCTTGTGCTCGTTCAACCAGGCGGGGACCGGCCCCATGCGCCAGTCGCGCTCGCTCACCCACGCCCCCAGGCGGGCAACGCCGCGACGGACGGCGACCGCGCCGCCGGAGCGCCCGGTGAGGTATGCGACCAGCGCCAGGATCAGCCCGACGGCCAGCACCGTGCGCAGCGTCGTTCGCAGGAACGTCACGACCTGGTCGAAGACCGCCTCGGCGGCGGCCCGGTTCACGTCCGGCGGCAGCGCGTCGAGGTAGACCGGACGCAGCACCGTCAGTGCCGCGCCGAGGGTGAGCATGGCCAACGCCATGCCGATCCCGGTGCCGATGACGGCCAGCCGCCGCTGCCGCGCGACCGCGACGCCGGCGATCAGGCACACCACCGCCACGACGGGCAGCACGATCCCGAGCTGGTCAACCAGTTCGACCGCGTCCTGCGCGTCGGTGATGCCGCTGGACCGGAAGAGGACGAACTCGGCGTCCACCGCCGGTATCCGCTCGGCGAGGCTGAAGCCGGCGTTCACGAGGGCCCGCTGGACTTCGGCGATGAACGGCTCCAGGTTGATGGTGACCGTGTCGCCCTGGACCTCCAGCCCGGTTGCCGACCGCTCCCCCGTCAGCATCGCCAGCACGCTGTCGTGCGCGACCCGGTTGGCCTCGGTCCAGGCGTCGGCGAACGCGTCACTGGCCACGACCTTGCCGACCTCGCCGCGGACCCAGTCCTGGACGCCGCCGGCGATCGGCTGGGAGAGGCCTTGCAGGGAGGTGGTGACGGCCGGCCGGACACCGCGCTCGGCCAGCGCCTGCGCGGTGTCGTCGACGATCTGCGCCACGTCGATCCGCGTGAAGATCTCGTTGGTGATCCGAGTCGTGACCGCTTGCTGGACGGCCGGCTCCCGTGCCAGCGGCGCGACGGTGTCGACGTAGCGGTCGGTGTCGGTGACCTCCGCGCGCAGCCAGACCGCGGCGGTCGCCGGGATCAGCAGCACGCAGCCGACGACGATCAGCAGCGCCGAGGCGCCTGCCCTCCACCGGCCCGGCCGGGCCACCTGCTCAGCACCCGGCGGGGGCGCCGCTCCCCGATGCCCGGCTCGCAGCGCGGCGACCTCGGCACGCAGCCGCTCGAGCTCCGCACGTTCGTCCTGGCCCAGCTGAGGAGGCTCCGACATCGCGCACCACCCGACTGCTCGACATGCGGGGACACGGGGAGCATCGGTGACATCGGCACTGGCCCGGATCACCCGCGCAGGGTGATCCGGGTTCTATGGGGGATCGCGTGGACGCGATGGCCGAGCGGCTCGTCCCGCACGGCGCCACCCGGCTCAGGCTCTACGAGCCCGCTTTCCGCTCGACGCCGACCACATCATGATGGCCGACCCCGAGGGCAACGAGTTCTGCCTGGACTGATCCGCCCGTGCGTCCCGGGCGGCCAGCGCGGCCTCCACCGCGTCGGCGAGGTCGTCGTGGTGGTCCAGCCGCGCGTCGAGCCCGGACGCGGCCAGCGCGGCGCGCACGGCATCGCGAGCACCGCTGAGGTGCAGGCTCGTACGCGCGTGCACCGCGCAGGCGTGCGCGCGGGACAGCGCGTCCAGTGCCGTGGCGCTGAACAGCCCGACGTGGGACAGGTCGACGACGACGTGACCGCCGTCGACGACCTCGCACAGGGTGCGTTCCAGCGTGCGGCCGCCGGCGACGTCGAAGTTGCCGGTCAGCCGGACGACGGTGCAGCCGCCGAGCGGGAGCAGGCGGACCGAACCGCCGCGACGGTCACGAGAGGGATCGATGGTCGTGGACAGCACCATTACGGGACCTCCGGAGAGCGGGGAGGGTCGTTCGGCCGGCCGGCACGGGCGGGCTCGGGCTCAGCGAGCTCGGCGCGCAGCCGGCTCAGGATGCTGGTGAGTTGCCGGGACACCTGCGGCGCCGCGACACCGAGCTCGGCGGCGATCCGCTGGTGGGTCCAGCCACGGTAGAAACGGAGGAACAGTAGGCGCCGGTCTGCCGTGGGAAGGTGTCGGCATGCCGGAGCCAAGGCCATGACGGCGTCGTCGGCGAGCCGGTGGCTCTGCTCGACCAGGTGGGTGATCATGCCCGTCACCCCGTCATCGACTAGGAACGACGTGGCTCATGCCTGACCACTTCAGCCAACCCAAGCACGTCGGCCCCGCCGGTAGCAACCCTTCGGGACATTTAGCCTGATTTCAGGCACGATGCATCCAATCGCCGCGACCGGGTAGTGGCCCCATCATCACCGCCGTCGGGCCGGAACCATGCGGGAGGAATCCTGAGTGACGGGCGATCGAGCAGCGCGGCACGGCGCGGCCGATGAGGAGCTCGGCCTGGAGCTCCAGCCCGAGCTGGACGTCGCCGGTCTTGCCGCCGCGTTCGGCGTATACGCGAGCGAGCGCCGGATCCCCGCCGACCGACGGCGTGAGGCGCTCGGCGAGTGGCTGGACGAGCTGATCGCCGCCGAGCAGCGCGGCGACGACCCCGCACGCGACGACGGCTGAGCGCTGCTCAGCTGAGTGCGGTTATGAGGTCGGGGTGGTTGTTGCGCACGTTGCCCACGCCCAGGCCGACCGGTCGCGCCGTGAGGGCGGCGGCCACCTCGGCGGTTCCGGCCCGGGCGAGGTCGGCGAGCAGGCCGGTGTCGTCGTTGGACCGGTTCAGCCAGTCACCCACCTGGTCGCGGCTGAGCATGGCCGGCATCCGGTCGTGGATGTGCGCGAGGTGGTCGGCGGGCGTGGTGGTCAGGACGCTCGCCGACAGCACCCACCGGTCCGGGTGGTCCGGCGGCAGCCGCTCGTCACGCCACCACTCGAACACCCCGGCCATCGCGAGCAGCCCGCCGCCTGGGTGGATGTAGAACGGCTGCTTGGCACCGCCGGCCAGCCGCTGCCACTCGTAGTAGCCGCTGGCCGGGACCACACAGCGCCGGCGCGCGAACGGGCCGCGATACGCGGGCTTGCCCGCCACCGTCTCCAGCCGGGCGTTGATCATCCTGGCGCCGCCGCTGACGTCCTTCGCCCACGGCGGGACCAGGCCCCACCGGGCCGCGTGCAGCTGGCGGGTCGCCTCCGGCGGCTGGTCGGTGCGCTCCAGCACGACGGGGACCGCGTCGGTGGGCGCGACGTTGTAGGACCTCCCGAGGTCCCGGAGGTCGCCGCCGGCGATGGCGGCGAACTCGTCCATCAGGTCCTCGATGCCCGCGTCGACCACGTAGCGTCCGCACACGCCCCCGATTGTCCCACCGGCAGGACCCGGCTACCGACGATCAGGAGGACAGCGGCGGCTCGGGCTCGTCGGTCTCGTCCGCGGGCGGAATCAGGGCCCTCATCAGCCACTCCTCGACGCCGGCGACGTGCACCGTCGCCCAGGACCGGGCGATGTCGGGCTCGCGGGAGCGGATGGCGGCCACGATGGCGCGGTGCTCCTCCAGCGACCGCCCTATGGCGGCTTCCTGGGTCAGGCCGCGCCAGACCCGGGCCCGGTGGGTGGGCCCGGACAGGCTCTCGACCAGGGAACCGAGCACCGGGTTGCCGGAACCCTCCGCGATGAGGCGGTGGAACTCCTGGTCGGCGGAGACGAACTCCTCGACGTCGGTGTCCGGGCGCATGCCGGCCATCAGCTGGTCGAGCTTGTCGACGGCCTCCGCCGGCATCCGCAGCGCCGCCATGGCCGCAGCCGCCGGCTCGATGATCCGCCGGACCTCGAGGAACTGGAGCACGGTGTCGTCGCCGTGGAAGTCGACGACGAAGGCCATGGCGTCGAGCAGCAGGTTCGGGGACAGGCTGGTGACGTAGGTGCCGTCGCCCTGCCGGACGTCGAGAACATGGATCAGGGTGAGCGCCCGCACTGCCTCGCGCAGCGAGCTGCGCGACAGGCCCAGCCGTTCGGCGAGGTCGACCTCGCGCGGCAGCCGGTCGCCCGGTCTCAGCTCCCCGCTGAGGATCATCTGCTTGATCTTCTCGATCGCGAGGTCGGTCACCGCCATAGGCCATCTCCCCCGATCGGCGAATGCGCTCGAATATACCCCGTCGGCCGATGCCGGACGGGCGTGTCGTATCGGCGGGCGGCCCGATCGTCTAGAGAGTGAGAAGTAGGTTCGCCATCACGAGGAGGACACTCATGACGTCGACAACACCCCCGCCGGTCCCGGACACCTACCGCCGCGTCACGCCGTGCATCGTGGTCCGCGGTGCGGCCGAGGCGCTCCGGTTCTATGCCGACGTGTTCGGCGCGACCGAGCGCATGCGGTTCCCGGGCCCGGACGGAACCGTCGCGCACGCCGAGATCGTCATCGGCGACTCGGTCATCATCGTCGAGGACGAGTCCCCGGTTATGGGTACCCAGGCGCCGCCAGCCGGAGGGCTCCCCGGTACGCCGTCGTTCCTGTTCATCTACGTCGAGGACGTCGACGCCGTCGTCGCGCGCGCCGTCGAACGGGGTGCGCGGCTGCGCCGGGAACCGCAGGATCAGTTCTACGGTGACCGGGACGGCTTCGTCGTCGACCCGTACGGGCACGGCTGGACCATCGCCACCCACGTCGAGGACGTGCCGCCGGAGGAGCTGGCTCGCCGGATGACCGAGCTGCAGGACCAGGGAATGTGAGCGATGAAGTACGTGCTGTTGTTCGTCGACACCGAGCAGTTCGCCGCCGACCTGGAGGCGATGTCGCCGGCCGACCGCGACCGCGCCTTCGAGCGAGTCGACGCGTGGATGGCCGAGCACGCCGGCGTCATCCGCGGCGGCAGCAAGCTGCAGGGTCCGCACACGGCCACCACCGTCCGGCTCGACGCGCCGGAGCCGATCGTCACCGACGGCCCGTTCGTCGAGGGCAAGGAGGTGGTCAGCGGGTACCTCGAGGTCGACGTCGCCGACCTCGACGAGGCACTGCGGATGGTCCGCGGCTGGCCGGGCTGCCCGGTCGTGGAGATCCGGCCGCTGGAGTCCTGACGGCGATGGCCGAAGCCTCGCACGACGAGCTGGCCCGGGTGGTGCGTGAGCACGCGGGCCGGCTCGCCGCCGCCCTGGTCCGGCTGATCGGCGATTTCGCCACCGCCGAGGACCTCGTGCAGGACGCGGTGGTGTCGGCGCTGCGACGCTGGCCCGTCGACGGCATCCCCGACCGCCCGGACGCCTGGCTGTTCACCGTCGCCCGCCGCCGCGGCCTGGACGTGCTGCGCCGGGAGAACACCTACCGGGCCAAGCTCGCCCAGGTCCAGTGGCCCGTCCAGCCCGAACCGGACGAGCGGCTCCGGCTGATCTTCACCTGTTGCCATCCCGCGCTCCCCCGCGCCGCGCAGATCGCGCTGACGCTGCGGGTGGTCTGCGGCCTGACGACCGCGCAGGTCGCCCGGGCGTTCCTGGTGCCGGAGACCACGGTGGCCCAGCGCATCACCCGCGCCAAGCGCAAAATCGCCGACGCCGGCATCCCCTACGGACTGCCCGCCGCCGCGGACCTGCGCGGCCGGTTGGCGGAGGTCCTCGCCGTCGTCTACCTGATGCTCAACGAGGGCTACCTCTCCAGCACGGAGACAATCCACTCCCAGCGCCTGGTCGACGACGCCGAATGGCTCGCCGCGCTGCTGCACGAGCTGGCACCGGATGAGCCGGAGGTGGCCGGGCTGCTCGCGCTGATCCGCCTGCACCGGGCCCGCGCGACCGCTCGGTTCGGGGCCGACGGCGACATCGTGCTGCTGCGCGATCAGGACCGTTCCCGCTGGGACCACGACACCATCGGCTCGGCCACCCGCCTGCTGGTGCGCGCGGCCCGCCAGCACCGGCCCGGCCCGTACCAGCTGCAGGCGGCGATCGTCGCCTGCCATGCCGAGGCACCGCGCTGGGAGGACACCGACTGGGAGCAGATCGTGCTGCTCTACGACATGCTGCTGCACCTCGCGCCGTCGCCGGTCACCCGCCTGCACCGCGCCGTCGCGCTGCGGTACGCGGTCGGGGCGGCCGGTGCGATGGCCGAGCTGGACGCGCTGGCCGGCCAGCTCGACACGTACCACCTCTACCATGCCACCCGCGCGGACCTGTTGCGCGCGCTCGACCGGCCCGCCGAGGCCCGTGCCGCCGACGAGCGCGCTCTGGCCTTCACCGCCAACCCGGCCGAGCTGGCCATCCTGCACGACCGGCTCAGCTGGACTTCCTAAGCCCAGCGCCGACCGCGAGGTCTCCGGCACCGGCAAGTCCCGCGAGGGAAGGGAAACTAGGGGCTGGCCAGCGCCAGGCGCGACGACAGGCGCTGCCGGTAGTAGTCGATGATCACCGCGAGGATGATCACCGCGCCGGTCACCATCTGCCGGGCGAAGTCGCCGACGCCCATGAGCAGGAGCCCGTTGGTCAGCACGCCGAGCAGGCAGGCGCCCAGGAACGTCCCGACCAGCGAGCCCTTGCCGCCGAACAAGCTGGTGCCGCCGATGATGACCGCCGCGATCGCGCTGAGCTCGTACCCGTTGCCGATGATCGGCGTAGCGGTGTGCAGCCGGGTCATGTAGATGATCGCGGCGACCCCGGCCAGCGCGCCGGAGATGCAGAACGCGGCCACCTTGTAGCCCTTCGTGCGATGGCCGGCCAGGCGCACCGACTCCTCGTTGTTGCCGATCGCGAACAGCATCCGGCCGAAGACGGTGCGGGTGAGCACCAGGTGGCCGATCACGATGATCGCGACCGCGATGAGGAACACCGACGGGATGCCGACGAAGGTCGCCGTCCCGAACCGGTTGAACCCCTCCGGGAACCCGAACACGGCGGCGGCGTCGGTGGTCTGCAGCGCCGCGCCGCGGGCGATGTTCATCATGCCGAGGGTGACGATGAAGCTCGGGATCGCCCACGTCTCCGAGACGACCCCGTTGACCAGGCCGCAGGCCAGACCCGTCAGGACGGCTGCGAACACGGCCGCGACGACGGCGAGCCCGGTCGGCAGGTCGCTGGTGATCACCAGTCCGGCGATCATCGCGCACAGCGCCAGCACCGCTCCGACGGACAGGTCGATGCCGGCGACGAGGATCACGAACGTGATCCCGGCGGCGAGGATCGTGTTCAGGGTGATCTGGGTCTGGATGTTCGCCAGGTTCGTGCTCGTCGCGAAGTTCGGCGCGGCGATCACGAAGAACACGATGAGGGCGAGCAGCGCCAGCCCGATGCCCGTCTCCCCCAGGATCCACCGGGTGATCCGGGTGGTCGACACGCGTTCTCGCGCAACCGTCTCAGTCGACACGGTCGCCTCCTTCCGGTTCGGGCCGGGCGCCGTTCAGGAAGCCGCTGTAGGCCAGGCTCAGCAGCCGCTCGTGGTCGAACTCCGCTCGCGGTACGTCGCCGACGACGCGGCCGCGGGAGAAGACGAGGATCCGGTGGCACATGCCGATCAGCTCCGGCAGGTCCGAGGAGACCATCACGATCGCGCGTCCCTGCCGGGCCAGCTCGGCGACGATCGCGTAGATCTCGTGCCGTGCGCCGACGTCGATGCCGCGGGTGGGCTCGTCCATGATCAGCACGCGGGCGTCCCGGTACAGCCAGCGCGCGAGCACCACCTTCTGCTGGTTGCCGCCGGAGAGGGTGCCGACGGCGGTCGTGATGTCCGGTGCCTTGACGCGCATCCGCGACGCCATCGCGGCGGCCTGGGCGCGTTCGGCGTCGCGGCGCAGCAGCCCGCCGCGGGTCACCTTGCGCAATGCCGCCAGCGTGATGTTGACGTCGCCGCCCATCGGCAGGATGAGCCCCTGGGCCTTGCGGTCCTCGGTGGCGAAGCTGATGCCGGCGCGGACTGCGTCGCGCGGGCGGCGGATCGTCACCCGGCGGCCGCCGACGGTGACGGTGCCCCCGTCTGCGCGGTCGGCACCGAACAGCGCCCGCATCGTCTCGGTCCGGCCGGCGCCCACCAGCCCGGCGACGCCGACGATCTCGCCGGCGCGCACGTCGAACGACACCGTCGCGTCCAGCCCGCGTACGCCGAGCCCGTCGACGGCCAGCACGACCTCGCCGGGCGTGACGTCGCCGGGAAACGGGTGGTCGTCGGCGAACTCCCGTCCGACCATCAGCCGGACGAGGTCGGCGCTGGTGAGGTCGCCGACCGGGTGCGTGCCGACATGCCGGCCGTTGCGCAGGACGGTCACCCGGTCGCACACCTGGAAGATCTCGTCGAGGTGGTGGGAGATGTAGACGACGGCGGTGCCCATCGAGCGCAGGTCGCGGACGATCTCGAACAGCCGCCGGGTCTCGTGCGCGGTGAGGGTCGCGGTCGGCTCGTCGAGCACCAGCAGCCGGGCCCGGGCGGCGAGTGCCCGGGCGATCTCGACCAGCTGGGTCTGCGCGACGCTGAGCTCGCCCATCCGGGTGCGCGGCGACACGTCCAGGCCGACGCGGGCCAGCAGGTCGGTGGCGTCCCGGTTGGCCTGCCGGAAGTCCACGACACCGAACCGGCGCGGCAGCCGTTCGAGGAAGAGGTTCTCGGCGACCGTGAGGTTCGGCAGGACGCTGAGCTCCTGGTGCACGATCCGCACCCCGGCCGCCAGCGCCTCGGCCGGGTCCTGCGGTGCGTACGGTGCGCCGTCCAGCGTCATCGTCCCCAGGTCCGGACCGTGCACCCCGCCGAGGACGCGCACCAGGGTGGACTTGCCGGCGCCGTTCTCGCCGACGAGGGCATGAACCTCGCCGGGCCGGACCTCGAAGCCGACCCCGTCGAGGGCGGTGACCCCGGGGAACACCTTGGTCACGCCCTCGACGGCCAGCAGCGGGCCGGGCACGACGGCCGAGCCGCCGCCCGTCCGCGCC
Organism: Jiangella asiatica; assembly: GCF_004349065.1. Lineage (GTDB taxonomy): Bacteria > Actinomycetota > Actinomycetes > Jiangellales > Jiangellaceae > Jiangella > Jiangella asiatica. Next base: position 68,862 of record NZ_SMKZ01000023.1, read on the forward strand.
GGTCCTTCCGCGGTCATTCGGCCGTGACCAGCTCGATCGGCGTCTTCTCCCAGTCGTTGGCGTCCTTGCCGTCCAGCAGGTCCATGGCGACGTCGATGCCGTACGAGGCCTGCTGGGAGCCGAACTGGTCCAGGGTCGCCAGCAGCGAGCCGCCCTCCAGCGCCGGTTGGACCTCGGGGATGTTGTCGAAGCCGACGACGGAGATCTCACCGGTGCGCCCGGCCGCGTCGAGTGCGGCCAGCACGCCCAGTGCCATCGAGTCGTTGGCCGTCATCACGCCCTGGATGTCCGGGTGCGCGGAGAGCAGGTTCGTGAAGACCGTGTTGGCCTCCTCGGTCTCCCAGTTGGCGGTCGCGGACTCGATGAGCTCCAGCCCGCCCTCGTCGATGGCCTGCATGAAGCCCTCCTTGCGCTGCTCGGCGTTGGCGGCGCCGGCGACTCCCTCCAGGATCACCACCTTCCCGCCCGTTCCGAGCTCCTGCGCCAGCACCTCGCCGACCTGGCGGGCCCCGTCGACGTTGTCCGGCCCGACGAACGGGACCTCCATGTCCGCCTCGGCCAGCGCGGCGTCGTCCAGCTTCACGTCGATGTTCACGATCGCGATTCCGGCGTCGTAAGCGGCCTTGAGCGGTGCGATGAGGCCGCGGGAGTCCGCGGGAGCGATGACGATCGCGTCGACCTGCTGGGCGACCAGGTTGTTGACCGCCTCGACCTGACCGGTGATGTCGGTCTCGGACTGGATGCCGACGGTCTCCAGCTCCAGGTCGCCCCGCTCCTCGGCGTGCGCGATGGCGCCCTCCTCCATGTTCTGGAAGAACGGGTTGCCCAGGCTCTTCATGACCAGGCCGATCGTGGGGACCTCGCCGCTGTCACCGCCGGTGTCATCCCCGCCGCCGGGGTCCGACGTGGTGTCCTGCTGGCCGCAGGCGGCGATCACCATGACCATGCCGACGAGGGCTGCGACGGATTTGAGCTGCGTCTTCATGCGAATCCTCCTGGTACGTCTCTGTACGGACGGGGGCACGACGCACCGCTAGAAGGGCACTCCAGCGGTGAGGATGACGTTCGCGTACGGGGTCGCCTCGCCGGTGCGGACCACGGCCCGCGCGCCGGCGACGCGTCTCTTCAGCTCGTCGTGGGGAATCCGGTCGGTGGTGCGGGCACCGAGCAGCCGCTCCAGACCGGCCAGCAGGCCGGGATCGTCGGCCTCGCTGGCCCACGTCGCGCTCTCGACCACCAGCTCACCGAGGACCGCGGCCAGGACGGGAAGCATCCGCGGCTCGTTCCGCGCCCAGACCAGGTCGACGCACTCGACCCCGGTCGGCACCGGGAGGCCCGGGTCGGCGACGACGAGGGTCTGCGTGTGGCCGAAGCCGGCCACGAGGCCGGCCAGCCGCGGGTGCCACAGTCCGTCAGCGCGCATGGGAGCTCACCTCCCCGCGAGCGAGCAACCGATCTACCTCGCCGGGGGTGGGCGCCGCGGCCCGGGCGCCGAGCTTCGTCGTGGCCACCGCACCGGCGGCGCAGGCGCGGCGGACCGCCGCCGGCACATCCATGCCTTCGCCGAGCGAGACGCCCAGCGCGGCGCAGAACGTGTCGCCCGCCCCGGTGCCGTCGACCGCGTCGACCCCGAACCCCGGCTGGACGCAGTCGCCGCCGTCGTAGGCGGCCACCGCCCCATCACGGCCGAGGGTGACGACGGCGATCCGGGCGCCGTGGTCGCGCAGCCGGCTGGCCTGCTCCATCGGGGTCGCCGCGGACGGGCCCGTCGCCGCGAGCTGTTCGGCCTCGGACTCGTTGACGACCAGCACGTCGACCACGTCGAGCAGTGGCCGCAGGTCGGCGACGTCCTCGGGCAGCGGCGCGGCGTTGAGCACCACCGGGACGCCGGCCGAGCGCGCCATCCGGGCCGCGGCGACGTTCGTCGTCAGCGGCACCTCGAGCTGGAGCAGGAGCGCGTCCGCGGCACCGATGGCGTCGGTGAACGCGTCAAGGTCCGCCGGGCTCAGCGCGTGGTTGGCTCCGGGGGCGACCGTCACGGTGTTCTCGCCGTCGGGCTGGACCACGACCAGCGCGACGCCGGTAGGCGCGCCGAGCACGTCGGCCAGCCCGGTGGTGTCGATGCCGGCGGACAGCAGCCCGTAGCGGACGTTCGCGGCGAAGCCGTCGTCGCCGCAGGCGCCGATGAACGTGACGTCGGCGCCGAGCCGTGCCGCTGCCGCCGCCTGGTTGGCGCCCTTGCCGCCGTCCCGGTACTCCACGCCGCCGCCCATCACCGTCTCGCCCGGAACCGGCAGCCGCGGGACCTGGACGACTAGGTCGAGGTTGACGCTGCCCACCACCACGACCGCCGGCGTCATCGGCGCTCCTCCTCGTCGTCGTCCGTGCTGCCGGATCCGGCGCCCACGGCTCCGCCCGGCGGGTCGGGGCAGCCGCAGGACCCGCGCCGGAGCAGCGACACCGGCAGCACCGTCGTCTGGGGCGGCAGGTCGGGGTCCTCCATCTGCGCGATGAGCTGCTCGATCGCGATCCGGGCCAGCTCGCCCAAGGGCTGGCGCATCGTGGTCAGCGCCGGCGTGGTGTACTCGGCAGCCTCCACGCCGTCGAAGGAGACGACGGCGACGTCGTCGGGGCAGCGCCGCCCAGCCTCGCCGATGGCGCGCAGGACGCCCGCCGCCTGCTCATCGCTGGCGACGAAGATCGCGTCGACGTTCTCGGTGGCGAGCAGGTCGCGGGCGGCCTCGTAACCGGCGAACCGGCCGAATGCGGTGTGGCGCAGCAGCAGCCGGTCCGGTGACATGCCGGCGGCTGTCATCGCGTCGCGCCAGCCCGACACGCGGTCGGAGGTGACGGCGACGTCGCCGGGTCCGGCGATGCAGGCGACCCGGCGCCGCCCGTGCTCCAGCAGGTGTGCTGTCGCCGCGGCGGCGCCGCCGCGGTTGTCGACCAGGATCTGCGCGGCGAAGACGGCCGCTTCCGTGCGCCGGTCGAGCACGACCCACGGGGTGCCGGAGCGGTTGATGTCGGGCAGGCAGGCCGGCGCGCCGTGCGACGGGATGAGCAGCAGGCCGTCGACGCGCCGGTCGATGAACGTCCGAACGTATGCCGTCTGCCGCGCCTCGTCGTCGGTGGCGTTGCCGAGCAGCAGCGTGTACCCGGCCGAGAAGGCGGCGTCCTCGACCGCCCGGGCCAGCTCGGCGAAGAACGGGTTGGCGTTGTCCGGGACGACCAGCCCGAGGGTCATGGTACGGCTGGTACGCAGCGACGCCGCCAGCTGGTTCGGGCGGTAGCCCAGCTGCTCGACCGCGGCGAGAACGCGCTCACGGGTCCGCGGCGCGACACCTCTCGGTCCGCCGTTGAGCACGTAGCTCACCACGGCCGGCGAGGTGCCCGCGAGCCGTGCGACATCCCTGCGTGTGACCGTCACGCCCACCTCTCAACCCGTGTTGACAACCCGTGTTGATCGGAAAGAATCCGACTCTGTGCCCGGGTAATCAACCGGGTGATCGCATCGTGAGACGCCCATTGCGCAACCTCATCAACCCGAGTTGCTTGTCTGTCACCAAGCCGGTCACGGCGTGGCCGGGCGGATCACCCAGACGCAAGGAGGCGCCATGGTTCGACGATCCGGAATGCGACGTGGCTTGGCGGCCGCAGTCGTGAGCGGGGCTGTCATCGCCGGGGCGGTGGCAGCGCCCGGCGCGGCGGCCCCCTCACCCGACGCCGGTGCCGCGGGCGAGGCCGGTGCCGCGGGCGACGTGATCACGCTCGACCGGGACACCTACCGCGACCGGTTGCACGCGATGTGGCTCGGCCAGACCATCGCGAACTGGACCGGTCTGCAGACCGAGCTCACTCGCAACGAGCCGCCGTTCTACACCGACGCGGACTGGCCTGACATCGGGTTCGTCACCGATCAGGACCCATGGCTGGCCGACGACGACACCGACGTCGAGTACGTCTACCTGCACGCCGCGAGCCAGGCCGGGACCCCGTCGCTGACCGGCACTCAGATCGCGGACGCGTGGCAGCGCCACATCAACGACTTCATCTGGGTGTCCAACGCCCGGGCCCGGGAGCTGATGCGCGGCGGCACCGTGCCGCCCGCGACCGGCCTGGGCATGGCCAACCCGGACTCGCTGGCCATCGACGCGCAGCTGACGACGGAGTTCTTCGGCGCGTTCGCGCCGGGAATGCCGGCCGAGGCCCTGCGGCTGGCGGACCTGCCGATCCGGACCACCGCCGAGGGTCACGCCTACCACGCGTCCCAGTTCTTCGCGCTGCTGTACGCGCTGGCCCCGCTGGTCGACCACCTCCCGCCGGAGGAGCAGCCGCGGGCGCTCACCGACCTGGCCCGCCGCTACGTCCCCGACACCTCGAAGGCGGCCGACATCGTCGACTTCGTGCTGGCCGACTTCGAGGCCAACCCGGACATCGACGACTGGGAGAGCACCCGCGACAAGATCTACCAGCGCTACCAGCTCGAGGCCGAGGCGAACGGCTTCCGGTACATCAACGCGGTCGAGTCCTCGATCAACTTCGCCGGCGGCATGATGGCGCTGCTCTACGGGAACGGCGACTACCAGCGCACGGTGCAGATCGGCACCATGTCCGGCTGGGACTCCGACAACGCCACCGCCACGCTCGGTGGCCTGATCGGCCTGCTGCGCGGCACCGAGTACATCCGGGCCCAGTTCCCCGACGTCGAGCTGTCCGACCGCTACCACGCCTTCCGCACCCGCGACCGGCTGCCGGACCACCTGCCCGGCGACCCGGCCGCCGAGGACACGCTCACCGCGATGGCCGAACGGATGATCCCGCTGGTCGAGCGGGCCATCGAAGACGCCGGCGGCTCCGTGGACGGCGGGCAGTGGCGCGTCCCCACGCCCTCGTCGCCGCCAGATCCCGCCGACCTGGACAGTTTGGCCGAGGTCAGCCCGGGCGCGGACCTGCTCCGCCGCAGCGCCAACCACCAGGTGCGCGCGGCCGGCGGTGCGGTCGAGGCGTTCTCGTCGATCCCGGGTGCCGAGGTCGGCGGCGGCAGCGCGGACATCGCCGTCGTCGCCGACGGTGCCGAGTCCGACTTCACCGGTGCCGAGCGGTTCGAGCCGCCGCGGTACTTCACCGCACCCGGCGGCGGCCCGGTCGAGCTGGGCGTCACCTACTCCCAGCCGTGGACCACCGACACAGTGCGCATCGTCACCGGTCCGGCCGGGTCCGCCGACGGCCTGCACGACGCCACCGTCCAGGTCCGCACCACCAGCGGCCGCTGGGTGCAGCCGTCGCGCCGCTCGTTCGCGACCGCCCTGATCAGCGGCGACCGGCCGCACCAGATCGTCGACGTGCACCTCGGTCGGGCCGAGCGCTTGACCGGCGTGCGGATCGTCGGCGAGGTCGCGGCCGGTGACCGGCTCGCCGTCGCCGAGATCGACGCCCTCGCACCGGCACGGGCCAGTGCCACCGCCGTCGAGGGCCCGCTCACCGCGACACCCCGAGCGGTCGCCGCACTGCCGGGCAGCACCGTCGAGGTCGAGGCCAGCCTGCCCGGCACCGGCACCGCACCGTGGATCGGCAGGGTCGAGCTCGACACCCCGCCCGGGTGGCGGGCCGAGCCGGACCAGGCCCCGGTGCGGCGGCTGAAACCCGGCCAGACGTGGACCCGCACGTTCGCCGTGGCGGTGCCGGACACCGCGGAGCCGGCCAGCGTCCTGCTCGACGTGCGCCCCGACGTGATCGGCGTCGACCTGCCGGCCGCCGCGGTCCGCGTCGTCGTCATGGACGACCAGGTCACCGACCTCACCGCCGGGGGCCTGACCGGCAATGCGATCGAGCTGTCGTGGACAGGCGTGGATTCCGACGCGCTGGCCAGGTTCCGCGTCTACGGCTCCACCGACCCGGAGTTCGAGCTCGGCCCGGACACGCTGGTCGGCGAGACCGACGAGCTCGCCTTCACCCACCTCGGGCTGGGTTTGGACACGACCTGGTACTACCGCGTCGTCCCCGTCGACGGCACCGGCGCCGAGGGCACCGCCTCGCCGGTCGCCTCCGCCACCTCCGGCAGCACCTACCTGATCGAGGCCGAGCAGCTGCTCCCGCCGGTCGAGGCGACCAAACCCGCCGTCCGGCAGACCAACTGCTGCGGCGTCGAGTGGTCCGGCGGGGCGCAGATCTGGTTCCAGTCCAACGACGGCGAACCGGGCGACCACCTCACGCTGGAGTTCACCGTGCCCGAGTCGGGCACGTTCGACCTGGTCACCGTCTACACGAAGGCCAACGACTTCGGCATCCACCAGCTCTCGATCGACGGGCAACCGGTGGGCGAGCCGTTCGACGCCTACGCGCCCAACGTGCAGGTCGCCGAGGTCGACCACGGCCCGGTCCAGCTCGACGAGGGCCGGCACACCGTCACCCTGACCGTCACCGGGCAGAACCCGGACGCCGTCGGCCTCGGCCTCGGCATCGACACCTTGGAGTTGATCCCAGCATGAAGATCTCGCGGACCTCGAAGACACGTCTCACGGTGACGGCGACCGTACTGGCCGCCGCCACCGCGGCCGGCCTGCCCGCCGGCGCCGCACCCGACCCGGGGTCAGCGGTGGTCGCGCCGGCCGCCGACCACGGCGACGACCCGGTCAAGCTCATCTACGACACCGACTTCGGCGGCGACGTCGACGACGCCGGTGTCACGGGCATGCTCAACGCCATGCAGGACAACGGCGAGGTCGAGGTGCTGGCCATGATGGCGAGCAACCCGACTCGGCATGCCGCCGCCGGCCTGGACGCCATCAACACCTACTACGGGCACGGCAACATCCCGATCGGCTCGGTCAAGCCCATGCACGATCACGTGCCCAGCCCACCGACGCCGGGCGCGGTCATCGACGGCAACAACGTCTCCGGCTACGCCGAGCTGCTGGCCCGCGGCTGGCACAACGACATCCGTGAGTCGCGCGTCCCCGACGCCGTCGACCTCTACCGGAAGATCCTGTCGCGGGAGAAGGACGGCAGCGTCACCATCGTGGTGGTCGGCGGGCAGATCAACCTCGGCGAGCTGCTGGCGTCCGGGCCGGACCGCTACAGCCGGCTCACTGGCGCCGAGCTGGTTGCGGAGAAGGTCGACAAGCTGGTCGTCATGGGCGCCCAGTTCCCCACCGGGCGCGAGTGGAACATCATGCTCGAGCCCGCCGCGGCGGCCTCCGTCGCCGCCGGCTGGCCCACCCCGGTCATCTACAGCGGCTTCGAGATCGGTGACACCATCCTCACCGGATCCCGGCTGTTCACCGAGACCCACCCGGACAACCCGGTCCTGAACGCCTACGAGGACTACGTCGGTTGGGGCAACGACCGCAGCAGCTGGGACCAGACTGCCGCGTACGTCGCCGTCCGGGGCACCGACGGGCTGTTCGAGCTGTCCGAGCCGGGCACCATCTCGATCGCCGCGGACGGCTCCAACACGTTCGCGCCCGACCCGGACGGGCAGCACCACTACCTGCTGACCGCCGTACCGGACGAGACGATCGCGGAGGCGATCGAGGACCTCATGGTCCAGGCACCGGAACAGGGCCACGGGGACTGACCAAGGCTCCGCCGGCACGTCGTGCGAGGCTGACCCCCGGTGTTTCCAACCGAGGACGGGGGTCAGCCGTGCGGATCGCGGTGACGGGCGCCAGCGGCACGGTCGGCGGCCAGGTCCTGGATCTGCTCGCCCGGCGTCCCGAGCACGAGGTGGTCGCGCTGGTTCGACCGGCCACGCGCTGGGCGGCGCCACCGGGCGTCGTCGTCGCACCGGCGGACTACGCCGACCCGGCGTCGCTGCGGGCCGCGCTGGGCGGCGTCGACACCCTGGTCTTCGTCTCCAGCGACGGGCACGCCGCCACCGTCATGCTGCACCACGTGAACGTCGTACGGGCCGTGACCGATGCCGGAGTCGGCCACGTCGTCGCCCTCAGCGGCCTGGACGTCGACGTCGAGTCGCCGTTCTGCTACGCGGTCACCAACGGGCACACGGAGGAACTGCTGGCCGCCAGCGGTTGCGCCGTCTCCGTCGCCCGGGCGTCGGTCTACACCGAGTTCTTCCTGCGGCTGGTCACGGGCGCCCGGACCGGCTCAGAGCTCCGGCTCCCCGCGGGCGACGGCCGCGTCTCCCTCGTCTCCCGCGCCGACGTCGGACGGTGCCTGGCCGCGCTCGCCCTCGCCGGCCCGACCTCGGGGCACCACGACCTCACCGGCCCGGAGGCCCTGGACGGGCCGGCGATCGCCGCCGCGGTGTCGTCTGCCCAGGGCGGCCAGGCCGTCCGCTACGTCGAGGTCGACCCGGCGGACTACGCCGCCGCCCTGGCCCGAGCCGGCGAGACGTCCTGGTGGGCGCACGCCTACGGCACCATGCTGGAGTCGATCCGCCACCAGCGCTGGAGGGCGGTCTCCGACGAGGTCGAACGCCTCACCGGGGCACCGCCGCTCTCCGTCGATGACGTCCTCGCCAGGAAAGCCCTCAGCCGACCAGCGGGTTGAGCACTCGCAGCGAGCCGAACCGCCCGAAGTCGCGGTCGGCCGACCACAGCTCACGCACACCGTGTCCAGCGCACAGCGCCACGATCCGAGCGTCGTGGACCATCGGCCCGATCACTTTCCCAGCCGTCAGGAGGGATTTCAGCTCCGCCCAGTATCCGGAAGTCTCACCGAGCAGGACCAGCGTCGGCGACGCGAGCCACGCGTCCACCTGCCCGACCGCCTGCGCGCGCGTGCTGGGCGGGTCGTAGATCTTCGGATGGGTTGTGATGGCGAAGAACTCGTGCACGCACGGCCACGGGATCGCCCACGCCGCCCGGCCTTCGGCGAGATCCCGGATCCGCTCGGCCGCCGCGGTGTGGAACTCGGCATCACGCCGGTGGGCGTAGACGAGCAGGTTCGTGTCGACCGCGATCATCAGGGCTGCTCGTAGATGGTGTCCCGGACCTGTTCCCATCGGGCGCCGCGGAACGCCGGCTGTAGACCGCGCCCGCCGACGCTGGCGTCGTCCAGGGCGAACCGAGGCTTCGCTCTGCGCTGCTTGACCACGCTGCGCAGGCCGGTCTCGATCAGCTCCTTCAAGGTCGTGCCCTGTTGGCGAGCAAGCTCCTGCGCCTCGTTGAAGAGCTCATCGGGGAGGTTCACCGTGGTCTTCATACGGGCGATCATACCATCCGAGCCATACAGCCATACGTTGTCGGCGCTCTACCCCGCCGTGGCGATCGGGCGGACCAGCGGCCGGGCGATCCGCTCGTAGTCGGCCGGAGCCAGGCTGACCGAGCGGTCGAGACGCGCGGCGTTGAAGTAGAGCCGCGGCTGGGCGAGCACGGCCGGGTCCACCACCAGCTCGACCGCCGGGTCCTGGGCGAACGGGAGCACGGTGCCCGGGACCGCCCGGGCCAGTCGCTCGGCGGTGGTGGCGTCGGCGAAGCCGGCGTACCGGGCGCCGTACAGGGCGGCGACGGCGCCGAGGTCGACCCGGCGGTCGCCGGGGACGACGGCGAGGACGTGGCGGCGGGTCTTCCGGTCCGTCTTCACCATGAGCACGATGCACTTGGCGGCCTGCGCGACCGGATGGCCGCGCAGCGCGCTGACGGCGTCGGTCGTGCCGACCGGGTCGTGGTCGATGAGGTCGTAGTCGGCCCCGTGGTGGTCGAGCAGGTCGACGAGCCGCTGATAGGTGTCGGTGATCTCCGTGGCTGGCACCCGTCCAGTCTCGGCGCGCGGCGACTGTGAAGCCAAGCCCCACTTGCTGAACCGAGAGTTCAGTTTCACTACATTGTCAGGGTGGACGAGCGACAGCTGCGGATCCTGCGCGAGCTCGGCGCGCTGGGCAGCGTGCGAGCGGTCGCAAACACGCTGGGCATCACTCCGTCCGCGGTGTCGCAGCAGCTGAAACTGCTCCAGCGGCCCATCCCGGTGCCGCTGACCCGCCGGCACGGCCGCACGCTGCGGCTCACCGAGGCGGGCGAGCGGCTGGCCGCGGCCGGGGCCGACGTGCAGGCGGCGCTGGCACGCGCCCGCGAGGTCGCCCGGGACCTGAGCCGCTCCCCCGGCGGCACGGTCACCGTCTCGGCGTTCAACAGCGCGGCGGTCGCGTTCTTCCCCTCCCTGGCGCACGCCTCTCCCGGGGCCGCGCCGGTCCGGGTCGCGCTGAGCGACGAGGACGTCGCGCAGTCGGAGTTCCCGCAGCTGACCGCCGCGTACGATGTCGTCCTCGCGCACCGCCTCCCGCACACCCCGGCGTGGCCGGCGACCGTCACCGTCGTCCCCCTCCTGAACGAGCCGCTCGACCTCGCCCTGCCGGCCAACCACCCGCTGGCCGGCCGGGACTCCGTCGACGCCCTGCAGGTGGCGGCCGAGCCGTGGATCACCACCCACGCCGGGTTCCCGGTCGGCGCGCTGCTCGACACCGTCGCGGCGGTCAGCGGCCGGCCGGTCGAGGTGCGGCACCGGGTCAACGAGTTCACCGTCGCCGCCGAGCTGGTGCGCGCCGGAGCCGGCCTCGCGCTGATCCCCCGGTGGACCTCACTGCGCCCGGCCGGCGTGGTGCTGCGGCCGCTGACGGGGGTCCGCGTCGCCCGCCGTGTCGACGCGCTGATCCGCCCGGAGCGCACCGTCCGCCCGGCCGCCCGCGAGGTGCTCGCCCCCATTACCTCGCGTTGATCATGGAGTAGATCACCTTCCGGGGGTCGGGGAAAGGTGATCTACTCCATGATCGACGGGGAAGGGCGCGGGATGAGGCCGAGCGACTCCAGGAACGAGGTCATCGCCGCGGTCGTGCGGGCGTGGTACAGGTCGCCGTTCGCGGTGCCCGGGTTGAAGAAGCCGTGCCGCTGGCCCTCGTAGGCGACCAGTATCGCCTGGTCGCCGCCGGCGGTCATCGCGTCGACGAAGCGCCGAGAGTTGCCGAAGGCGACCGCGGTGTCAGCGGTGCCGTGCAGCACGAGCGCCGGCGGGGTGCCGGGCCGCAGGTGGTGATACGGCGAGTACGCGCGGGCGTCGTCGTCGGCGTCGAACCAGGATCGGCCGTAGCCGTCGGGGTAGTCGCCGGTGGTGTCGGTAACCGGGTTGAACAGCACCAGCGCCGACGGTGCCAGGTCCGGCGGGGCGAGCAGGGCGGTCGCCAGCGCGAGGTGGCCGCCGGCCGATCCGCCGGCCGCGACCAGCCGGTCCGGGTCGGCGCCGAGGGCGGCGGCGTGCGAGCGGACGTGCCCCATGGCGGCGAGCGCGTCCTGGGTGGCGGCCACCGGCCCGTCGGTCCGGTACTCGACGAGCACGGCCACCATGCCGCGGCCGGCCAGGTGCTCCGCCTGCGGCCGGAACTGGTCGACGCGCCCGCGCCGCCAGCCGCCGCCGTGGAAGAACACCACGGCCGGGCGGGGTGCGTCGTGTCGGCCGAACGTCCACAGCCGCAGGTCGCGGCCGGCCACGCTGGCGTAGGTGCGCGGCGGGCCGAGGTCGGCCGTCACTGCGCGCCGACCGCGGCGGCGCGGGCGCGCTGGTCGGCCTTGGCCCGGTGGTCGACGGCGTCGGGGTCGAGGTGCCAGCGCAGCTGCGCGTCCAGCTCGGCCAGCACCTGGGCGTGCGCGGCGTCGCCGGCCAGGTCCTGGCGCTCCTCCGGATCGGCGACGACGTCGAACAGCTGCGGCGGGTGCCCGACGTAGGCGCAGTACTTGTAGCGTCCGCGCTTGAGCATGAACCCAGCATCCAGCATGCCCTGCGCGTGGTACTCAGAGATCACCGGTCGCGGCTCGACCGTAGCGCCCAGCAGGTCGCGACCCGGCAGGGACGCGTCCGCCGGCAGCCCGGCCAGTCCGCGCAGGGTCGGCAGCAGGTCCACCTGGCTCACGTCGCCCGCCACGCGCGCCGGCGCCGCCGCGCCCCGCGCCTGCGCCGGGGTGCGCACCAGCAGCGGCACCGTCACCGCCGGCTCGTAGAAGCACTGCTTCTGCCAGACGCCGTGGTGGCCGAGCATCTCGCCGTGGTCGCTGGTGTAGACGATCACGGTGTTGTCACGCAGCGGTGACTCGTCGATGACGTCCAGGATGCGGCCCACGTGGTGGTCGAGCTGGCTGACCAGCGCCCAGTAGCGGGCCGTGGCGACCCGTTGCTGCTCGTCGGTCAGCGGCTCGTCGTTGCGGAAGCTGCGCCGCAGCTGGGCGATCACCGGGTGCTGGTCCTCCGGCGCCGCTCCCCTCGTCGGCGGCAACACGACCGTCGACGGGTCGTACCACGCGGCGAACTCCGGCGCCGCCACCAGTGGGAAGTGCGGCTGCATGTACCCCACGTACAGCAGGAACGGCCGCTCGCCACCGTCCTGTGCCCGGGACGTCAGGTAGTCGACCACCAGGTCGGTGACGGTCTCGTCGTGCCGCGTGTTCGGGTGCTCGCCGACGCCGGTCTCGGCGACGTGAGAGTTCGTGCGCCGCTGCCACTCCGGCACCCGCCGCGGCGGGCGGCCGCTGTGGTCGACCCAGTGCTCCAGGTCGTCGGAGAGGCGCCGGTCGAACCCCCACAGCCGGTCCGCGCCGTTGAAGTGCGTGCGCCCGGCCAGCACGCTCTCGTAGCCGGCCGCCCGCAGGTGGTCGCCCCAGCTGCGCACCGACGGGTCCGGGAGGACGCCGTTGTCCCACGCCCCGATGTCGTGGACGTACCGGCCCGACAGCAGCGACAGCCGCGACGGCACGCACATCGGGCTGGCGCAGTAGGCGCTCTCGTAGAGCGTCCCCACTGCCGCCAGCCGGTCAATGTTCGGGGTACGCACCGTCGGGTGCCCGTAGCACCCGGTCGCGGCCGGGGTGTGTTCGTCGGACAGTACGACGACGATGTTCGGCGGCGCGGTCACAGGAACGGCGTGGCGGCCACGATCCGGGCGATCGCGGCCAGGTCGTCGGCACCGAGCTGCTGGAGCGGCCGGCGGGCCTGGCCGACGTCGAAGCCCTGGGCACGCAGCACGGCGCGGGCGAAGGCGACGTTGTCGTAGCCGGCGCCGGCCCGGATCACCTCGTTGGCCTGTTCCTGGAGCCGGACGGCGCCGGCCACGTCGCCCTGCTCCACGTGCTCGGCCAGCCGGACGAACAACCCGGCCATCACGTTGTAGGTGCTGCCGATCGCGCCGACGGCACCGGCGAGCAGGCCGTGGACGCATACCTCGTCGGCGCCGTTGTACACGACCGCGTCGGTTCCGCAGACGGCGACCAGCTGCTGCAGCTCGTACACGTCGCGTGAGGTGTACTTGAACCCGGCGACGTTCTGGTGGGCGGCCAGCTCGGCGAACATGCCGACGGTGTCACCGGCGCCGCTCGTGACGGCGGAGTCCAGGTGGTAGGGCAGGAACGGGACCGGTGCGGCCTCGGCGATGTCGAAGAAGTGCCGGCGCACCTGCTCGCGTCCGTGCTGGTAGTAGAACGGCGCCACGGCCGAGACGGCGTCGGCCCCGGCGCGGGCGGCGTCGGCGGCCAGGCGCAGGCTGGTGGCGGTGTCCGCCGCGCCCACGTGCGCCACCACCGGAACCCGGCCGGCCACCTGCTCGGCCACCAGGGCGGTGAACGCCGTCCGCTCGGAAGGCGTCTGCATCGGCCCTTCGCCGGTGGTGCCGCCGACGTACAGCCCGCCGATCCTCTGCCCGACGAGTGCCTCCACCACCTTCCGGGTCACGTCCGCGTCGATGCGGTCCTCGGCGTCGTAGGGCGTGACCAGCGCGGGGATGATGCCTCGCAGGTGCAACGTCATGTGTCCTCCGGATCTGACAGGCCGGCGGCGTCGTCGTCGACGGCAAGACCCGGCAACGACAGCTCCTCGGCGAAGTGACAAGCCACGCGCCGACCGTCGGCGGTGGGGCGCAGCGCCGGTTCCTCGGTCCGGCAGATGTCGCGGGCGAACGGGCAACGCGGGTGGAAGTGGCAGCCGGGCGGCGGGTCGGCCGGGTCGGCGACCTCACCCTCGAGCGGGCGCTGGGTGAGGATGTTGCGCCTGGTCGGGTCCGGCTGCGGTACAGCCGCAAGCAGCGCCTGGGTGTACGGGTGCTGGGGCCGGGTGAACAGCTCTTCGGTGGGGCCGAGCTCGACCACTTTGCCGACGTACATCACCGCCACCCGGTCGCAGAGGTACTCGACCACGGACAGGTCGTGGGAGATGAACAGGTAGGTCAGGCCGCGCTCGCGCTGCAGCGTCACCATCAGCTCGAGGATCTGTGCCCGGACGGAGACGTCCAGGGCGGAGACCGCCTCGTCGGCGATGACCAGCCGCGGGTCCAGGCTCAGCGCCCGCGCGATGACGATGCGCTGCCGCTCGCCGCCGGAGAACGCGTGCGGGAACCGGGAGCGGTGCTGCGGCCGCAGGCCCACCCGCACCAGCAGGTCCGCGACCCGGTCGTCGAGCTCCGCGCCGCGGGCGACACCGTTCACGCGCAGCGGCTCGCCGATGATGTCGCGTACCGTCATGCGCGGGTTCAGCGACGAGAACGGGTCCTGGAAGATCATCCGGATTTGCCGGCGGTAGTCGGGCAGGTCCCGGTGCGGCAGCGCGGCCAGGTCCACCTCGCGGCCGTCGCCGCCGCGGTACATGAGCCGTCCGCCGGTCGGCGCGTGGGTGCGCACGAGGCAGCGGCCGGTCGTGGTCTTGCCGCAGCCGCTCTCCCCCACCAGACCGAGCGTCTCGCCGGCGCGCACGTCGAAGGAGATGCCGTCGACCGCGCGCACCACTCGGCGCGACCGGCGCAGCCAGCCCGATCGCTCGGCGAAGTGCATCTCGAGGTCGCGGACCTCGAGCAGGTTGCCCTCGGCCATCGGCGGGGCGGCCTCCGCACCGCTCGCCCTGGTCTCCAGCGTCGTCTCCGCCATCAGCTGTGCACCTCCTCGGCCGCCAGCACGCACCGCACGTCGCGCCGCTCGGCCACGGTCACCGTCGCCGGCTCGACGACGTCGCAGGTGCCCGGCCGCGCCTGCGCGCAGCGCGGGTGGAACGGGCAGCCGCCCGGCCGCCGGTACGGGTCCGGCACGCTGCCCGGGATGATCGACAACGCCCGCCCGGCGCGGCGCTGCCCGAACCGCGGGATGGCCTGGAGCAGCGCCCTGGTGTAGGGGTGCCGGGGATCGGTGAAGATCTGTTCGGTCGGCCCGGTCTCGACGACGGTGCCCAGGTACATCACCACGACCTCGTCGGCGATCTGCGCGACGACGCCCATGTCGTGGGTGATGAACAGCACAGACATGTCCATCTCGGCCTGAAGCTGGACCATGAGCCGCAGGATCTGTGCCTGCGTGGTGACGTCCAGCGCCGTCGTCGGCTCGTCGGCGATGAGCAGCCGCGGGTGGCAGACCAGCGCCATCGCGATCATCGCTCGCTGCCGCATGCCGCCGGAGAGCTGGAAGGTGTAGGCGTCGTAGCGGCTCTCCGGCCGTGGCATGCCGACCTGGCCGAGCACCTCGATGACCCGGCCGCGAACCGCGTCGTCGTCGAGGTCAGTGTGCAGCCGGACCGACTCGGCGATCTGGGAGCCGATCGTGTGCACCGGCGACAGCGACGTCATCGGCTCCTGGAAGACCATGGCGATCTCGTCGCCGCGGATCTTCCGGATGTCCGGGCCGCCGGGGTCCAGCGTCGCCAGGTCCACCGGGTCACCGGTGCCGTCGCGGTCCCAGAGGATGCTCCCGCCAACGACGCGCCCGGGCGCGTCGACGATGCGTAGGATGGACCGGCCGGTGACGCTCTTGCCGCAGCCGCTCTCGCCGACCACGCAGACCGTCTTGCCGCGCGGCACCGAGAACGACGCGCCGTCGACCGCCGTCACCATCCCGGTGTCGGTCGCGAAGTGCGTGCGCAGGTCGCGCACGTCCAGCAGCGGCGGAGGCGACTCAACCACCGGCGACCACCTTCCCGACAGGGATCCGGGCCAGCCGCAGGCTGTCGTACGGGCGCTCGTCGCCGCGCTCGTAAAGGCACAGCAGGTGCCCGTCGCGGGTCAGCGCGAGGTCGCTGTAGGCGGCCGGGCCCTCGGTGACGACGATCCCGTCCGACCAGGTGCCTCCGTCGTCGAGGCTGGTCCGCACGGTCAGCCGCGTTCGGGTGGCGCTCGCCGGGTTGGCCAGGAACAGCGCACCGTCGGGGCCGGTGAGCACCGAGCCCTGGCAGGCCGGCTCGACCAGCTCCGGGTGCCAAGCGAACCCGTCGAACGTCCGGCCGCGGTCCTCGCTGTAGGCGTGACCGCGCAGGTTGGTGCGGGCATGGTTGCGCACGTTGAAGTACACCCGGCCGTCGGCCAGCTCCGTGACCGTCGACTCGTTGGTGCCGTCGGGCAGCACGCCGCCCACCCACCACGTCGCGCCGCCGTCGTCGCTGAGGATGACGTGCGAGCGGAACGGGTCGTTCCACCGGTCGTGCTGGACACCGACGGCGTGGTCGCACGGTACGACGATCCGACCGGACGTGAGCTGGACGGCGTGACACGGCCCGGTGGCGTACCACGTCCACGACGGGTCCTTCACCTGCGCGGTGATCTCGACGGGCTCGGACCAGGTGGCGCCGTCGTCGCTGCTGCGGGTGACCCACACGGTGCGCTCCCCCACCCCGGCGCAGATGTCGGTCTCGGTGTGCTCGGCACCGTTCTGGGTGAACAGCAGCACGACGTCGCCGCTGGCGCGGTCGACCACGGGTGCGGGGTTGCCGCGGGTGAACCCGTCGGCCGAGGTGACCAGCCGGGGCTCGTCCCAGCTCTGCCCGTGGTCGTGGCTGCGCCGGACCAGGAGGTCGATCTGGCCGGCGTCGCCGCCGCCGTGGCGCCGGCCCTCGCTGAAGGCCAGGACCGTGCCGAGCGCCGTCACCACCAGGGCCGGGATCCGGTAGGTGTGGTAGCCCCCGGTGCCCGCGGCCCACAGGTCCGTGCCCGACGGGTCGGTCCCGGACGGGTCGGTGCCGGTCACGTGCGCTTGCGCCATCGTCGTCCTCCGGTGTTGTACGGGTCGGCGGCGTCACGCAGGCCGTCGCCGACGAAGTTGAGTGCCAGCACGGCCACCACGACCGCGATGCCCGGGATGAGCAGCCACGGCGCCGAGACGAGGCTGCGCACGTTCTGTGCCTCCTGCAGCAGCACGCCCCAGCTGACCGCGGGCGCCTGCATTCCGAGGCCGAGGAAGCTCAAGGCGGTCTCGGCCAGGATCATCGCCGGGATCGCCAGCGTCAGCGCCGCGATGATGTGGCTGCTGAACGACGGCAGCAGGTACCTGCGGATGATCCGCAGCGACCCGCAGTTGTCCAGCCGGGCCGCCTCGACGAAGTCCTCCTCCCGCAGCGCCAGGAAGCGTCCGCGGACCACCCGGGCCAGGTCGGTCCACCCGATCACGGAGAGGATGACCGTGATGGCGAAATACTTGGTCAGGACGCCCCAGTCGTCGGGGACGGACGCGGCCAGCATCATCCACAGCGGCAACGTCGGGATGCACATGATGAACTCGATGAGCCGCTGCGCCGCGGTGTCCACCGCGCCGCCGTAGTAGCCGGACAGGCCGCCGATGAGGATGCCGATCACCATGCTGGCGGCCACGCCGACCAGGCCGATGGACATCGACACCCGGGTGCCGTGGACGAGCCGGCTGAGCATGTCGCGGCCGAGTCGGTCGGTGCCCAGCACGAACACCGGGTTGTCCGGGTCCGTCGGGCCGATGAAGTGCCGGTCCCACGGGATGAGCCCGAACAGCTCGTACTCCTCGCCCTTGACGAAGAACCCGAGCTCGGCGGTGACCGACTCGTCGATCGACACCGTGCGCCGCTGCGTCTCCTCGTTCGTCGTCACCTCGTAGCCGTGGGCGAACAGGCCGATGGCGAACCCGTCGCTGGTGTCGACCGGCCGGATCAGTTGCGGCGGTGCGTACTGCAGGTCGTCGAACCGTGTGGACGGGCTGTACGGAGCGAGGAACTCGGCGAAGATCGCCACGAAGTAGATCATCCCCAGGACCACGGCGGCCGTCATGGCCAGGCGGTGCCGCCGGAACCGGCGCCACATCATCCGCCACTGGCCGACGGTTCCCGGGTCGGCCTTGGTGTCGGTGCTCGCCGCGGCGGACGCGGTGGTGCTGTCGGGATCGCCGGGATCGCCGCCCGCGGCCGGCGGGAGCAGGGTCACGTCGCTCATGTCGCCGTCACCTCCTGCCGTAGCGGATACGTGGGTCGAGCCGGGCGAGCAGGATGTCCGAGATCAGCGTCCCGACGACGGTGAGCACGCTCAGCACCAACAGGAAGCTGCCGGCCAGGTACATGTCCTGGCTCTCCAGCGCCCGCAGCATGACCGGCCCGGTGGTGGGCAGGCTGAGCACCACCGAGACGATGATCTCCGCGGAGATCAGCGACGGCAGCAGCCAGCCGACGGTCGACACGATGGGGCTGGCGGCGATCCGGCTCGGGTACTTGATCAGCAGCCGGCGCTCGGGCAGCCCCTTCGCGCGGGCGGTCACCACGTACGGCCGGTTGAGCTCGTCGAGCAGGTTCGCCCGCACCACCCGGATCATCCCCGCGGTCCCGGCGGTGCCGATGATCACCACCGGGATCCACAGATGGGCCAACAGGTCCAGGACCTTGCCGAGGTTCCATCTGGCGTCGACGAACTCCGGTGAGAAGAGCCCGCCCACGCTCTGCCCCAGGTACCGGTACGAGACGTAGAGCAGGATCAGCGCGATCAGGAAGTTCGGGATCGCCAGCCCGATGAACCCGACGAACGTGGCGGCGTAGTCGCCGACGGAGTACCGCCGGACCGCCGAGTACATGCCGATCGGGATGGCGACCGCCCACACGAATGCCAGGGTGGTGACCGACAGCAGGATCGTCAGGCCCAGCCGCTCCTGGATCACGTCCGACACCGGCGCGCTGTAGACGAGGGACTGCCCGAAGTCGCCGTGCAGCACGATGCCGGTGATCCACCGCCAGTACTGCACCCACACCGACTCGTCGAGCCCGTACCGTTCCCGCAGCGCGTCGAGCTGGCCGCGGTCGACGTACTGGCCCTCCGCCTCCAGCCTCGCCACCACCGTGGTGAGGTAGTCACCCGGCGGTGCCTGGATGACCAGGAAGGTCACGATCGACACCGCGATCAGGGTCGGGATCATGTAGAGCACGCGGCGGATGACGAACTGCGTCATCATCGTCGCCTCACCCGCCGGTGCTCGTGGTGGTAGCGCATGTCACTCGCTCTTGAAGAACTGCTCCGGGTTGTACGGAGCGGGGTTGGGGTACGGAGAGCCGGAGGGCATCTGCTCGGGCAGGTTGTGCATGGAGTTCTTGACCACCGCGAACTCCTGCCGCGGCGTGGCGATGCCGATCTGGTAGAACTCCTCGGCCGCGATGTCGAGGATCTGCTTGAACAGCTCCTCCTGCTGGTCCGCATCGAAGGTCGCCTCGAGCTGCCGCCACAAGTCGTACTGCTCCTGCACCGGCGCCGGCGGCTCCTCGCCGTCCGGGTAACCCTCGTACCAGCGCGCCCACATCTCGCCGTAGGCCGCGGGAGCGGCGACTGGGACGTAGTTCCAGGGCACGATCAGCGCGGCCCGGCCACCGAGACCGGAGCCGAAGTGCGCGTCGAACTGGTTGCTGTCGCGCCGCTCGGTGCGGACCTCGTCGGACACCGGGTTGATCCGCAGCTCGATGCCGACCGCGGCCCAGTAGTCGACGAGCAGCTCGCCGACGTCGGTCCAGTTGAACACGTCGATCCGCGCGTCGATGGTGACCACGATCGGCTGGCCGTCCGGGCCGAGCCGGATGCCGTCGGCGTTGCGCTCGGTGTAACCGGCCTGGTCGAGGTGCTGGTTGGCCAGGTCGACGTCGTACTCGACGTACTGGGTGGCGAGCTGCTCGTGGTAGAAGGGTGTGCTCTCCAGCGGGCTGGTCTGCCACGGCTCGCCTTGTCCGTTGTAGACCAGGTCGATGATCTCCTGCCGGTTGATCGCGTACGACAGCCCGATCCGGAAGTCCTTGTTGTTGTAGATCTCCCGCTTGACCGGGTCCGGGTGGGTGAGGTTGAGCTGGACTGTCGCGATGTTCATGCTGTCGTAGTCGTAGGTCATCAGCCGGTAGTCACCGGCCTCTTGGTTCTCCGACACCAGCGGGTAGTTGTCGCCCTGGTTGAGGCCGCGGTGCTCGAGGTCGACCTCGCCGTCGATGGCGCGCAGCAGCGCGACCTCGGCGTCCTCGACGATGGAGTACGAGACCTGGTCGAGGTAGGGCAGCTGTTTGCCGTCCGGGTCGACCTTCCAGTAGTACGGGTTGCGCTCGGCCGTCGCGGTGGTGCCGTCGTTCGGCGGATCGGTGACCACCCACGGCGCCAGTCGCGGGATGTCCACGTTGCGCCGCCAGTCCACGCGGTTCTCGAACAAAGCGACCCAGTCGCCCAGGCCGCTCTCGGCCACCAGCGCCTCGACGTCGGGATTGTGGTCGGGGTGGAACTGCTCCAGGTAGTGCCGCGGGTGCTCCGCCACCTGGACGCCGCGATCCAGCGTCGCCATGTCATGGAGGAAGAACGCCTTCGGCGCCGCGAAGTCGAAGCGGACCGTGTGGTCGTCGACCTTGGTGACGGTGACCGGCTCGCCGCCGGCGGTGAGCCAGCCCGGCACGCTCGGCGTGAGCGTCTCGTTCATGAGCACCGACTCGTACCAGAACATGATGTCGTCGGCGGTGAACGGCTCTCCGTCGGACCACCGGGTACCCGGCCGCAGGTGGAACGTGTAGCTGCTGCCGTCCTCGTTGACTTCGTAGTCCGCGAGGTTGGGCAGGATCTCGTCGGTGCCCGACGCGCCGGTGTATTCGCGCGCCCACCGGACCAGCCCTTCGTAGCCGATCGGGTTCATCGCGTTGTCGTCGTCCGGTCCCATCATGTACGTGCGCCACTCGCCGCCGTACGTGCCGATCTCCTCGACCGGCTCGACCACAAGCGGCTCGTCCGGGAGCCGCTCCTCCACCGGCGGCAGCGTCCCCGCCTCGACCTGCGCGGCCAGAGTCGGTGCCTCCGGCCCGCCGGCGGCGGTGTCGCTCGCGGGCGTGTCGTCGTCCTCGCCGGTGTCGGCGTCGGTGCTGAAGAACGAGCACCCGGTGAGCACGACGGCGGACAGTGCCGCCAGGGCCCAGGTTCGTCTCCGATGGGGCATCGTGTGACCTCCTTGTCAGCTGTCGCCGAGACGTTCGTGAAGCAATCGCGTCGATCTGACCGGCTGGACCGGTGTCCGCGGGCTGGCTATTGTCCGCACATCGGTACGACAACCGATGTGTGCCTAGCAGATATCCTACAGATGTCCCGTGTCAAGGGCCGCACCGAAAATTCCGCCGAAATGCAACCCGTACCGGAGGGTGAAACGATGCCGCCGTCTCGTCCCAATATCGTGGTGATCCTCGCCGACGAGCTGCGCGCCGACGCGCTCGGCTGTTTCGGCAACGAGGTCTGCCGGACACCGAACCTCGACGCTCTCGCGGCCGCCGGCACGATGCTGTCGCAGTGCATGGTCACCCAGCCGACCTGTACACCGAGCCGGGCCTGCCTGCTCACCGGCTGCTACCCGTCCGCGCTGCGATCGCGCATGGTGGGCTGCCACACCCCGGACGACCCGCGGTTCCTGCCCCGGCTGCTGGCGGCCGCCGGTTACCGGACCGCGGCCGTCGGCAAGCTCCACCTCGTGCCGCAGGCCGACGAGGCCGTGCTGATCCCGCCGGTCGGCCAGCAGGGCCCGGACTTCGACTACTACGGCTTCCAGCACGTCGACCTGGTCAATGGACACGGCATGGGGACGTACGGCCCGGATTTCACGCCGTGGCTCGAGCGGCGCGTCCCGGACCTCGCCGAGCGGCGCGCCCGGACCCGCCCGATGGCGCCCGGGGTCAACAACGCCAGCGGGTCGCTGCGAACGCACACCTGGGAGCTCCCCGCCGACGCGCACTCGGGCGAGTACGTGGTCGACCGCGCCGCCGCGTACCTCGAGGACCACGCCCGCGACGGCGAACCCTTCTTCCTCCAGGTCTCCTTCCCCGACCCGCACCACCCGTTCACCGTGCCCGAGCCGTACGCGTCGGCCTACGATCCCGCGCGGATGCCCGTCCCGGTCCCGCCCGTGAGCGCGGCCGACGGCGCGACCGCCCTGCAGCTGGCCGCGCATCGCGGCGAGACCGGCCGGCGCGACCCCGTCATCGGCACCCCGCCGGACGACTACACCCGGTACACGACGGCCGACTGGCAGGCGGCCACGGCCATCTACTACGGCATGGTGACCCTGCTGGACGAGCAGATCGGCCGGATCCTGGCGACACTGCGCGCCACCGGGCTCGACGACGACACCGTCGTCGTCTTCGCCACCGACCACGGCGAGTACCTCGGCGACCACGGCCTGGCCGGCAAGGGGTTCCACTACGACTCCGCCATCCGGACGCCGATGATCGTCCGCGGCCCCGGGATCCGTGCCGGCGCGCGACTGGACGACCTGGCCTCCACCCTCGACCTGGCGCCCACGCTGCTCGACCACGCCGGCGTACCCGCGCCCGAGGGCGTCCAGGGGGTCAGCATGCGCGCCGCCTGGGCCGGCGAGGCCCGGCTGCCGCGCCATGCCGGTGTCCTGACGGAGAACGACGACGACTTCGTGCCCATGCGGGCGCGCACGCTCACGACTCCGGACTGGAAGCTCACCTGGTACCACGGCTGCGCCGACGGCGAGCTCTACGACCGGCGGCGCGACCCCGCCGAGCGCTACAACCTGTGGCACGACGCCGCCGCCGTCGCGGTGCGCTACGAGCTGCTCCCGCAGCTGCTCGACCAGGTCCTCGGCGCCGTGGACGTCATGAACGGGCGCCGGCAGCCACCCAGCCCGGCCGTGCCGAACTGGGCGGCGCCGCCCTGACGTGTAGGCGTTCAGCCGACGACCTGGTTCAGCGGCAGGTGCAGAAGCGGGTCCGTGGCGACGTTCTCCACCGCGAGCGCCCGGACCTCGTCGGCCGTCAGCGCCCGGCCGAACAGCCACGCCTCGTCCATCGCGCCGACCAGCGGGTTGTTGATGCCGTCGACGCGGGCACCCAGCCTGATGCCGGTGCGCGCCGCCGCGGACACCGACCCGGCGACCGGCGCGGCCGTGGACGCGGCCCCGTCCAGGTAGAGTGTGACGCCGGTGTCGTCCCTGGTCAGCGCGACGTGGTGCCACTCACCGTCGGCGAAGTCACCGGGCACCGACACGTACCTGGCGATGGTGCCGTCGTCGAGCAGCGCGCGGATCCGGCCCGCGCCGGGCTCGAGACGGATCCACCACAGGCCGTCGCCGTTGTGTGCCCACATGACGGCCTGGTCGAACTCGCGCTCGGAACGGAACCAGGCGGCCGCCGTGAACTCCCCGGTGCCGAAGGCCAGCTCCTCCTGGTGCGGGAGCTCCACGTAGTCGCCGGCGAGCTCCAGTGCCCGGCCGAACACGCCGGGCACCGTGCCAGGGCTCCAGGAGACCGCGCCGTCGTGGTCGTGGCCGGACCGGTCCGGCGTCGTCGACGGATCGCCGGCCGGCCGGTCGAGCAGCCGCTCCGGGACCACCGCGAAGCTGATGCGGTGGTGATAGGCGAGCTCCCGCTCGTCGTAGACCCGCTCGCCGTTCTCGAACAGCACGCCGACGTCGCGCTGGCCCGGCCGCCCGCCGAGGTCCACGAGATCGGAGTAACCGGACGGGCCCTCGTAGACCTGCGCTCCCCTCGACCAGCTGGCGCCACTGTCGAAGCTGGACCACAGGGTGAGGTTCTCGCGCGCCGTGGCGTGACCGGGCACGGCGAGCAGGATGCGGTCGGCCGCGCCGCGCTGCGCGGGCAGGCGGAGCAGCGAGCCCTGTACTTTCGACGTCACCACGCCGTCGACCGGCGCGTAGGGCTGGTCGAACGACGCTCCCCCGTCGCTGCTGACGGTGTCGAGCCGCTGGCCGGGACTGGTGCCCTGGTCCCGTGAGCTGAAGTAGACGCCGCCGTCGGCCAGCTCGACCACGGAGGTCTCGTTGGGGACCAGCCCACCGGCGCCGCCGGGCTGGTCGATCGCGCCCAGCTGCCAGGTGGTGCCGCCGTCGTCGCTGTAGAGGCTGTGTCCGCCCGCGTCGACGCCGGTCGAGCAGTCCCGGCCGGAGCCTTCCGGCGGTGCGACGCTGTGGTTGCCCGGGATGACCAGCCTCCCGGCGTGCTCGCCCTCGGTCAGCTGGATGCCGTGGCCCGGCCCGCCGACCATGTGCCGCCAGTCAGCGGGCTTCACATCGGCGGTGATGTCCACCGGCTCGGACCAGGTGGCGCCGTCGTCGTCGCTGTGGAGGACGAACGGGCGGCGGGTCTGCTCCTCGTCCGCCACGCCGCACTGGATGTCGTTACCGCTCACGTCGCCGCCGGCGCGGGTGACGTTGAGCACCACGCGCCCGGTGCTCTGGTCGACGACGGGGACCGGGTTGCCCACCTTGTTCGCGCCGGCGTCCCAGACGACCTGAAGTGCGCCCCAGGTGCGCCCACCGTCGGTGGAGCGCTTGAGCACCATGTCGATGTCGCCGTCATCGCTGGCGCTGTTCACCCGGCCCTCGGCGAAGGCCAGCAGGGTGCCGTCGACGGCCTGCACGACGGCGGGGATGCGGAAGGAGTGGTAGCCATCCTCGCCGCGGCTGAAGACGGTGGACATCTCGATCGCCCGATCGGGTGTCGCCTGCGCCGGCGCCGGCGCCCAGCCGGCTCCGCTCGCGCCAATGCTGGCCGCGAGGGCGAAACCGGCCAGGCCGGCGGTGATGGACAAGCGGGTCCTGCGACGTGTCGTCGTCGACATCGTGCTCCTTCGAATGGGATGCGGAACAGCTCGTACGTGCGGGAACGGAACGGGACGTGCGTCAGGCTCGCCAGGGCGCGAATCCGGGCCGTGCGGCGGCCTCGGTGACACGGGCGGCGAACCAGTCGCGGTGCTCGGTGTGCCGGTCCGGGTCCGGCTGCGGGACGTTGGGGCGGTCGACGCGTGGCGCCCGCTCGTCCAGGTAGTCCGGCGGCGGCGTGTCGAACAGCCACCGGGCCAGCGCGTCGCGCAGGTCGCGAACCTGGACCGCGCAGGCGGGGTCGTCGATCCGGTTGTCCAGCTCGTGCGGATCGGCGGCGAGGTCGTAGAACGCGTCTCCGCCGTCGTCGCCGTAGGCCAGCAGCTTGCGGGTGGCGGTGCGGGCCATGGCGGCCGGCCGGCCGTGCCGGTTCTCGGCGAAGACGCAGGCGCGGGCCGCCGCCGGGTCGGCCAGGTCCAGCCCGGGCAGGGGCGCCTCCGGTTCCAACCCGGCCGCCGCGAGCACCGTCGTCGCGACGTCGACCAGCGAGACGAGCGACCCGTCGCGTTCACCGGCGCGCTCGGCGCCGTCGGAGGCAGGGAACTTCACCACCAGCGGGACCTTCGCCAGCGGGTCGTACATCGGACCGTTCTTCAGCAGCAGGTGGTGGAAGCCGAGGTACTCGCCATGGTCGGATGTGAAGACGATCAGCGTGTCCTCGTACAGCCCGCGCCGGCGCAACCGCTCCAGCAGTAGCCCGATCCAGTGGTCCAGATGCGTGATGGTGGCGTAGTAGTGCGCCAGGACCGTCCGCAGGGCCGACTCTGTGAGCCCGTCGTAGCCGAAGTACTCCTCCGCGTGCCGCCGGTCCGGCTCCGGGATCGTCTCGGTCCAGCCGGGCGGCAGGCGCAGCCCGGCCGGGTCGTACAGCGCGTCCCACGGAGCCGGCGGGTCGAACGGGTGGTGCGGCTTGATGAACGACACGTGGAGCAGTTGCCCGCCGCCGTCGCCCCAGCCGTCCAGCTCGGCCAGGGCGTGGTTGCCGATCCACGTCGTGGAGTGCCACTCCTCCGGCAAATCGGAGCGGCCGGCGCCGTACGTCGTCCAGTACGCAGGCCCCGCCGACGACCGCAGCGGTTCCTCCTGGTCCAGCAGATCGACCACCGGCGCGAGCCCGGCCGCGCGCAGGTCGCGGTGGTAGTCGTCGTCGTACCGCCCGGGCCCGTGCTGCTCGGCCAGGAGCAGGCTGTCGTAGCCGACGTCGAGATAGGTCGGCGTGAAGTGCATCTTGCCGACCGCCGCGGTGCGGTACCCGGCCCGGCGCAGTGCCCGCGGGAACGTGTCGATACCCGGCGCGAGCGTGCTGCGGTTGGTCCAACCGCCGTGCTGGTGCACGTACCTGCCGGACAGCAGGGAGTACCGCGACGGCGTGCACACCGGCAGCGGGCAGAACGCGTCGGTGTACAGCACGCCGTCCGCGGCCAGCGCGTCCAGCGCGGGGGTGCGAACGTCCGGGTTGCCGGCCGCGCCGAAGCAGTCCGAGCGAAACTGGTCGGCCTGGATGACCAGGACGTTCGGCCGGCCGGTCATCGACCCGTCGCCGCTGGCAGCAGGCCGAACGTGTCCAGCCGCTCGCGCAGCTCGGCCAGCTCGGTCTCGCTCGGCGAGACCAGCGGCGGCCGGCACGGCCCGCAGTCCGGCCCGACCAGGCTGGATGCCGCCTTGAACCCGGCGAGCTCGCCGCCGAACCGGCCGACCGCCTCGATCGCGGACTGTGCGAGCACCTGGCAGCGCCGTGCCTCGCGCAGCTCGCCGCGCTCGACGTGCTCGATCATCCGCAGGTACAGCGGCGCGGTGAAGTTGTAGGCCGAGCCGATCGCCGTCCGGGCACCGATCCCCATCGAGGCCAGCAGCAGCCGGGCGCTGCCGACGTACACCTCGAACCGGTCCTCCGCCAGGTCCAGGCAGCGCTGCAGGTCGGCAAGGTCGCCGTCGGCGAACTTGACGCCGGCGAAGGTCGGGACGCGGTCCTCCGCGGCCAGCAGCACCGCGCTGGCCGGCACCTTCACGCCCGTCATGCCCGGGATGTGGTAGTAGATGAACGGCAGCTCCGGCGCCGCCTCGCACACCCGCCCGATGAACCCCACCACCGCCTGCGCGTCCGCCGGGCGGTGATAGTACGGCGGCACCGCCGAGATCGCGTCCGCGCCGACCCGCTGAGCGTGCGCGGCCAGGTCCCGCGCCTCGGCCAGACTGGTGTGACCGACGTGTGCGATGACGTCGAACCGGCCCGTCGCCTCGCCGCACCAGCGTTCCAACAGCGCCTTCCGTTCCGCCGTCGTCATCGAGGCGCCCTCCCCCGCCGACCCGCCGACGTAGACACCGCGGGCTCCCCAGCCCGCCGCGGCGTCGGCCTGCGCGGCCACGACGTCGAGGTCCAGCTCGCCGTCGGCGCGGAACGGGGTGAACACGGCGGTCAGCAGGGTCATCGGCGAACTGGGCGTGGAGTGGTTCAGCACGGTCAAGGCCTGGCCTTTCTCGGAGGATGAGGTGGACGGTGCGCGTGTCGGCAGCTGGCTCACGCCTCGACGTCGTCGAGCACCAGGAAGTCGCGCGGGTCGACGGCCAGGCCGTCCACCCCGTCGCGCAGTGCCGACAACGACGGACGGGTCGCGATGCCGATGGCCCACGCCTCGTCCACCAGGACCTCGTTGAGCTGGGCGAACGCCGTTTGCCGGTCCGCGTCGGTGATCGCCGTCCGGGCGGCGGCGACGGCCTGGATGTAGGCGTCGGGCACCGCGGCGCCGAGCATCACGTTCTCGGTGCTCGGCAGCATCTGCCGGCCGCGGGAGATCAGGGATGGGCTCTGCAGGTTGTTCGGCTGGGCGGCGACACAGCATTGCAGCCGGCTGGCGAACAGCTCCTCGAGGAACGTCGTCTGTTCCATCGGGTCGATGGTGAGCTCGAAGCCGATCTTGTCCAGGTCGGCTTGGATGATTTGGAGAATCTCGATGGCGCCGGGTTCGTCGCCGACGCCGGCGACGGCTTGGCGGGGGCCGCCGGCGGCGTCGAGCATGGCCGCGGCGGCGTCGAGGTCGAAGCTGTGTGAGTCCAGGTAGGCGGGGTCGAACGCCGGCGACGGCGGCATGAACGCGGTGTAGATGGGCTCGCCGAGGCCGAAGCGGACCTGTTCGATGATGCGTTCGCGGTCGATGGCGCGGGCGACGGCCTGGCGTAGTGCCTTGTTGTCGAACGGCGGCAGCGCGGCGTTCATGAAGAACAGGTCCATCCGGCCGCCGCCTTGGACCAGGGTGAACCGGCTCTCCAGGCGCTCGGCGTGCCGCAACGCCAGGTACACCGCGCCGTCGACGTCGCCGGACTCCAGCGCCGCGACCAGTGCCTCCTCGTCGTTGAAGAAGCGGTACTCGACCTCGTCCAGGTGCGGCTTGCCGTCGTTCCAGTGGTCGGGGTTCTTGGTGAGGACGAGGCGGCGGTCGCGTTCGAAGGTGTCGAGGAGGAAGGGTCCGGAGCCGGATGGCTCGGTCTCCAGCGTCGCCGGCACGTTGCTCGCCGCCGGAACCAGTGGGAAGGCGAACATCCAGTCCAGGACGAGGCCCTCGGGTGTCGGCTCGGTGAAGGCAAGCTGGACGGTGCGCTCGTCGACGGCCGTGGCGGTGGAGATGAACGAGGCCGGCCCGGTCTGCGTGAAGCCGGCCTCCGGGTTCTTCGCGCGCTCGATGCCGGCGACGATGTCGGCGGCGGTGACCGGGTCGCCGGTGTGGAAGGTGGTCTCACGCAGGGTGATCGTGCCGGACAGGTGATCGGGGGCCAGCTCCCAGCTCTCGGCACCCGCGGGGACCGGGGTGTAGTCGTCGGCGGCCGTGTAGTCGATCAGATACGTGTAGAAGGTGTGGATGTGCATGGCCGAGTTGGTCAGGTAGGGGTCGAACTGCATGATCTCGGTCGTGCCGAGGATGAGACGTCCGCCGGTCGCGTTGCCCGAGGTCGAATCGTCGTTGCCGCAGGCGGTGAGGAGGGGGAGGCCGAAGAGTGTGCCGGCACCGGTGATGCCTATGGTGCGTAGGAG